>JAQVUX010000006.1 GCA_028699255.1 Candidatus Omnitrophota bacterium | reverse complement strand
TTTTGTTATAGTAATGCCGTCTTGACCGGCGTCTTTTACTATTACCTCGATCTTGCCTCTTCTCTCTTCTTTATTCTTCTTCGCTTGAGCGTTTCTTGTTATGAACGCTTCGGGAATACGCGAGACGACAGTAACTTTTTGGGCGGTTTCGATAGGTTTAAATCTATTCATAACCGCTTGCCGTATCTCTCTTTGGCCGTCTACGGTCAAATTCGTATAGGCTGTTTTCCCGCGGACAGCGTCGTCGAACGACTCTTCAGTGGAAACGCCATGCATTCTTTCTACGATAGCGTCGATCAATAAGTCCCGTGTCGTGCCCTCAAGGATTTTGACACGTTGCGCGGCGGATGGAACATGTTCGGTAGAAGCGGGTTGCGACGCGATTTTTCTCAGTTGCGAATTAAATCCTCGTAGCTCAGCGGGCGTTGGTTCACGTCGCGTTATCGTGTTATCGCTTGATATCGCTATCGTCCAGCGCGTATCGCCCAGCTCTACAACCGCCACAGCATCGCTAATCCGGATGGCATTTATATCGTCTATAAGTTGAATAAATTTCTCGAGAGCAACCGGACTAAAGTTCGTCGTCGTCGCTATATGCTGGTCGCCATAACCTTGTTCCTGGCTTTCCAAACCAGGTTTGTAGAAACGGTTTCCTTTGCCCAAACCTGGTTTGGAAAACTTTTCGCTGGAACCTTCTGCCGCACCAGGTTCGGAAGATGGTTTCTTTACTATCCCCTTCTCCATAAGGGCCTCGTACGACCTGCGATAGCTCTCGATCCACAGCTTCTTGACACTGGCGATGTCTTTACGCTCTATGGCCGCCTGGCCTATGGATACAACCACTATCTCTTTAATAAAGCCTTCTATCTTCTTGGGGTCCTGGATGCCGTCTTTTAAGTAGTTATCGGTTAATAGCTGGTACTTACCCGATTCCAATAGCTCTTCATAGTTGTCTTTCTTATTGGTCAGTATAGCTACGTAGGGCCTTTCAGGCTTTGAGGCGTCGAACTTAGGTAATATTACTAAATAGGAGGTCTCTTTCTGCTTTAGTAGCTCGGATATACCTTTGGTGTGGTAGCCGCCTGTGATAAGGGCCGCTACTGTCTGGCCTTCTTTATTCATACGGGATATGGTGTTATTCAGGATGACGTTGTTACGTCTTTCCGCGGTATTGTAGAATTGTATGGCTATGGGCAGATTCGAGAAGATGTTATCGAGGTCGTAACCATCGTCACCAGTACAACCGCGTAGGTTACCTACGCGGTTACCGGAGGTGTAACCTACGCGGTTACCTGTTTCCTCAATGAATTGGGCAATCGTATCCGCATTCCATGTCTTTAAGCTCTTGGCCAAGTATTCGAAGTCGGAGTTGGTAAGTTTAAGATCGAAGATGTCTTTGATAAAGTTAGCGCACTTCAATAGGTCGTGTAACTTCCTCTGGTCGGGGGAAGTGTAGAGCCTGTCTTTGATGGCATCTTCCAATACTTTAGCCTCTTCGAATATCTCGAGTAAGTCTATCGACTCATAGAGGGTGATGTAGTCGGTGAAGTTTATGAGGTTCTTGTACTTTAAGGGTGATACGTTGTTGTCATTGGCCAGTCCCTGGAGGAATACGTAGTATTCGCCCTGGGTTATCTTGCCCTGTTTGAATGAGAGGGAGTTTAATACGAGCTTCTCCAATTCTGTCTTAGTTATCGATTTACTTAAGACGTCGATTAAGGCATCGCGCTCTTTGTTGGCCTTATCGAAGGAGATCTCTTTTTCAAGCTTTATAGATTCGACGAGTTTTGAAAGGTTGGGAAAAAGGGGACTGTCCCCGAAGGGGACTGTCCCCTTGGACTGGGACATTTTTCCATTTATATCTATACCGACCTTTGAGGCAAGAGCGCTTATATACGCCCATCTGTCTGTAAAAGATACCTTGCCGTTGGTGTTTAATACGGAGTTATCCTCGAGGGCTTTTAACTCTTTGGAGTAGACCTTGTCTTCTATGGCTTTGAGGGTATTTATAAGACCTGTGATGTCTTTCCGGACAGACTGATTAGCCTCGTATATCTTCTTGAACTCTTCAACGTTAGCTTTGTATAAATCTTTGTCTTCTATGCCGTATAAAGCGATATTCTTGTTACTTGTAACCGAATAGAACTCTCCGGCCGACATCTTACCTTTCTGCATAAGATATTCTGCGGTGTTCCTGCGGATTCCTTCGTCGGGGAATGTCTTTAAGATCGAGGTATCGATGTAGCCTGATGAGCCTTCCACAGCTACGAGCTTAAGATCGTAGTTGGTAACTAACGAGTCGAGTATCGAGGATATGGATTCCTGGGCGGCTAAAGATGCGTGGGCGTCCTGGATCTGAATCACGGTTTTTGATTTTGATTCAGATTCATCCCGAGCAAGGCCAAAATTATCCTTCTCGACACGGTCTTCGGCCAGGCTCGAAGAATAATTTTGGCCGCGTCGAGGGATGGATGAGGCTTTGTACGCCTCTTTTACCGTAGCTATGTCTTTCGGTATTGCTATATTAGCATTTAAAGAAATGGGAACTGTCCCCGAAGGGGACTGTCCCCATTTCTCATTAACCGGCTTAGACCATACGGGCTGTCCATCCTGCGCCCATACCACATCTTGGTATATAAAGCAAAGGGTCAGAGTTACGGCCACCAGCCTCATCCACCACTTATTGTGCGGACTTCTCCAGTCCATGATGAGAGAGGCGTTGCCGAGCTCCTCGCGTGTGCCAAGCGTATTTTTTGAGTGCCAAGCTTCTAACAAAACTGCCTCCTTATGCCAAGTCTTCTGTTTTTCCACCCCGGGGTGGAAAATATAACTTTTTTAACGTTTACATAATTATACCATATTAAATCGGCATGTCAATATGGTAAATCTAACTATTTTATACCTTAAAATAGTCCATCCCCGCTCTTGAAGACCGCTTGGCAAAAGCCCTCAAGAAACGGGGATGGTTTGTTAGGGTAATCTCCCTACCCTTGTTACAAATCCTAAATTACGCCGCGGCGGCCAGTACCAATATCGCCGCGCGATACGTCTCTATCTCCTCGGCGTAGTTGATCGGCACGATCGGTTGTAGATACACATACCGGTTGGTCTCCTGATCATAGGCAAGACCCTGGATACCGAGCTCTTCCACCGCGACACTATCAGGCGGTAGTTGCAGCATCCTGACTAATACCTTTTCCGTATTCATCGTGACAAGGACATTCTTGCCGCCTATGGTGACTGACGGCACTTCCAATAGCTTGCCTTTAGTAGGCCTACCCTTAATCTGGCCTACAGCCGCTCTTATGCCTATCTTTGCTTCATTTAATCCGGGCGTAGACTTCGCTATCTGCGCGACTATCGTATCGTTGTCATAGCCCAGGGCATTACCGTCAATGAGCTCTATGTTTGCCATGTTCAGGCCGAGCGCTCTTATGAAAGCTTCGGCTTGCTGAGGCGTTTTGTAAACTTCGCCGTATATGAGCGATGTTTTGCGGCCTTCCGCGGCGTTACGACGTACATCATCGGCGAATTCAAGCGACTTGGCGGCTATTGTGTCTGTCGCGGCTGTGGCGATGGCCGAGTCTTCTTTTCTCGCGGATGGATTGAATCTCGGGGAATGATTATTCGCGAATGACGTAAGATTCTGGCTCTGGGTTACTACGAGCCCCGCTAACCGGGCTATCTTCTCTTTTTTAACCGAATCTTTGACGGCTTCGCTTACCCTTGAGAATATTTCCGCGGCGTTTAAGCTCATGGCATCATCGCCGAGGATATCTTTAATGAGGTCAGTTATCTCTTTTACCAATGCCCTGTCTATATTGGCTGTAGCCAATACGCCGGAATAGTTTGTGGCGAGCTTCGCTAATAGGATGTGCTCTTTTATGGCTTCCTCGGAGATATCATTATCTATGAATATCCTCGCTGTGCCTCTACCGGCGGACTCATCGGCGAATGAGGCGATATTATCGACGGTTACCACTTCGTATTTACCGCCTGCCGAGCTGAGGATAGTTTCGATAGCCGCCTTGCGTGTAGTGATTGCCGAGGGCGGTATTCCGACGGTGATTTTCGAAGAGATAACCGCCTTCTTTATTTTTATCACCGCGGCTATACCTAATGCCGCTATAATAATAACACCCGCCAGCCAGTGTGGCATTCCGATGGCATCCAACGAATTATTTATTACCTGATTCACAAATGACCCAAGCGGTGTAGAGGCCGCTACGGCAAGTATGCTTATAGCGGATGCCGCAACAACCTGCTGTTGCGAAACTTCCGCGGCGGCTTTAAGCGCGGGCGCATATACGCGCACCGCGTATCTTTCCTCCATCGCCTTGGCCGTAACCGCCTTCTTACTCAGAGCGCCGTAATTCGCGGCCGTGTACGAATTATGCATCAATTGCTTCCACGCGGGATTTGTGCCTCTTTCGTAAAATAGCCGCGAACAAATTGTGAGCTTATTAAATACATCGGCCGGGGCATCTGCGTAGAATCCATCAATATCGGCCTCGAGGCCTTGCGGCGTCATCTTTGTATATGAACCTATCAGGAATCCGTTGCCCTCAAGAGTAGCTTCATTAAATTCCGTAACCCATTCGGCAGGGCCGGCGCCGTTAATCGAAACTGTAACGCCTCCGTTCATACCCGATCTTTGGTCGGACGTACCGCACGCTTCTTCCAACGGACGCGGTATAGTAAGACATACATCAGAGCCTATCGCCTGCATCTTTAGTAATTTTGCGTCGGAATTCGGGACGTAAACAAAGTTGCCGTCATATTTCGCATGCCATGACTTGAAGCGCTTGACCCAACCATGTTCATACTCCGGGCCGGCAATCACCATCTGCATATCCAATCCGCGTATTTCGGTCTTGCCGGCGAATAGCATATCGAGTATTCGGTTAGCTTTAGCGTGCATATCCCGGTTATAGCGCCTATTGGCATCCGCGCCGCTCATAGCCGGGATATCTTCCATCCATATCCTCATTAATTTTTCCCTGGTAAAGACCTCGCCCCTGCCGGAACAGATTATAGGAACTATAAACCTGAGTATCGGATACTGGCTCTTATATTCCACAAGCCGTCTTACGAGCCATACCGTCGGCTTATCCGGATTAAGCTTCACTCCGGTTCGCGCTTCTATTTCTGCGTAAGCCTCTTTTTTGCCCTTCTCGTGAATATCATATAACGCGTTGGAGTCCGGAACATTATTACCGGTTTCAGCATTTAAAAGCTCCCGGTTTTTCCATGTATTACCGGAACCATTTAATATCCCTGTAACTTTTTTATTAAACTCATTCCCGTAAAGGGCTTTGAATAAGTTTGTGGTCGCTAAAGCATGCTCTTCGCTTACAGCGTTCATCTCATCTGCCAGTTTAAAAGCCGCGTAGCAGAAATCGACTATCATCCTGTACTTACAGCCTGCCGCATTAAAACGCTTCCAGCTATCCGCGTCGGCAGGTTCACCCTTTTCATTCAATCGCACGCCTATCGCGCTAAGCGATGCTGGGCTGATAGGGTGATCTTCGCTATCGAGTATATGCCTCTTGAGGAACATACTGCCATATTGGCCCGCGACTTCTGCGGGTATTTCGAGAATGGCCCGCATGCGGTCTATATTCGCATTGTACATGTGCTCCGGCTGATGCATCTCCATACCGGCGGAAACAAGCGTATGGTTCGTCAGCACAACTTTCATATTTTTGTTTTCAAAAACAGATTTGCGGCTTGAGCCAAGGTTTTCCCGCGCCCATTTGGCTTTCGCTATATCCGCCTTAATAAGAGCCGCGGCTACTACGGTATGCGCTTCGTTCAAATGTAAAATATCCGGAGGTAGCCCGAGTTTTTCCATTAACTGGAAGGCCGCTTTCCCGAAAACGATCTCTTGCGTATAGCGGTGCAGGCGATTATCTGTATATAAACTGTCAAAGACCATTGGCATTGAGAGTACATACAAAGGAGTTCCGCCGCGATTTACGACATAAACCTCTACATCATAAACAGGATTGTTATCGGCATTATCCTTATCCCATTCATCCCACGCCGAAACGCGCAATGTTAACGGCTTACCGTCGCGGCCCTGTACTCTTTTTAAAATACCTTTACGAACAAGTTCCCGATAATCCGCCTCAACATTCTGATCACCGGCCATAGCATATCTGGGCGTTATCCCGTAAGCCGTGGCTCCTACTTTCGACAATCCTTCTAACTTATCGCCAAAGTACGCGCCAAGACCGCCTTTTGTATTGGCATTCTGCGCGGCGTATCCTTCAAATTCCGGGATATTGCCTTCCATCGAAAGCGTAACTATCGTTTTGCCGACCAATTCCGGCGCATTCTTCTCGAGCGACCATGTAGCTTGCGGCGGCAACGCGTATTCGACGCTACCTAAAGTTCCGACATATCTTTCGATGTCGGTTTTTATCCGGGTGCTAAGGCCTTCCGCCTGCGCCTTTACAAGTATCTGCCTGAAATTTCTGTCGTCGAGGTCGTTGTCGGCGGCCAATGCCGCGAGGATCCTGTCTTGAGCATCTTTGGGGAACGCGAGGAATAACTCTACTTCCTGTGTGGTAACTTCTATCTCTTCCTGAATACGCGTAGCGAGATCCGCCGCGGGACCCGCCCTTGTCTGGGTAGCCGCGAGTTTAGCGTGCAAGAGTTCGTGGACCAATTCCATGAATAACAGGTCGTTATTATGAAGTAGCGCGTCTATATCCAGCGTTATCGTATCGGCGCTTTCCGTAAAATGCATAAGACGATCGTTACCTTCGACCACCCTAAGTTTCTTATTTTGTAATAATGCGTTTATCGAGGCTTGATCGCCTAAAAGGCTCATAATCTTTGCCGCTATTTTAGTTTTTGCTTCTTCAGAAAATCCATCAAGCGTAAAAATCCGCTTTATGGCATTATTCAGATCCTGCCTTAATTTTGTATCTGTATCTTCATATCCGACACCATTATAGTTCTGTATAGCGCCGTCTATTATATCTGCCGTGACGATCTCATATCTGCCGCCCTCTACGCCGCCCTTCATAACTACCGGCGACGTCGCCGGAGCGGTGGACTTTCGGAATGGTTTTGATAAAGTACGAATATATTTGGCGCGTGCTCCCGTAATTGAAAAATACTTAAGCACAGAATTAATAAAACCGGATTGCTCGGAGCGGCGAAGTTTTTCCCAATCCGTAATATTGTAAGCCCTGGGCCCCATGCGATTTATTATTGCGGCGAGCGCATTCATAAGCGCTGTGGTTTCGGCAACATTTCTATTATCCGCGGCGCCCAGCGTTGTCAGCGCGTTATCCGCGGCCGATCGCACATCAATATCTTTTGATTTCAATAATTCCAGCAATATTTCCAAACGCGTCAGGACGGAAAGCGTATCCCAATCTTTTTCCCGTAAACGTTTTATCCCGGCCAATTCATGCGCGCGGCGGATGATCGCCTTATTTACAGCGTCACGCAATATCCAGCGGTTCTTTTCTTCATTAATAAGCTGTTCCAGTTTTTCATTGCCGTACTGCGTTCTTAGAGCCGCGTTGCCACGCAACTCATCCAATATCGCAAAAGCCCTCTCGCGCGATTTATCGAACTCCTGGAATCTCGGCCATCTGCGGGATTCTACTATAAATCCTTTGGTTCTCAACCGCGCCTCTTCCTCCGGCCGGCGGGCTTCAAGCGCCTTATCTATATACTGCTCAAATATCGGATTTATATTAAGGTTTATATTTGTAAGATGGAACAGCAATAGTCGTAACTTATCTCTCTGGTTAAGCATTGTAGGCTCGTTCTTGCCATCCCTGAAGAACTTATCTAATCCGATTATTTTCTTTACGGCCTCGCTATCTTCAACCGGCTTACCCATGCCTAACAGGTATCTCTGCTCCCACACCCTGATCTGGCGCGTGGCTTCCACCATTGAGTTAGTGCTATAATGAGGCGACCCTCCGAACATGCCGGTCGTCCAGTTTTTATACGGGGCGAAGAGGAACGACCATATATAGATTGGGAATCCCATTAAGACTATCGAGGAATCGAGTCCCATGACAGCGGTCGCCAAAAGCAGTGTCAATGAAAAGACTACCGGCAATATTAATGCTGTGGGCGTCTTTTGCGTACCGGATATCCAGATTATATACGCCAGCCAGATACCATACATCGTATAGCCGAACCATGAATCGGTCTTCCATGTAAAACAAGCAAATATCACAGCCGGTATGACCGCAAACAGCATCTGTTTGTTTACTTTGAAATCTTTGCCGGTCCACGACTCCCAGAGCTTATATCCTCCGGAATATTCGAGAGCTAATTTTGCCGCTGTTACCCAGGCCGGCTCCAGTCTTTTTACGCCTACCACAAAGAGTGATTTAAAGAATGCCATCGGTTGGTAGAAAAGCCATACCATTAGCAGGTTTGTAGAATTTAATGTTTCCCATTGCGCTTTGTAAGACACATCATAGATATCTGTATTCACATAGAGTAACTGCCATCCGAATTTCTTTTCCAGATATCTCGCGGCTATGGATGACAGGTTTCCCATTATAAGGTAGAACGGCAAGATATAAGGTACTATATTATAGAAAATCATATTTACGAGAGCCGGTACGAATCTCGCGGAAGGTACGTATTTCAGATGTACAAATTGGTCCCGAATTAGCGCCAGTGGAGAATGGTCAGGGAAAAAATGTCCTATGGCAAACATAGCGGAGGCCAAAATCGCCGGAATTATCAAATACCGCGTTACGGACTTGGCCCAGCTATATGCTTTATCTTTCCCGGGTTGATATAAAATCGGGGCGCGACGGATGGCTTTGTTATTTTTTAAAGCCGTGACGGACATGGACCAAAAATAAATCAATGCATTTGTAATGCCGAATGCTATGGCAAAATATGCGGCCGCATCGCCTACGACGCTCTTCCCGCTCGCTATATTAGGCGCTATCGTCTTGGAAATCAGCGGACTCAACCCTAAATATCCGACATCGATCGTCAGTGCTACAAAGAAAGCCGTGAAGATAAGATTTACAAGCGCCTTGCTTATAACTATATCTTTGCCAAACAGCCGGACGATATAATCATTGCGCTCCTGTTCAAATAATCTCTTTATGCCGGATATCACAGCTTTCGATATTTCTATCATGACTAACATAACGATACCAAAAAGCAGGTTCGAGCGCCATGCGTCCTGGGCTTCGCGCAAGCCCGGCACCAATACACTGACTACGCCGAGGGCCATAAGCCATACAGCGAAGGCGAGCGTTCCAAAAGCGCCGTACAATATGATCGACATCGCCTTACCTGAACCGGCCGAGAACGGATGTTTCTCATGCAGATCATCTATGGAGCGGCTTGCTTTCGGCCACAAACCGCTGAGCGCGTCCAATATAACCTTCAATGCCGATATCTCGTAATAAAAGAGCGTTATGTCTCCGGGCATCCATCCTTGTACCTGAGCCATCTTTACTATGTTCGGGGACAAGTATTCGTCTCCGACAAACCTCTCTTTATCGCGCCAGAAACCGGGCAGAAGCAGAGCATATGCCTTCAACGCCTCCCAGTGATCGTGACAGCGCGCGAACGGCGGTATGGCTTCCGTAAATATAACGTTCAGGGCGTATATACCGAGAACATCGAACATTTTCCCGTATGCGGAGGATTCTTCAAAGCTCCACTTATTCATCGCGGCTATATAGTTAAGCATATCATGCGCCGTGCCGCCCAGATAAGCGTATTCCGACTCACCGGCATTCGTCATGTACAGCTCTCTTTGCAGAATGCCGAATATAGTGTAATAAAGTTTATCCGGATCGAAGCCTTCCCGATTTCTGACCGCTACACTCAATTTTTCCGCGGTATCATTATCCATTATTTCGTTTTCACTATCCGTCTGGTCTATAGCCCGCGGCCTTTGAGGCGCCTGGACGAGATACTCCATAAGCGTTGGATTTGCCATAAGATGGTCGGAGGAAATAAGTCCATCGGCGCCTATGCCTTGAATGTCCGGATAAATATCGTAAGGAAGCTGTGTCTTGCGGGGTTCCAGCGAAAGGATAAATCTGTAAGAACCGTATTCCCCAACTCTTAAGAATGTGCCGACCCTGTATTGCTGTCCCTTGTTCGCGCCGGAGGTGATACGCGCATTGCCCGTAACGCGGTCGATCTCGTATTCTGCCTTATCGGCGAGGGCTTTAATAGCCACCAGGTTGCCATTCTGCGCTATACCTATTTCATAACCGCGGCCGGCCCATGCGGTCAAATCCAATGAATCGGGCGTGTCCACCCATAAGCCGCCTTTTAAATCTAAACGAACCGTTCCGGGGGGAGCTTCACCATACCATACCGGCTCACCGCTTATTTCATCTAAATATCCAACTTTGCGGCGTTTATAATAACTACCTTTATCATCCTTGTAATAACTGCCAAAATCTGCGAGAATTTCTATATGTTCTAGGCGGTTGTCTTTCGCGTAATTTATCTTTGTAATGTCCTTCGATATCGATTTTACGTTACTTGCAGGTATTGTTAAGGCGGGTAATTCGCCGAAAGTCTCGTCCGACAGCCATCCGACCCTAAGCCAATTTGGTGTGTACACTACATTACCTGATGCGTCGAGTGAAAATCCTTTGCCCTCGTTAACAACCCAGCCGTTCCTTACTCTCTGGACAGGATATCCCGCAAGCGGCAGGCGATGTTCCGGATCCTCTATATACCAATTATTCTCAACCCCTGTCAGGCCCAGATTAAGTTTATCCAAAAGTCCATACACGCCTGTCTTTGCGGCATAATCGGCCTCGCTTTGAGTAATACCTCTGGCATATAATTTCCCGTCTTTATCCGCAACCCATTTATTTTTCGCCGCCAGGATATGGCCGTCTCCCCTGAACCCGCTCCCCTTAACCACCGCATCACCGGTATAAGGATCTATCTCCCACGCTTCTTTTACCGCGAGTAATTCCGTTACATTGGAATGAATAAGATTACCATGACTGTCAACATAAGCATTATCCAGCGATATCAGCACATCTTCTCCCCAGAAATCCTTAACCTTTACCGGTTGCCCGTTATTATCGGTTACAAGATTATCACCATGGATCAGGAATTCGCCCCGGCGTTTTATAATATTATCGACAAGCGGATTAACGGATTCCGGACTAAACGCCCTCACTCTTTCCAGAGGTATCAACCTGCCGTCGCCAAAATCAAGCGTCTTGCCTGCAAATTTCAAAAACATAGCGCCGGTGTTCTTATCCATAGCAAGATTGGTATATGGCCCTTTTTTATATATTATGCCTGTTGTTGTATCCCTTACAGCATCCTTAGTTGTGTCGTCAACGTATTCCCACTCGCCTTTCCTGAATAACTTTGATGTCATGAGCAGATTTGTGCGATTATAATTTGCGTCCACACCGTAATACATTTTTTGAGCCGACTTATCGAATATGGTTCCAGCCTTCTTTCCGGTTATCGGATCGATAATATCTCCGGTCTTTTCAAGCCGCAGAACGCGCCTGTTGCCATTTATGTCTTTACCTGTGACCTGCTGAACTATAGCCGGTCTTACTCGTTTCGGCAAAATATTCCCGTAAAAATCTTTTATATCTTTGACCGCATTTTCCGGATCTATCAGATAACCATCTTCTGTTAATTTTATCTGATCGGTTTTCGCTACCAACACCCATGCGCCGGGTTTACCATTGTAGTTTTCCACATCTTTTTTAAACTCAAATATTCCGTCCGCGACTACACGCAATATCTTATCTTTATTTTCGCAATCGATCAGATAATGTCGCGTATCAAATACTACGCCGGTAAGGTTTTGCGAAGGGTTATTATTATCCACGACGACTATCTCTTCATAAACAAACTTATTATCTCCCTCTTTTAATTTTATATAGAAATCACAATCCTCTTCTTCGATAAGCACTTCCCTTATATTATCGTTAGAATCTCTTACGCTATCATCCCCGTAGGTCCTTCTGGAATTCTTCAGGTGTTCTCCGAAGAACTTTTTACCGCCTTTTTCATACACAAATATCTGGTCCCTCTGGTCATTTTCTCTGCCTGTATATGCTATATGATGCATAAAACCGAAATAAAGGGCGACGAAGAACTGCTGATACCCGCCCCATTTTTTGCCATGGGCGGGACCGGTCACCCCGGGCAGGTTGTTTCTGCCGGCTATAAAAGCGCTACTTTCGCCATGTCGTAACTGCTCCATACTGGCAAGTATAAGCTCCATCGTCTTAAGCGGGCCTTGCGCCGTATCACTTGTAAATATGGCTGATCCAACCGCCGAACGATTATTCGCAAAACTTCTGAAAAGGACGCCGAGCGAGGAAATAACCGCTTCGCCGTATTCATTGCGGGTGTTCTGTACCTGGACAACGGTGTTTTCCGCATCACCCTTACCGGTTTTGCTTATTACCGCTTCTTTTGGCGTGCCTATGTAATCTTTACCAAAAATACTTCTGCGCAGAGTATCGACAAATATATTGATCACTGTAATAAGAACGATATAGCCCAGATTTTGCGATATGCTCGCGACTGCCGCGCCTCCGCTCAGAGCGATACCTATCTGCGCGAAGAAATATATAGATAGAGCAAATGACGTCGTCTTTACAAAATTCTTGCCTATATAAAATACCTGCCCGGCCGTAAGAGACGCGGCGCTATTATTGGAGTAGTAATACAATGCCGCGCCAAGGGCCACGAGCCATCCTACACTTGTGAACATGTTCTGCGTAACAAAAACATAAACCATCGTGGTGGAGAATAGAACACCTTCGAACACAAAATTGTTCAACGATCCTTTAAAATGTTTCCACCCGTCCCATAATGCCTCTTTGCTCCAGGCTTTTTCGCCTTCCCGATCCCATACGAAACGGGCGGGTATCTGTAAGGCTGACGAAATAAATTCGAACGTCCTGAAACTGAACTTACCTATTATATAAGCATATACGCCGAAGGTGAATACATTGGCAAAATTCGAGAACAATCCACCCGGCAGAAACATAGCGATCGTTGCTATACCTGCCACAGTGATCCCGAGTACCGAAATAGACCTAAGTGTCGAAGAGCGCGGGAAAGCCTTTATCAAAAGTTTATTACTTACATAGATTATGGCGAAAATAGCCCCTAACACGATAACCGGAGAGCTGAATAACCATATAGCGTTTCCGGCGCCGGAGGTCGCGATTAGATTGCCTTTTGATATGAAAAAGTAGCTGGCAAACGCAAGCACGGGGGCAAGAAATGCGGACTTAGCGATTAAGTGCAGAGTGCCCGCAAATCCCGGTTTTTCTTTTAAAATCCTTATACCGACTGATTGCCGTCCGTATTTTACAACCTGATTCATTATAAGAGTTACCACTCCTATTGCCAGGCCTACCGCGGCAAATGGAGCCAATGCTTGTAAATCGTGGCTTGCTGACTGCAAAAACACGCCGAAACTGTCAAAATCAATTATCCCTGAAGTAAAGAAATATGCCCATACTGACTTTAAAAATGTTCCGAGGGCGCCGAAATTGAAAGCCCACCCTGCAAAAGGCGACACCGGCCCTTTGAAGAGCAGTGAATACGCAACAGAGATTTGTACGCTCAGCTTCATCATCATGAAAGACATGTCCCAGAGTCCTTTTGACCAGAATTTGCGCTCCGTATTTTTTGTGTTGTCAACTATGGTCGCAGGAACAGGTGCGGTCGGCGCGATTTGCGGCTCGATTGGCGCGCCCGGCGAAACCGGTACAGCCTGCGGAGCTGGAACAGCCGCACGCGCGGCCTCTTGCGGCTGTTCTGCCGCCTGAGGTTTCGCGCGTAACAGATTCAGCCACTTACGAAGATTTCTGATAACGTACCCTAAAAGCGAAAGTGACAGCGTAACAACTGAGCTAATAATACCTATTTTCGCCATCGATTTAAACATGGCCGTACTGTCAACAGAAAGTCCCGTCTTGACTTTATCCAATACCTCGGATTCCTTTGTTTTGATCGATCTTGCCTCGGCATCGATCTGCGCCTGAAGTCCTTCCGCATCAGAATCGGCTGACGTGATCCCGAGTAGCCGCGCTTCCGTTTTAAGTCCTTCTAATTTTGCCTCATTCAACATTACCTCAGCTTTTGCGCGGGCTTCGTCGGCGGCTTCTTTTCTTACAGATGTTTCATCGCCGGATTTTGCGCTTACCCCGATCTCCGCGGCGAAATAGCGCAGGAAGGCGTTATCGGCATAATATTTTAATGTCCGGGGTAGTTTTTCTTCCGCTTCGGCTATAGCCTTATTCAGTAATTCTTTTTCATTGGAAGCTCCGGCCCTGGTCGTTACGCCAAGAGCGCCGGCCTTGGCGCGCAGGTCCACCAGATATTCCGATTCATTTACGAACGGCACTTTATTTTCTCGGGCGGAACGCTGAATCTGATCTGTAGCTTCTATGATATTCCGGCCAGGATTATTTATACCAAATTCTTCGGTCGCGAGAGCGCGTAAACCCGCAAGCTCCGCCGCTTCTTTAATATTTTTCTCAAGCGTTAAAAGACGGGCCGCTAACTGCTCTTTTATGCCAACCTTGGTAGCGGCAATATCGGAAACACCGAAAAGCTGAGCTGTTTTTTGCCATGCCGCCAGTTCGGCCTTTTCGAGAATATCTTCCGGCGCGTTATCCCTGATCCTGTCTAATTGCCTCTTAAGCTCTTCGGTATCACTGGATGGTTCTACGCCCCGCATAGAAAGGACTGCCTTTTGCAGTCCGGCTATTTTTGCTACTTCGGTCAATTCGCCTTCCGGGGTATATAATCCGGCCCTGATCAGCCTGTCGACCATACTACCCAGATACTCTTTGGTGTACTTACCTTTATATCTTGCGAATGCCGCGTCTATTATTTTTCCGCGGATCGCGTTATAGCGGGATTCGGCTTCACTATTAAGCAAACCGCCCCATAACGCATCTATAGGTTTTTTAACGTCCTCCTTCAGTCGTTTCCAGGCAGAAGAATCGCGCTTGAATCCGGCTATCTCCGCTATGCCTATACCGTCACTTCTATTCTGCCGGCTATCATCCAGAACCGCAAGGATGTTCAGGTCGTTTTCGCTTATCGGAACTATATCGGCGCGCTGTTCTTCGTTAAACTCGAATTCTCTCCCCTCACTCTTAGCCTTCGTTTTTTTATCTCTGATAATATCGTCCACTTTATTTATACGCGTTTTCATCTGTAAAAGGCGATCGACGAGCGCAGGAAAATTATCCGCTTGAAGTCCTCTATTTATAATATTATCAACTATCTTACCGGCAAGCTCCTGGGTGGTATAGCCGGATCCTTCTATATTTAGACCTTTAAGCCTATCGCCGATATTCTTTACCAAAGCTTCCTTATTATACGAAGGTTTTGCATCCTCGGGCTTCTCCACTATATTTGTGTCCAGTACATAACCCATAAGATAGAAAACCTGATTGATAAACTCTTCTTCGCCGCTAAGCTTTCCATATTCTTTGCGTTCCAGCGTAGTCAATATATCTGCGGTCAGTTTTATAACACGCTCCGGTGCAAGCCGTTTTTCGATAAGCGCCTTGACTGTGATACGATTCGGCTCAATGTTCATCTCGCGGACATTAGTATTAATAGGAAGGATTCCGTTCTTTAGCATATGCTCGACCAGCATCTTCGTTTCGCCGTCATTCGGTTGACGCGCGCCCGGTAGGGTCTTATATATTTCCCTGATATACTCCCCATATACTATGCATACCCTGACATTATCTTCAGTCCAGCCATCAAGGTCCATTTTTGATTCAACATAGAACCTTATGTCCTCCCATTGATGCGGGGTCGGCTCTTTACCAAATATCTCAACGTATATTTTTCGTAAAGCTTGCGGTTTTATAAAAGCGATATCCACCTGTTCCATAGGCGTCATACCGCTCTCCATGCACTGTGTCACGAAATAATCGATCCGTTCCTGATTTATCGATATTTTAGCGTCCGGCGGCATCACCCGATTGGCCACCTTCAACGCATCATTCATCTCTATGGATAGCCTACCCACGGTATTTGTGCGGTCAAACCTCTCAAGACTATCGTATCCGCGC
The DNA here is from genome assembly GCA_028699255.1 of Candidatus Omnitrophota bacterium. NCBI lineage: Bacteria > Pseudomonadati > Candidatus Omnitrophota > Candidatus Omnitrophota bacterium. The sequence goes on along the minus strand of JAQVUX010000006.1, from coordinate 137,935 downwards.
TTCCTATTACGGCGCACTTCCTTAATAAGCTCCTGTCTCTCCGCCGCGTTCTCCCAAATCTTTTTATTCGCATCTGCATATTCTTTATTACGGGTTTCAAGATTTATCGTAAGATTTTCGATTATTCCCGCAAGAGCTTCTTTCTCAAGCTCCGTGACATCCCGTTCAACCGATTCGCGCGGTTTGCTATTGTAAAAACGCAGGAGCAATTTAGCCAACTCATTGTGGAAACTACCAAGACGTTCAACTGCTTCATCACGAACCATCCTGATTTCACCAGACGCTTTCCCGCCGTTTATTCTGTCCAGCTCCTTCAATAAGAGATCATACCTGTTATCATCTACCGCGTCGAAAGTAACCCTGAGAGCGTATCCGGTGTCATGCATATTATTAAGCCGCGGACCATAATTTTTATATGCGAGATCGGTAGAATATTTGGATTTAAAATTCGCTTCGGCGCGGTCTGGTTTCTCAAATAAAACAGGGGTCGCCCTGTCATCTTCACGCATCGTCCTGACCACATGTTGGAGCGTATAGTAACCGAAATAGTACCCAAGGTATTTTTTGGCAAATCGCTGGCACAGCGAGGCATCCTTAAACCACTCGCGAATATTCCGGGCTTTTTCATCATAACTCATATTCTTTTCATCATATTCCATATACGTCGCCGTAGTAATACCGCGGCTGAACTGCGGGGCATATTCAGGTATCTCCTGGTTTTTTCTGAGATTTGCCTCAAGCTCCATCACAAGCGCTTCCAACTTTACATATTCGGCTATCTTGTCCGATACGAAACGCTCGCCCATCTGCTCTTTGACGTTCTCCGGATAATCGTTGCCAAGTTTTTGCTTATAATTATCTTTTTGCCTGCGCATATAAGGATCGAGCGTTATCTCTTTGAACATAAAACTCAAATCTCCGCCTTTTAACTCACGACCGACAGATTTCGAAACCATCTGCAGGTATGTTTTATAAAATAATTCTTTCTTGGCCGCCCTCGCGGCTTCGTACCATTCAAGGTCGGCTATATTTTCCCTCGTCCGTTCTTTTGTAAGTTTTTCATATAGGAACTGCGCTTCGGCGATCGCTGTTTCAAACGGCGTCTTCTGCCTCGATAAATAACAGTTGTACAATACGGAATAATCATACAGGGCTGTCCTAAAATCGTCAGACCGTTTTCTCTCAGCCTCTATGGCCCGGGATTCGGCGCTACTCCCAAACATCCTGGACCAGACCCTGCCTGCCCACCCTGTCTTATTTTTTTGCCAGTCTTCATTGAACTCCGAGGCTTTTAACTCATGCGCTCTCAACTCTTCCGCTATGCGAATGCGCTCTTCGAACATTGTATCCGAAAATTCCTTCATTGTTTTTAATTCTTCCGCACGGTTTTTTTTCATCATCTTGATCACCTGATCCATACCGAGGAGTAATGCGTTAACTTTGGCAAATGCCATATTAGAAGGCGATTCATTGACATACGTTTTCTTATCATCAGCGGTTATCGCTTTTGCGGGGTTTTCGGGATCGGCTAAATCGACAAATTGTTGTATTAAAAGACCGCGAACCGGATCTTTTTTGGCATAAGAGCGAAGATCTTTGGCTTTCTCTAAAATACGGGTTATTTCATCCGGCCGTTTCGCGAAATCCTGTTCTGTAAGAAGTGTGTTTTTTAGTTGTTCGAGCTCTTCTATATGATCCCTCGCGCTTCTCCAGAATGCGAAATCGGCACTCTGTGTCTTAGCCGCTAATACCTCAATAGCCGGGATCGCTTTTCCTGTCGCCCTATATGCCTCTAAAAGCGTATTTAACGCGGCATAATCATCGACAGGACGGCCTTCTTGCACCTTCTCCTCCTTCTTTATATCTTCGGAAACATCTATGGCCGCTGTCTCAAGATAAGCAATTAACCTGAAAAGATCCGAAATGTACCGATACGCTTCACCGGCTTTCCCGGATAATTTACTGCCGCGCCAATCATCAAGGTCTTTTCTTTCGCCCATACGTTTTATCAGAAGCTCACGTTTCGGATCCTCATTCAGCTTTCTCTCGGCCTCTGTAAGATATACCCTCTCGAGGAACTCTTTCCTCCAGTTCCCTACCTCAGGAGCGCTAAGCGGGTGCTTATTGCTTTTACCCACCATATCTATATATTTATCCGCTCGGATGATCTTCTCCACAACCCCGGGATCCGATATGCCGAGATCGAAGAAGAAGGTATTGGCGGTAGAATTTATTACACCTCCCCGGTATTGAACGGCAAAGTTCTTCAATTCTTCCCGCAAAACGCTCTTCGCTAATTTGTCATTGCCTTTAAACAGTTTATTCAATTCCGCGGATCTCTTTTTCTCGTAACTTATCAGCGCATTATCAAAAGCGCCGCCTTCATCGGCTATCGAGAATACTTTTTCGTCCGCCAATATGCTTAGAAGCTCTCTTAGCTTAAGAACGGCTTCGACACCTTCATCGGCTGTATTCCCGGGTTTCGCCCCCGCTATGGCATCACTTATATAACCTGGTATCACCAGTGGTGACTCTGGCGTTTGCGGCACACCTGAAACTAATGATTCCTGAGATACGGCTTGTTCGCGGGTAACAATCGGCAGTATTTTAGCCTCGGGACTCGGTACGGCGACGGCAGGCTTTTCCGCGGGAGCAACTTTTACCGGTTGAGTTACCGGGGTTTCAACCTTTTGCGCGGAAGCGCCTGTCGCGAAATATTTATGCAGGAATACATACACGGCATCCTGTATCGCATACCCTTTCGGCGAATAAATCTTATTATCGATAAATAGATTGGGCATCAATCCTTCAAACATACTGCCGCCCCACGACGGGACGAAACAAACCGTCTCTTCTTTTCCATTCACGTTTACTTTATACGAATAATATGAGTCGTCCGGCCGCTGAGCCTGCCAGTCCCAATCGGCGGGGAGCGTTCTTGCGGTGCTATGCCATGCGGTTTCGGGGACTATCGGCACCGAAGGATCTTTGTTTAATTTTCCCAGTCCTATGGCAATGATAAGGGTAGGCCTTATTTCGGTATAGATAAGCCCATAATGCGAAGATGCGGGGCCGCTATTTTCGTCGTAATTATTTACAAGGTTACCGGCATTTTTATCATAAAGATGGCCGAATTGCATACCGGTCACTACGCCATGCGCTTTGTCCTTTAATTCGGGATGCGCCTCACCAGCAACTATAAGGCCTGCGGCGAGCCATCCGTTGTCGACAGGTGATATCAGCCTATCGCTTTTCGTAGAAGATTTGAGCGTCCCCAAATCATAATAATTCCTAAAAAGCCCATTCCATGTATCCAATTTGCTTATAGCATCGAGTGCTTTTGATAATCTGTCTTTGGCCTCGTCGGATGTAATGTAACCTCTTTTTTCAGCGGCTACTATGCCGGCGAGGTACAGCCCTATATTGGTAATCGAAGTGTATGATTTTGACTCTCCGGAATTTATCCTATTCGGCGGGAGCCAGTTCGTCGATGCGTTGGAATTATCCGCAAAATAATCCCATGCCGCTTTTTCGAGTTTAAGCAGGGTTTCCTTCTCTTCTTTTGATATGTTTTTTTCTAACGATAATCCATCCGGCATCTTCATCCGGCTAAAATTCTCATTAAGAAGCGGCAGAGCCTGCTTAACAATGCTACTCCCGGAAAAATATTTTTGTACTGCTCCGCCGCTGAAATAATTCGCTATTGTTATAAACTCCATGCCTTTGTTATCAGCTACATATGTATTAGATACCGCCCCGCTTTTAAGATCTATGGAATCATACGGGCCATATTTACCTATAGCCTGCGGGTACCTGTTTAATATCTGGGTTATATTCCTTACCGCCTCCTTTGGAGCACAGTCAAGTGCCAAGACTGCGGCATATGGGGTTATAATCTGTTTATCCGGATAACCTTTATTAGCTCTGTCCTTAGAGCCGATGGGCGCGCCTAATTCCTCATACTGCTCCGGGTTTTCAGGATTATCTGCCGTAGATATGCCCCAAACAGGATAATCTTTAGGCGCAAGAGAGTCTATATTTGCGGGATGCTGGCCTATTAACGCGTTAAAAAGCATCCGGGCAAACGACGGAATGGCCGGTATGGTTTGCGCGCCTTTTTCTGATGCCGGCTGGGCGGCAGGCTTTGCAACGGGTGTTTTAATACTCTTTATTTCTTCCGTAGGAGGCCTTACAATAATTTCTTTTTCAACCTGTTTTTCCGTTGCCTTCTTTTCAAAATTTTCAGCTTCGGAAGAAAGATTGCCTTCCCAATACATACCCGGGAATTCACTGCCCCATATGCTGAATAGCTCTTTTGGCACATCAGAAACACCGGCGTCTTTCTTATATTCGGACGCTTTTGTTTCAATATAGGCCTTCTTCATAGTATGGTACAGGTCCCACTGGGAAGCAAAACGTTTCTCCCATGCCCTACGCATGGCGTCGCTTACCGGCCTGGCGCCCATTACCCTACGGTGCGCCGACTCCTGACTGTTTATATACGCCTTTAACGCTTCTTCCCGCGTACCTTCGTATACTGATATGACTTTATCTTTTGTCTGTCCCAGCCGTTCGGCGGCGTCGATCATCCTTATTCTGGCCTTGACCATACCAGCGAAATTTTTTACGGCAGAGGGCGCTTCTTTGCCTTCAAGATAATTAGAAGCTAAAAATTGTATCTTCCCCCATACCTGCGGGTCAAGAAGGGCGGTTGGGGTAAGCTTGCCATAATTAACCAACGATCCGGTTTTGGCCAGATACTTCTCGGTCAAATCTCTTAAATTACCGTCTTTATCCGCGTCCAGAAGCAGGTTAAAAGCCTCTATGCGGCTCATGCCTCGCGGGGAAACCGGCCCTTGCGCAGGAACTGTTTTATCAGCCGATTCCTTCGATTCTAAAAGCCGCGGGAGTGAATACGATATCAGCCAGCCCATATCGGCCGCTCTGTGGAAATCCGGCTGATAGTCTTTGCCATGTATTAATTTTAGTATCTGTATGGCATCCACGCTGTCCGCTTTCACCTGCTTCATTAATTCTCTGAATTCCGCTACGGAAAAATCATGTCTTTCTTTCCTCGCCCTTTCCCACCAGTACATAGCATTTCCGAGCAATATAGAATCGCGCATTTCCTGACGCGCTTCGTCTTTAGCCGACATTTCTTTTTGCCTGACATATGGATCGTTGGATTGCGCGATTATCCTATCCCACTCGGCGAATTCATTTCTTAGCTCAGGGCTTGCGGCAATCTCCGCGTCACTCGGTTCGCCCATATACTCCAGATAGACAGATAATATTTCCCGTATTCTTATAGCTTCCGACACATTATCATCAACCCTATAGATGCCCTTAAAATTCCATAAGTTTGTAAGTGTTTCTATGGCGCCTTGCTCGGCGCGCTTTCCTAATATTATACTCACCGGTATCATGTTAAGATCGGCGTTATCAAATGTTGGGCCTATTAAAATACGCTCCTTATCATTATCTGGCCCATAGAACTCTGCGTTCTCTCTTATAGAGCCGCCGGGGCCTACGGCTTTTTTAAGCCAACTGCTTGGGACGCTATCCGCATCTATACCAAAAGACGGGAAAACCAGGCCGCGAACATCAAAGCGGTCTTTGCCCGAATTTATGACCGGCGATAGATTCACGCTACGGGCGGCGGATAAATACACGGCCGCGCTCATGACGCATCCCCAACCCGTCCTGCCGAGACTGCTTATGCTTACCGACATGCCTATAGCACTTTCCATCCTGGGTTTTAATTTCAATATGTTCGACACTAACAGTTTTACATAATTATCCATCTGGCCTTCTGGAACAGCCTGTAAGTCGCTGAGAAGATTGTCCGGAGCGCTGTTATCGATATACCGCACTCGCATAATATGGCATGCCATACTGCTGGCAAACCCCAGACGGTTTATAACGCTCAACTCACTTCGTTTTTCAGGAAATGTTTTAGTTAATAATTGCACTTCTGAGTTGGAAACAGGGCCCGAAAGATTCGCGCTCCACATGCTCGACATCTCTTCGCCGGGTAATAATACTTCCTGGCTCTCAAAGAAACCCTGCGCCTTCAATTCTCGCAAGATCGCCGTCATAAGCTTGAAATATTGAGCTCTTTCATCCGCATGCACAAAATAATGCGTTTCAAAATAACGGCTAAAGAGATGAGCCAGGATATCGATGGACTTATCGGATGGATTATCAATGCCGAGCCCCTGCTTTATAATATCTGCCACGAAAGGTTTCAGCTCAGCCGGCGCGTGTGGGATACCCAGCATTTCTACGGTGGGCTCGACAAGTAGCGGCCTTAGTTTAGCCATGTCAGCTTTCGGCTCTTCAAGTTCTATAACGGGGAGATCCAAGCCTTTCGGTAATGGCTTGCCTTCTTTCACGGCCTTTTCCGCAACCTGCAAAGATTTTATGCGCCCGTTTACCTCGTCCAACCTGCTTTGTATCGCCTGCCTTAAACTATCACGTCTTACATACCCTTTATTTTGCGGAGTCAATGTCCGCCTTCCCAGCTCTTCCGATATCTCCTGAAGCTGGCTTCTGACACTCGAGGCGGCTATCTGTTCTGTTACTATTGCGTCTTCGATTATTGCGGAGCGCGCGTCCGCTTCGCGTGCTGGAATGGATATTTTAAATCCGAATTTGGAAAATATAGCGGCGGCTTCTTTTTTATAATCAGAAAAGCTCTTTTCACCCCTCAAAAACTTATACTGCAGGTCTTTCGCCCTTAACTTCGCTTCATTATCTGCCACAAACTGTTCGATTATTTTTATCTCTTCATTGATATCTTTGATCTCCCGACGCGGCCATTCACTTTTTTCATTTCCCAGCGCCCGGCCATCATAAAGCCGCTCTTCTCTGGTCCGAACAAATCTCGGAGTGGTCTTAATAGCTTGAAGCTCTTTCAATATCTCTTTGTTGAGCTTGAACGACGCTTTCTGCAGAGTTAGGGAATCAATCTTGCCATTTTTATTGGCAAATGTGAGTTGCCTGATAACGTTCAGATATGAATTGGCAAGAATAGGGTATCTCACCGGAACGCGGGCCTGTAATTGCTTCAGAAGTTCTTTTACATCGGCATTTTTATCATATAATTGCGCCATCTTCCCGGCTATGATTATCATCTCCTCGAGATACTCGAGGGCAAGTTCCCTGTCGCCTGCCGCTTTTGCGTAGTGGTCATTGGCTATGCTATACGCTTTGAGAAGATTTTTATACCGAAAACTCTTAATATCCGCCTCCTTTTTCTCGGCGGCGTCTTTTAAAGCGCTCATGGCCTTCAAAGCGTTCTTCTCTGCCCTTTGCGAGGCCGCGATTTCACCGGCGAGCGTTTTCAGACGCGCGTCTATAACCGGAGAAATGCCTCTCAACTTAATGGACTTATTAATGTAATTATCGTACTCTGCCTTAAGATTAGCTGTTTTTTGTATGGCCTCGAGATACCTGCCGCGAAGTATCTGAGACTCCGCCCAGTATTGGATGGCATTTTCAGCGAGCTCGTCCTTAGTTGTAACTTTTGCGGTTTCTTGCGATTTTACGACAGGAGATGCGGATTTCGTACGTTGATAATTCTCAATATCCGACCACTTCTTGGACGCCCTCTCAAGTTGTGGATAAAGCTTGGCGGCTCCGGCGGCTAACATCTCTCTGATTTCACTCGCGCATAGAGTCGCATATTTTAACGCATCTTTGGCATTCCCCGCCTTGGCCGCCGCATTATATTTTTTGAGATCGCTATCATAGCGTGCGTTTATTTCAATATACGCCGCGATTGTATTTTTATATCCATCCGGATCGCCGAAGGCGTATCTTTGCAAAAGATCCTGCCGGGTAGCTTTTAATTGCGCCAGCATGCCGGGTAAGTCGCTATTACCATTTTTAATAAGTGCCTCGATAATATTTATGGATTTGTCGAGGTGAGCAAAGGCTCCGCTATAATCTTTGTTGTTATTTGCCGCATCGTAGGCCGCCATCTCGGTTTTGTATGCGAGAGCGCCGCGAGATCTATTATCTGATAAGGCGGCTTCACGGGTTTTTGCCTCAGACGACTCTACACGCGGCGGTAAAGCTTCGACAGGTTTAGTAACCGCGACCGGTTTGAAAACCGTCACGCGCTTTGCTTTTTCCGTGATCGGCGCGGATGGCGTCTGAGCCAATTCTTTTTCCCGTAAAGGCGCTGGTGCCTGAGCAACAGTGGACTTGACTGCCGCTTTTTCCGGAACAACAACCGGCTTTGCGATCTCTAAAGGTTTTTCAACAGTAGGCGCAATAACTTTCGCGGCTTCTGCCTTTTCCGCCTGAGGCACAGACGGTATAGTAGCCGGCGCCGGCGCTTGTTCCGCAACAGGCGCGCCTATCCCAAGCATGGATAGCGTCCTGTCAAAAATCGTATTACCTACACCTATGGCGCCTTCATGGCCTTCTACAAGGGCCAGTGTATCATGTAAATATGTGCCGCCGCCCTGCCCAAACATAACCCTGTCGGCAACTGCGGCCTGGCCTAATACCATCGGTATTTCGACATTGACCAACCACATACCCCATGTAGATTTTCCGATACTCATAACCATGGCAACAATAGCCGCAGTTGTCATGTATTTGGCTATATTTATCTTCCCTGTTTGTCTATAATCACTGTACAGCCTTCGAGCGCCGGCAAATATCCGAAGAACAAACGTAGTAGAGAATGCTCCCGCGACGGCGGCCAAGGTAAGCTGTTTTGCCGCGCCGGAAATGATGAATTCGCGCGCCATTACTCCGGCGTAATTTATCGGGGCCATGGTTTTCGCTATGCCCGGTATAAAACCGAATAGGAAATTCTCGTTCGACGCGAGATTGGCTACGCCCGGCACAGCGCCTGGCACCGGCAACTGCAGGCCCATCTGCCCGCTAAAGAATTTCTGAGCGGCGCCGGCGAGCCATTGACCGTTCAGATTGAACATCCAGGATAGCGGAGTAAGTATGAGGATCGAGCCTACTCTGCTTGCGAACGCGAGCGTAAGCCGCGCTTTTATGAATTGCAATGTTCCTTTAATATATATGGAATCGGCCCACACGGCTGAAACATACTGCAAACCGCCGGTCCACATATAAGATGAAACGGACTTGGTATTGCCTATACGCGGCATTACAGAGCGGGCAAATATATCGAGAACAAGCTCTCTCGTGTCAGAGGTCCCAAACATGGGCATAGCCTGCTCTGCCTGCTTTTCGTTAAGTTGTAAAAGCTCGGCCCCTCCGGACTGGAACGATCGCTTTATCTTTTCCAGATAGAATGCCGGATAAAAACCGTATATTATCTTTAAAAGCTCGATCGGGTTTATCATATTGTTGATGAAATTAAGTACCGGGCCGAGACGCTGGCGCCTGCTTGCCGCCGCGAGAACACCCAGCGTGTCGAACCATCCCGATTCGAGTAATTTATAAGTTCGGAGCAACTGCCACTTATCATGCCCGAAGCCTTCAAACAGCGCGCGTATCTTTTTAAGCGCTACCTCCCCCTGCTCACCGGTGGCGCGTTTAAGCGCTTGGGCTTCCATGGCCGCCTGAAGCTCATCTACCGTATAGCCAAAACGCGCCTTCATCGCCGCATTGATCTCATCTGCTGTGGAAGTGGCATCAACCACCGGCACATCTTCAGCCATCCCCGCCCTCTTAAGCATTATTTTAAGTCCGAGCGTGATAGGAGTCGCGACAAGCTCGAACATAGATAATGCCAGCATGATCTTGCCGGCAGAAAGGCTTACTCCGTGATAGGACAGCGAGGTACTGCTTACAACGGTTCCGAGGAACCATTCAACATTGTGAACAAATCCTGTAAAAGCGGCCGGTTGCCAGAATACAAAAAGTGCGAGTATTAAAGACCCAGCTAATGTGTAAGATATCGTGCGGGCAAGGAAATCCGGGGAGATCTTTTGTATGCTTAATACGGATCCCAGCTTTTCTCTCGCCGCATTCCACGCACGTTTTGCAAATATTCGCAATGAATACGGCAGTTGTTTGTTATATTTAGCGATTATCTGCTGAAGTGTTGTTTTTGCCTGGTCCGATAATTCTTTCCCATGAAATACTTCGATGTTTTCTGGATTTATCCTTCCCGTATCGTCGACTGTTACGGCAACCTCGGTAAGCGTATTTCTCTCTTCATCGGATATCGTATTTTTCTCATCCGCTAAGTAGCGCGGCACTCCGCGGCTATCCACTAAAATTTCTACTGTCGCGAGTAATTTGTTTTCGGCGTTTGTGGTAAATTTGGATCTTATAAGCGCATGTTCAAATCCGTCATTTTGCCTTGTAAGCCTGGCTAAACCTTCGTCTACCGCTTGGCTGATTTCTTCCGGGGACAGCTCTGGAGTTTCCGGAGCTGGTGCGGCTTCGACTGCAGGCGCAGGAGTAACTTCCGCTACAGGCGCTACAGCCTGCGGCGTTTCTATAGGTGCGGCTTCCGGCACCGGAGTAGCTTGAGGTCTAATCCTGTATATATTCGCTTTACCGCTGGCTTTTTCAATCGTGATCACTGCGTCGCTCTTTGCGGCTAATTCTTTCAGGTCATTAAATACGGTAGAACGGCTTACGGTAACGCCTTGGGCGGTGAGCTGAGAAAGGATTTTTGTTATAGTAATGCCGTCTTGACCGGCGTCTTTTACTATTACCTCGATCTTGCCTCTTCTCTCTTCTTTATTCTTCTTCGCTTGAGCGTTTCTTGTTATGAACGCTTCGGGAATACGCGAGACGGCTGATTTCCTTATAATAGCCGAAATCCCTAATGCTGCTATCAGATTGATACCGCCTTCAGTGGTACGCAGACTAACGGGCGAAATATTTAAATTACCTATGCACGCCAAATATGTGAACATAAGCGCCGAAACTACCCCCGCAATTCCCATGATAAATACAATAAGATATACTCTTTTTTGTTCAGGGGAGATGCTTTCTAAATGTTCCTTCGCCGCGCTCCACGCATTCTCCATAAAATGGGTTACGGCGGAAACGGCTCTTTTTGCGATTATTCGCAATGAAGACGGCAGTTGTTTGTTATATTTAGCGGTTATTTGCTGAAGTGTTGTTTTTGCCTGGTCTGATAATTTTGATTTCTCTGGGGACGAGACTTCAATGGTCTCTGGATTTATTCTTCCCGTATCGTCGACTGTTACGGCAACCTCGGTAAGCGTATTTCTCTCTTCATCGGATATCGTGTTTTTCTCATCCGCTAAGTAGCGCGGCACTCCGCGGCTATCCACTAAAATTTCTACTGTCGCGAGTAATTTGTTTTCGGCGTTTGTGGTAAATTTGGATCTTATAAGCGCATGTTCAAATCCGTCATTTTGCCTTGTAAGCCTGGCTAAACCTTCGTCTACCGCTTGGCTGATTTCTTCCGGGGACAGCTCTGGAGTTTCCGGAGCTGGTGCGGCTTCGACTGCAGGCGCAGGAGTAACTTCCGCTACAGGCGCTACAGCCTGCGGCGTTTCTATAGGTGCGGCTTCCGGCACCGGAGTAGCTTGAGGTCTAATCCTGTATATATTCGCTTTACCGCTGGCTTTTTCAATCGTGATCACTGCGTCGCTCTTTGCGGCTAATTCTTTCAGGTCATTAAATACGGTAGAACGGCTTACGGTAACGCCTTGGGCGGTGAGCTGAGAAAGGATTTTTGTTATAGTAATGCCGTCTTGACCGGCGTCTTTTACTATTACCTCGATCTTGCCTCTTCTCTCTTCTTTATTCTTCTTCGCTTGAGCGTTTCTTGTTATGAACGCTTCGGGAATACGCGAGACGACAGTAACTTTTTGGGCGGTTTCGATAGGTTTAAATCTATTCATAACCGCTTGCCGTATCTCTCTTTGGCCGTCTACGGTCAAATTCGTATAGGCTGTTTTCCCGCGGACAGCGTCGTCGAACGACTCTTCAGTGGAAACGCCATGCATTCTTTCTACGATAGCGTCGATCAATAAGTCCCGTGTCGTGCCCTCAAGGATTTTGACACGTTGCGCGGCGGATGGAACATGTTCGGTAGAAGCGGGTTGCGACGCGATTTTTCTCAGTTGCGAATTAAATCCTCGTAGCTCAGCGGGCGTTGGTTCACGTCGCGTTATCGTGTTATCGCTTGATATCGCTATCGTCCAGCGCGTATCGCCCAGCTCTACAACCGCCACAGCATCGCTAATCCGGATGGCATTTATATCGTCTATAAGTTGAATAAATTTCTCGAGAGCAACCGGACTAAAGTTCGTCGTCGTCGCTATATGCTGGTCGCCATAACCTTGTTCCTGGCTTTCCAAACCAGGTTTGTAGAAACGGTTTCCTTTGCCCAAACCTGGTTTGGAAAACTTTTCGCTGGAACCTTCTGCCGCACCAGGTTCGGAAGATGGTTTCTTTACTATCCCCTTCTCCATAAGGGCCTCGTACGACCTGCGATAGCTCTCGATCCACAGCTTCTTGACACTGGCGATGTCTTTACGCTCTATGGCCGCCTGGCCTATGGATACAACCACTATCTCTTTAATAAAGCCTTCTATCTTCTTGGGGTCCTGGATGCCGTCTTTTAAGTAGTTATCGGTTAATAGCTGGTACTTACCCGATTCCAATAGCTCTTCATAGTTGTCTTTCTTATTGGTCAGTATAGCTACGTAGGGCCTTTCAGGCTTTGAGGCGTCGAACTTAGGTAATATTACTAAATAGGAGGTCTCTTTCTGCTTTAGTAGCTCGGATATACCTTTGGTGTGGTAGCCGCCTGTGATAAGGGCCGCTACTGTCTGGCCTTCTTTATTCATACGGGATATGGTGTTATTCAGGATGACGTTGTTACGTCTTTCCGCGGTATTGTAGAATTGTATGGCTATGGGCAGATTCGAGAAGATGTTATCGAGGTCGTAACCATCGTCACCAGTACAACCGCGTAGGTTACCTACGCGGTTACCGGAGGTGTAACCTACGCGGTTACCTGTTTCCTCAATGAATTGGGCAATCGTATCCGCATTCCATGTCTTTAAGCTCTTGGCCAAGTATTCGAAGTCGGAGTTGGTAAGTTTAAGATCGAAGATGTCTTTGATAAAGTTAGCGCACTTCAATAGGTCGTGTAACTTCCTCTGGTCGGGGGAAGTGTAGAGCCTGTCTTTGATGGCATCTTCCAATACTTTAGCCTCTTCGAATATCTCGAGTAAGTCTATCGACTCATAGAGGGTGATGTAGTCGGTGAAGTTTATGAGGTTCTTGTACTTTAAGGGTGATACGTTGTTGTCATTGGCCAGTCCCTGGAGGAATACGTAGTATTCGCCCTGGGTTATCTTGCCCTGTTTGAATGAGAGGGAGTTTAATACGAGCTTCTCCAATTCTGTCTTAGTTATCGATTTACTTAAGACGTCGATTAAGGCATCGCGCTCTTTGTTGGCCTTATCGAAGGAGATCTCTTTTTCAAGCTTTATAGATTCGACGAGTTTTGAAAGGTTGGGAAAAAGGGGACTGTCCCCGAAGGGGACTGTCCCCTTGGACTGGGACATTTTTCCATTTATATCTATACCGACCTTTGAGGCAAGAGCGCTTATATACGCCCATCTGTCTGTAAAAGATACCTTGCCGTTGGTGTTTAATACGGAGTTATCCTCGAGGGCTTTTAACTCTTTGGAGTAGACCTTGTCTTCTATGGCTTTGAGGGTATTTATAAGACCTGTGATGTCTTTCCGGACAGACTGATTAGCCTCGTATATCTTCTTGAACTCTTCAACGTTAGCTTTGTATAAATCTTTGTCTTCTATGCCGTATAAAGCGATATTCTTGTTACTTGTAACCGAATAGAACTCTCCGGCCGACATCTTACCTTTCTGCATAAGATATTCTGCGGTGTTCCTGCGGATTCCTTCGTCGGGGAATGTCTTTAAGATCGAGGTATCGATGTAGCCTGATGAGCCTTCCACAGCTACGAGCTTAAGATCGTAGTTGGTAACTAACGAGTCGAGTATCGAGGATATGGATTCCTGGGCGGCTAAAGATGCGTGGGCGTCCTGGATCTGAATGATGGTCTTGGGGGAAGAACTGTTACTACCATTATATGCTTCTTTGGTTGTAGCTATGTCTTTCGGTATTGCTATATTAGTATTTAAAGAAATGGGAACTGTCCCCGAAGGGGACTGTCCCCATTTCTCATTAGCCGGCTTAGACCATACGGGTTGTCCATCCTGCGCCCATACCACATCTTGGTATATAAAGCAAAGGGTCAGAGTTACGGCAACTATCCTCATCCACCACTTATTGTGCGGACTTCTCCAGTCCATGATGAGAGAGGCGTTGCCGAGCTCCTCGCGAACAGACACGTCGTTAGAGACGAGTCCGCCCTTAATAAATGTCTTGCTTTGCCAAGCTAACATTTTGAGATTACCCCTTTTTAAAAGCTAATACCGCTATCCTGTTAAATCTACCTTTTTAAACGTCTTACGTATATATTATATCATACAATAGTATGTTGTCAATAGGTAATGGCTGGCTTTTTTAAATACTAATGTATTCATAACTCTTTATGTTTTAAATAGTTATGAATGTGTTTTTTGTTACCTTTAAAAACATTTTTTAATTGGCCGCTATGCGGTTAAAAATGGCATAATCCTGCATTCAGGCTTGAATAGATTATCGCTATAGGTTGCCTTGGAGAGGGAATTATGTAAACGGTTACTTTTTCTTCAATTTGGCGGCTATCCAGACTCTTATATCTTCGGATATGATATAAGCATTGGGGACTATAAGAAGTGTAAGTATAGTAGAGGATGTCAGCCCTCCCATGACTGTTATAGCGAGCGGGCTCCACAAGTTCGATCCTTCCTGTGTGCTGATCGCCATCGGCAGAAGCCCTAAAAGCGTCGTCGATGTGGTCATGAGTATGGGCCGAAGCCTGTCGCGGGAAGCAAGTATTATGGCTTTGACGTGATTTATATTCTGCCGGCGAAGATTATTGGCGTGGTCTATCAAAAGTATCGAGTTATTTACGACTATGCCGCCCAGCATTATCATACCGACAAAGACGCCCATTCCGACGGACTTTCCCGTAAGATACAGCGACAACACGACTCCAACGAGCGCTAACGGCACGGCCAGCATTATTATAAGCGGCTGATGATACGACTCGAAAAGCGAGGCCAGCACAAGGTATATCAAAAGTACCGTAAGGATCAATATCGGCCAAACCTGTTTTTGCGTGGCCACCATTGTAGGATAATTGCCGCCCAGGCGCCAGTAATAACCCTCGGGAAGCCGCAGATCTGCGAGTGCCTTTTTGGTCATTTCAGCCGCTTTACTCAAAGGCAATTTACCGATATTAGCGCTTACCTGTATGACCCGCGTCTTGTTCTTCCGCCATATCTCGCTTGGACCCAGGCCATATTTAAAATCCGTCATTTGTTCTAAATATATGCTATCGTCGTTTTTATTCATCAATATAAGCTTATGCACGTCTTTGAACGTCTTCCTGTATTTCTCGTCGAGGCGCGCTATCGTTTCGACTTCGCTCGAGGAGGTATGGAATAACGTGGCCCGCAAGCCCCTCATCTGAGCGTGGACAGAATCGGCCACCTCGGAAACCGTCATATCGAATAAACTCGCCCTCGTCCTGTCGACTTTGAGCCCTAACTCGGGGCGGCCTTCTCTCATCCTTATCTTTGTGTCAGTAAATCCTTTTATTGTGCCCAGCCGCGTCGCTATGGAGATGGCTATCTCTCTTAATTTTGCGTAATCATAGCCGAAAAGCTCGATAACGACTTCTTTTGTGCCAACCTCCTGCTCTTCCTCAAAATATATGAACGCCGGGCGTATCCTCTCGACCTTGGGCCGCAGGCTCTCGATAACCTCGCCGACGGAGCGCTTCCTCTGCATCAGGCTTACCAGTTCCACATATACCTTGCTCGACCACGGTTCAACTCTCGACGAGAAAGTCTTGACCTCCGGTATCTCTTTTATAAGCGCTTCGACTTTTTTTACTATGGTATCGGTTACGTCTAATTTCGTGCCGGTTGGCAGTTCGATGAATGCCGTGAACTTATTCTGCTCCGTAGTGCCCAAAAACTCCATGCCGAGCCGTGTAAAGAAAAAGAGCGATCCGAGGAAAAGGATAAGCGCGAAAAGCATGACCCTGTATCTGTACCGCATGAATTTTACGACCCATTTTCTCTGTAGGCGATAAACATTGTCCAGGAAAGTAACCTTCTCGAGCTGTATCTTCGAGCGGGAAACGAGAAGCGGCACTACGGTTATCGCGACAAAAAGCGATATGAGGAGCGAGAAGACGACCGTCCATGCCACTCCTCCGTACAGGAGTTTTATCTCCTGGCCGACGAAGACCATTGGAAGGAATACGCATATATGCGTAAGTGTACCGGCCAATATCGCCACCCATACCTCTTCGGTGCCTTCTATCGCGGCCGGGATACCTTCAATGCCTTTCTCGTGTTTATGGACGATGTTTTCAAAAACGACTATGGCGTTGTCGACGAGCATACCGACGCCTAAGGCAAGGCCGAATAGCGTCATGAAATTCAAGGTCAGCTTCATCGCGTACATGAGAGTGAATGTTATTATGACGGATATAGGTATGGCGGAAGATACGATAGCGACGGAACGTATCCTGGCAATCGAGACAAAGGCAATGCTCATTATAATTACCAGCGGCAGTAAAAGGAACGGCGGCATCAATACCACCGACACCAGGATGGCCAGCACTATCATCATGAATTTTTTATCGAGGCGGATTAAGAATATCGTTAAGACGAGCATAACGAGCGCGGCGCCTTTTATAAGCGCGTCTTTTAAATTATCTATCGCGCTTTTTATAAAATTAGCCTGGTTGGAAGTTACGACTATCTGTATGTCCTTCGGGAGAACCGTTTTGAGTCTTTCGACCTCTTTCTCTATCTGGGCCGCTACCTTTATGGTATTTGCCGTCGACTCTTTTTGCACATATATCGAGACTACAGGACGGATGTTGACTCTCGCGTATCCGGACGGCTCGAGATAAGAATCGAGGACTGTCGCGACGTCTTTCAACCGGATCATAGTGCCGTCGGGCATGGCAGATACCGGTATATTCTTTACATCGTCGACGGTCGTATACAGACCTATCGTTCTTATAATATATTTATTGTTACCCTTGTTTATATCCCCGGAGAGTAAATTAAGGTTATTCTGGCCTACAGCTGATATCAGCCGCTCGAGCGACAGATTACAGGCGGCCATCTTCCTCTGGTCGGCCTCTATCAATATCTTCCGCTCCCTGCCGCCGGCAACTTCGGCGTCTGCCACCCCGCTTATGCGCTTTATCGCCTCGCGCACGTTCTCGTCGACTATCTTGCGTATCTCTTCCGTCGTCCTGCGTAAGGAGGTAACGGCAAGTATGACTATCGGCACATCGGAGCGTTTGAACTGAGCTATGATCGGCTTCTCTATCTCTTTGGGTAATTTATTCTTAACCCTGGCGAACTTCTCCCTGACATCGAGAGCCGCGAATTCCATGTTTATGCCCGGTTCAAAACTCAAAACCACCGTCGACTCGCCCTCTTTCGATATCGACATCATCTCCTCGAGATGGCTGACACTGCCGACGGCCTCCTCGACGGGCTTTGAGACGAGCGCCTCGACTTCCGTGGGAGGTATTCCTCCGCGCACTTCTATTATTATGCTTATCTCGCCGAAACTTATGTTGGGATACAGTTCTACCGGTAGCTGGGCCAGGGAAACTATGCCCGACATAACGAGCATGATATAGATGACCAGCATCGTGATGGGTTTTTTTATCGAAAAGGTAGGAAGGCTCATCGGAATCCCTTATATTACGCGATCAACCACGCAGGTTGGCCTGTGGTTGACTTTGATAATCTATACGCGGATATCTCCGCTTTATTTATGCACTTTATGTTTAAATATACGTTTTACCGTATCGACAAACGCAAGATAGAGAGTGGGTATAACGTTCAGCGTAAGGAACGTGGCGACGATAAGCCCGCCTATCGCCGTTATCGCCATCGGCCGGCGAAGTTCTGCTCCTTCCCCACCCAGAAACGCCATCGGGACAAGGCCGAGTATCGTCGTAAGTGCCGTCATAAGGATCGGCCTCAACCTGACTTTAGTAGCGCCCACAACCGCTTCCAGAAGATTCATGCCTTTGGCAAGGAAAAGGTTTATGCAGTCGATAAGCACTATGGCGTTATTCGTTACTATACCTCCGAGCATGGCAAAACCTATAAGCACATAAGCGTTTATACTTGTACCGGTGAAAAATAGCGCCCACGCCACGCCTATTACCGAGAGCGGGATCGTGAACATTATTATGAAAGGTTGCCAGAGCGATTCGAAGAGCGCGGCCATTATCATGTACACGAGCAGGAACGCCGCTATTATGGCGTTCCTTATGCTTTCGAAGGAAGCCTTCATCTCTTCCGACTCGCCGGTAAGTTTCACGAAATAATTCCTGGGTATGTCGAGACGGTTTATCATGGTCGTAACATCGGAGGTTATGTCTTTAAGCGGCCGATCGTAAATATTCGCGTAAACGGAGATGACCCTCTCCTGGTTTATCCTGCGTATTTCGCTCGGCCCTTTACCTTTACCGAAAGTTGCCACACTACCTAACTGCACTTTCACCCCCGAGGGGGATTGTATATTCAGGTTTGCCAGCTTATTGAAATCATCGCGGTCTTTTTCTCTCAGGCGCACTCTTATATCAAACTCTTCGCCCTTCTCTTTTAATTTACTCGCGACATACCCTTTAAGCCCGATAAGGGATGTCTGGGCGATATCTGTTACGGAAAGTCCGTAGAGGGCCGCCTTGTCTTTATCGATATAAACTTTCACTTCCGGAGAGGGCTCGGACAGATCATCCTTTATACCGTATATTCCTTTAGTCGTACTCAGGCCGGCTTCGACTTCGCGCGTCAGCTTCTCCAGCGTTTTGAGGTCGTTGCCTTTCAATTCTACCGTAACCGGCGCGGAGGTGGCCATACCCGAAGCGAAAACGTTCTCCTGCAGAATGTACTCTATGCGCGCGGCGTCCAAATTTATGGTGGCGAGCTTATTCTTTATTATCTGCACAACCGCGGAGGATTTAAGTTTACGCTTCTTCTTTAATGTAACGACTATCTCCGCCTGATTATAATTGAGCCGCTCGATAATACTGCGCGTCGTCGACTCTTTTGTCGAACCTACCGTTACGTTTATCGTTTCCACCTCGGGAATGGAGAGTAATAATTTTTCGATGCGTTCCGTCACGGTGTTCGTCGTACCGAGCCGCGTACCTGCCGGCATATTCACTTTTATCGTAAATTGCCCCTGGTCGACCTTAGGCATGAGCTCTTTATCCAAAAATGAGAACAAGACGAGCGATACCATGAATACTATAAATGTAATAAGAAGATATCTCGCTTTCGATCTTATAAATCTATCGAGTATGGAACTGTAGAACCTGCCGACGCCGGACTCCGACACAGAGTGAGTTTTGCCTACGCTTATGCCTCTCGAAGCAAGAAGAGGAACCAGCGTCATGGACGCTAAAAGCGAAGCTAAGAGCGCGAAGGTCAGCGTCATGGCCAGGTCACGCACTATCTGGCCGAATACACCGACGACAAAAACGAGAGGCAGAAACACAACGACGTTGGTGAGTATCGAGCCCGTCACGGCGATAAAGACTTCGTTGGTACCTACTACGGCCGCCTCTTTTTTATCTTCGCCTGCCTGCATATGGCGGAATATGTTTTCCATGACGACAATAGCGGTATCGACTAAGTGCCCGATACCGAAAGCAAGACCAAAAAGCGACATCATGTTTATGGATATGCCCGTGAAGAACATGAGTACGAATGTCGCCATGACGGATATCGGTATCATGAGCGTAACGATAAAAGCGCTGTAAAGGTTCCGCAGGAAGAAGAAAAGTATCGCGAAGACGAGTACGCCGCCCTGCCAGGCGGCATCCCACACACCTATGATGGAATCTTTGATAAATATCGATTGGTCATAAACAATCGCTATCGCCATGTCTTTTGGAAGATCGCTTTTAAGTTCACGGATCTTGGCTTTGACACGGTCGATCGTCTTTACGGTATTGCCCAGCGCCTGTTTCTGGATGGCGATGGAAATATTCTCTTTGCCGTTAAAACGAGAGAAGCTGGTCCTCTCTTTCACGTCGTCGATTATCTGCGCAACGTCTTTTAAATATATAAGCCGTTTATCTTTCGCTACAACGCCTTTCTCGCGGGAAGCTTCGGCGCCTCGATACGCATAAGGCTCGTTGTCTTCGGGAGAGCTCGAACCGATGGCGACGTTACCGATATCGCGAACGTGTTCGAATTCGCCCAGCGTTCTTATAAGATATTCGTAGAAACTCTCCTTTATCGTACCGGCAGGATAGTTTAAGTTTGAGCTCGATATCGCTTTTGACACATCTGTAATGGGTATGCGCCTGGATTCGAGCTTATCGCGGTTTATCTCGACCTCTATTTCCCGCTCCAATCCGCCGGAAATGGTCGCCGATGCCACGCCCTCGACTTTCTCAACCTCGTCCTTTATCATCCTTCTGGTCAATTCACGCAAAACAAGCGGCGAGCGGTCGGCCCTGGAACTTGTTATACTTAATATGAGGATGGGCTTATCAAACGGGTTATACGGCAGGACTATCGGCTCTTCGGCTTCTCTTGGAAGGCGTTCTTTTATAAGGTCTATCTTTTCGCGCATGCCGAGTGCGGCGAAATTAATATTCTGGTTCCAGCCGAATTCCGCTATTACCAGCGACAGCCCTTCCTTGGATATGGATGTGATCCTCTTTACACCGGCTACGGTACCGATAGCTTCTTCTATCGGTTTTGTTATTAGGGTCTCTATCTCTTCGGGTGCAGCATTTTCATATGGGGTAACTACCGTCAACTGCGGATAGACGATCTGCGGCAAAAGTTCCTGAGGAAGCAGGCTCAGGGAAACGATGCCGAATATTATTATTCCGGCAACGACCATCATGATCGTTACCGGGCGCTCTACCGAAAATTTCGCTAAATTCATTATACCGCCTTAAATCAGTCCTTCCTGCATCTCGGAAATCTCTACTTTAGACTTATCCTTAAACTCTTCCTGTATCTCTATGATTATTATCTCGTCTTCGTTCAATCCCTCGTCTATCTCTACTAAGTCCTGAGTCATATATCCGGGTTTGACTTTTCTTATTTCGACAAGGCCTAACTCCGGCGCTTTTTCGGGGACAGCCGGCCTTGCTTCTTCCTTCGCGGCTTCTTTCTTCTTACCGAAAGGCCATACCTGTTTCTGCGATTTTACCTTCGGCGCCGGCGCGGCCTCGACGGGCTTCGGCTCTTCCTTCTGTACGACATACACAAAGTAATCATTGTCTTTCTTCTTTAATCCGGACGAAGGCACCACTATCACATCTTTCTTGTCATAAGTCGCTATCTGGGCGCGAACGAACATGCCGGGCCGCAGGAAGCCATCCTTGTTATCGAGCTCTATCTTTATGTTTTCAGTGCGGCTCCTCCCCTCTATTATTGGGGATATCCTGTCAACGGAACCATTAAAAACCTTGGCCGGGTACGCGTCAGCAAACACCTCCGCCTTCTGGCCCAGAGACACTTTCGGTACGTCCTTTTCTATTATACTGAATTCGGCGTACACTTTATCTATATCGACAAAAATGCCTACTCTATCGTTCGGAGTAACATAACTGCCGGCATCTATTATCCTGGAACCCAAAAGCCCGTTCGAAATGGCATATATATTGGTTTTATCAAGTTCCGATTTAGCGGATTCGTATTCAAGTTTTCCCTGCTCAAGTTTGATGGGATTTATCGCGCCGATATCGAATAATTTCTGGTTCTTACTAAGCTCTATCTCCGCGTACTTCAGTTTTAAAAGAGCGTCCTTCTGCACAAGGCTGGCTATGATATCGCCTTCCTGTATTTTCTCGCCTTCCTCAAAATTGAAACTCTCTATGATCCCGGCCACCTGGAACTTAAGCTCTATCTCTTTAAAGCCTTTGACACTGCCTATGGCCGGCAGTGTATCTTTAAACTCCGTCTTCTTCGTCTTGAACGCCTTTACAGGAGTCGCTTCCTCTTCAAATTTTATAGCGGCGGATTTCCCGGCCGGAGTCTTCTTTTTAAAAAGCGCGTTCTGAATATTCGCGCCCATGCGCGCCAGGACTATAACACCTACAACCACGACGAGTAATATTACTATCAGCCGCTTCTTCGAACCCTTCTTTTTTGGTTCAATATCCATTGTAAGCTTGTCGCCAGGATTTTCCATCTTCATCTCCTTAAGTTCTTCGAAATCCGGTTATCTATACCTTATTCGTCTTTGTAATAGTCTTCCACGCCTATAGCCTTATTTATCCCGGCGATAGTTATGTGGCAATCCGCCAGCGCCTGCAAGTATCCGAATTTTTCCTGCGCCAGCCTTATCATGCTCTCTATTACATTCGAGTCCTGGGCCTCGTCAAGCGCGCGCTTGAGTTTAACTAATTCCAGGTCGCTCGACTGATATTTCACTTTATTCGCCGCCGTATCCGCCTGGATCACGGCTTTCTGGTAATTAAAACATCCTTCGCTAACCTCGAGGGTCACATCCTGTCTTATCTTATTGAATTCCTGCCTGGCCTTGTCAAAATCTATTTCCGATAGTTGCTTTTCTGAGTACGAATCGAGCTTATCCAATATCTTTAATTTCATATCCATCGTGGTAGCTGATGTGCCGTGGTACGTACTGACTACAGGCACCCACTGCTCTTTCGTCAGCGACCATTCTCCGGATGAACCCCAGAGGGGAACTCCGACTTTTAAACCCGCGTACCATTGCTGTCCAAGTTTCTGGTCGGCATCGTTAGCATTGGACGTATCGACATCGTCGGGCGCTATCTCTTCCTTTGCCAGCCCCCATGAACCCAGAAGATCCACTTTCGGCCAGAACTTCGCTTTAGCTATGCCTTTGCCATAATTATAGTACTCTATCATCATGGAGTTTATCTTCATTTCCGGACGGTTCACCGTGGCTATGCTGAGCGCCTTTTCGTAATCCACTTCGACTTTTTTAAATTCCGCAATCTCTTTAACATCCACTTCTTCTTTAGGATCCACATTCATAGCCTGTTTAAGAATGAGACGCGCTATAGAGAGATCTCCTTCGGCTGAGGCGAGCTGGTACTTCGCCTGGCTGGCCTGGGATGAAACATTCAAAACCTCAATTTTTGAAATTATTCCCGCTTCGGCTTGCCTGGTAACCATACCGAGGATCCTCTCAACCTCTTTTGCCAGATCCTCCTGCATCCGCATATTACCTTTTGCTTTAGCCAGTGTGTAATAGGCTTTTTTGATCTGAAGCACAAGGTCGTTGCGTATTCTGCCATAATCATTTTTTGTTATAGCCAGGTTCACTTCGGATTGCTTCATGGTATAGAATAGTTCACCGCCGCGGAATATCGGCTGTTGCCCTTCTAATATCTGTTTGCGGCCGACATATGCCTGCCCGCTTATCCTACCGTGGTATTCCTGATAATCGATCGATGCCGAAGGTAACAGATTACGACGCGCTTCAAAGAGGCGCATCTCGGCAAGCCTGACGCTCTTCTTCGCTATTTGTAAAGGCAAGTGATTGTTCACCGCGATATCTATACACTCTTGCAGGTTATATATGCCGCCGATCGGCCTTTTGCTTTTAAGGCCACGCACAACGCCGGTGCCGGGATCGGAGGGAGAGCCTTTCTTGCTGGCCATCATGCTTGCGGGAGGGGTCATACCTATAGTAAATTTTTTCTCGCCGGCTGAGTTGCCTCGGTCGATATTAAGCGTCATCCGTTTCTCATTCGGAACGACTTCGCTGTTTACATTTTTTACCGCCGGCTGTAGCTCTTTTACCGGCTCACCTGAGGTCGTGGCGGCAAAAACATGACTTTCCCCTACCCCAAACATGGCAAGGAAAAAAAATAACATTCCGAAAAGAAACACAGCTTTATTTGTATTCAAAAGATTTCCTTATTATTTACTGCTATCCTGGATATTCTTTTCCGCCAAGCCATTCTGTTTTCTATATTCCCTCATGTAGTCTCTCATGTACTCGCGATGGCGCTGACGGTGCTCTTCCCGATAAAGTTTAAGATATTCCTGGTGTTTCTTGCGCCAATCGAGCGAACGCTGGCGGCATGTCTCCTTCCAGGAAGAATCCCGGGTCTCTTTATATTTGAAATAATGCGGATTTCTATCGCGCCATTTCTTCATATTTTCAAGCTGGCGCTGGTACTGGCACTCAAGAGAGGAACATATCGTCTGGTTCGGACGATATTTATTGGGAAGGAACGGCTTACCGCATATACGGCAACTTTTTTCTTCTGTCATAAGCATACCTCTCTATGTTTAGGCCTCAAGAAAAATCTCCCGGGCCGCAAGCGTTGCCGCGCCTATGCTCACGGCATCCTCGCTAAACATCCCCGGCATAACCGTTGTACCAGAATAATTTTTGAGCGCTAATTTTCCGATCATCTTTTTTATCGGCTCGAGAATAAGGTCTCCGGCCGCCTCAAACCCTCCGCCGATCACAACCGTCTTTGGGCCGAAGATGTTGACTAAGTAAGCGATACGCAGTCCTAATATCATGCCGACGGAACGCATAATGCTTAAGGCGACCTCATCTCTACCGGCGGCGGCATCTATCACCGTCCTGATGGACATATTATCGATCCTGCCATGGGCAAGCTCTACCATGGATGTTCCTACGCCTCTGGCAACGTCGTATTTAGCAAGGCGCAGTATGCCGAATTCGTCGCTCCAGGGGCCAAGATATTTTGATTCACTACGCGAAACTATACTGCCATCGTTTTTGACAACTACAGCGTTGCCCGCATCGGAATATATATAGAGAATATCGCCGGCAAGAGCATCCTTGTTCAGCGTCTTCTCGGCAAAGGCCGCGCATAGAGGCTCGTCTCCGACAAACGTCTCGATACCGAGAATATCTTCGATCTTTTTACCTATCACCCCGTGATCACCCGCAGGAATCTTTACCCCTAATCCTACGGCTTTTATGCCGCCGGCGGCCAATCCCGCTTTTCGCGCCATTTCTTCTATAGTTTTACACATCGGCTCGATGGCATCTTTTATTTTTCCATTAGGCCGCGGTATCCGAATTTTCTCTATAATATCCAACCCCATATTGGTCAGCGTAATGTAAATATATTCCTGGGCTATATGCGCGCCAATCACACGGTTGTCGGACTTATCCAGTTCTATGAGCTCCGGTTTCCTGCCACCGGTCGATACATCAAAACCCTTTTCCAGGACGAGTTTATCAGCTATATATTCTTTAATATAATTAGATGTCGAAACTATATTTATACCTGTGGCTTTGGATATCTCCGTACGGGAGATCACGCCCTTCCTGGTTATAAGCTCCAGTATTTTAAGGCTTTTGATATCCTTATCTGAAAGTTCCTGAAAACTAAATTGATATTTTTTTAATTTTTTCATTTTCTTAACCAGGTTAGTAACTAACTTTTTCCAGTATACCTTATAACCATACAAAAGTCAAATCTATCCACGCCGCTTTTCGTATATACTTCTGGCGCGTTCCTCAAAAGCCCTGGCTTCTTCACCACGTGCGGTCTTTTCATATAAAATTGACATGTTGGTCAATGTCCCCACGAGTTCCGCGCTGTCGGGCCCATAAGCCTTCTCGCTTATCAGAAGCGCCCTTTTGTAAAGAGCCTCCGCTTCCGGATATTTATTCTGATACGAATACACTGTGGCGAGATTATTCAGGCCGGTGACTATCTCCGGAGAATCCTGTCCAAGCGCTTTCTCGTCGATCTCCAGGGCTCTTATCAAGAGAGGCTCGGATTCCGAATATTTACCTTCATTACTGTACGCGGCGGCGAGATTATTCAAGGATACGGCTAACGTATGATGATCCGCCCCGAGATTATGCTCGTTTATCTCCAGGCAACGTTTGAGCAATTCTTCGGCTTCGGAGTATTTCTTCTGCGCCATGTATATCCTGGCAAGATCGCTGGAGGCTGAGGCTATTTCCGGCGAATATTTATCGAACGTCTTATTGTAGAGCTCTACCATCTTTACGTAGAAACCTTCAGCCTCGGAATATTTGCCCTGGGATTCGTATAGATTCACCAGGTTCCTGAGTGTCGTCATCGTTTCCGAATGCATTATGCCAAACACTCTTTCATCCATGTCCAACGCGCCGATCAGGACGCCTTCGGCCTCCTGATATTTACCCTCGTTCGAATAAACTGTAGCCAGGTTATTTAAATCGGAGGAAACTTCGATCGAATCTTCACCGCAAGAAGCCCTGTCAATAGCAAGCGCCTTCAATATAAGCGGCTCCGCTTCCGGATATTTACCACAATTGCAGTAGGTGGCGGCGAGATTATTAAGATAAACTGCGGCGGCGCGGTTATCTGGTCCAAAATTCTTTTCATTTATCTCTATCGCGCGCTTTAACGCGCTTATAGCGTGAGTATATTTTTTTTGGTAGGAATAAGCCGTCGCTACCCTGTTAAGCCAGCCGGCCAATTCCGCGCTGTCGGGCCCATAAGCCTTCTCGTTTATGAGAAGCGCCCTTTTGTAAAGAGCCTCCGCTTCCGGATATTTATTCTGATACGAATACACTGTGGCGAGATTATTCAGGCCGGTGACTATCTCCGGAGAATCCTGTCCAAGCGCTTTCTCGTCGATCTCCAGGGCTCTTATCAAGAGAGGCTCGGATTCCGAATATTTACCTTCATTGCTATACGCGGCGGCAAGATTATTCAAGGATACGGCTACCGTATGATGATCCGCCCCGAGATTATGCTCGTTTATCTCCAGGCAACGTTTGAGCAATTCTTCAGCTTCGGAGTATTTCTTCTGCGCCATGTATATCCTGGCAAGATCGCTGGAGGCTGAGGCTATTTCCGGCGAATATTTATCGAAAGTCTTATTGTAGAGCTCTACCATCTTTACGTAGAAACCTTCAGCCTCGGAATATTTGCCCTGTGATTCGTATATCTTGCCGAGTCCCGCATACGACGCCGCGGCTATTGATGGATTTTCAGCAATGCATCTTTCGCCTATCGCGAGAGCGCGCTTGAAAGCAGGCTCGGACATATCTATCTTAGCCTGAAAAAGATAAGCGGCCGCGAGATTATTAAGCGATATCGCCACCGACAGATCATTGGCTCCATGCAGGCTTTCATTAAGCTCAAGTTCTTTTTTAAGAATCGGTTCTGTTTCTGCGTACCGTTTTCCGTAAGAATATATAGCCGCGAGATTATTCAACGCCTTGGCAAGCTCTTCCCTGTTCATCTTAGGCGAGGTTTCGCTTATTTCCACCACCCTTTTATAAAGCGCTTCGGCTTCGGCGTTCTTCTTCAGGCATGAATAGACGGTGGCAAGATTATTTAGTCCGCTTATTATCTCCGGGGATTCCTTCCCATATATTTTCTCGGATATCGCCAGCGATCTTAATAAAAGAGTCTCCGCCTCTGCATATTTGAGCTCGCTGATATACACGGCGGCAAGGTTATTCAAAGATACGGCTACACCCGCGTCATCCGGAGCGAGCATCTTTTCGTTTATCGCGAGAGCGCGTTTGAGCAACATTTCAGCTTCCGCGTATTTCTTTTCTACCAGGTATATGTTTGCGAGATTGTTCGCCGCAATTGCCGTTGATGGATTGTCGGCCGCACCGGAAGTTTCATAATTATCGAGAAGCAGTTTATACGCGTCCCGCGCGTCCGCGGCCCGCCCCTGCGTCTCGCACACGCCTATTAAAAATTTCAGGTCCGCCTGACGCTGTGGGTAATTTTCCCCTGCGGCTTTGATATCCATCTTTATGGCGCGTTTTATAAATTTCTCGGCGCGAGTATATTTGCCCGCCTCCGCGTAAAGTTTAGCCAGGTTGCGCATAGCCGTGGCAATATCGGAATAATTTTTGCTCACTACCGTATCCCCTACGGCGAGCGTCCTTATAGCGAGGACTCTTTTTAGAGCCTTTTCCGCTTTAGAATATTTTCCCTGGGAAGTATATATGGCCGCGAGAGTATTAAGCGCCATGGCTACATTGTCATGATACGGGCCAAATTCCTTCTTTGCCGTTTCAATGGCCTGCCTGGCAAATTGGAGAGATTCGTCGTATCTGCCCTGGCGTGCGAATTCGGCGGATTTCTGATTAAGCTGATAGAATGAGCTTTCCTGGGCACAGGCAAAAGATACAGCAAATACCGATACCGATAATATAACCACACTTCTTATAAAAATCTTCGGCATAGGTTTTAACATACACCCGCCCTATCTGTTTTGCGCTGTCCGTGAATCTACAGCGGTATTATCGGAAGAAGCATTAACCGGCTGTGTCATCGTAAGTACCGGCGCGGACGGGATCGCATCGATGTCCTCGCCCTTCCTCGTAAGAGTTTCTATGACATTCGCGAAAAGCTTCTTCTGCGCCATCAGATCACTGACTTTTTTTTCAAGCTGGGCAGAATTTTTATTTATGGCGTCCTTTTCGGCAACCGTCTTTACCAGGTTCAACTGCGCGGCGGAAAGCTCGGCCTGGGCCTTAGACATATTGTCGTGTATCTTCCCATTTTCCACAATGCCGCTCGATATCATATATGTGGTGATGCCGAATATGCCCACGACCAGAAGTATCAAAAATGGCGCGCGTGTCTTAAGCGGCGGCGTGCCGCTTATAGCATCTTTGAACTCTTCGTTACCGGGGGATATCTGCCCGACTTCGTCTTCGGTCAATTTCCACGGCAGGTTCGGCTCGTGCAATTTTGTCTTCGGTATATCGGCCGCTACATTGTCTTCAAACTTTTTCTTCATATTTAATTCTCCGGTTTGGGGCATCCCCGAGCTTCTCATCGTTTACTTCCAGTACCAGGCTCATTATATCCGAGGCCACTTTTGATTCCGGGTAAAGCTCGAATATCGATTTGCCCGTGCTTGAAGCGTCTATTATCTCGTGCGATTCTCGTATAACCGTCTCCAGCGCGTATTCCGGATAGAATTTATGCACCGCTTCTTTACATTCGGAGCATATAGGGTACTGCGCGTTGAAGCGGTTCAGGAATATGTTTATATTCCTCAGATAAAATCCGAAATCTGTCTCGATAGAGGCAAGCGTTTCCATAAGCAACTTCAAGCCATGGAATGAAAGGAAATCGGCCAAGAGCGGTATTAATATTTCGTCGGAAGCAAGGATGGCGTTAAGGCCCAGGAGGTTTATATTCGGCGCGGAGTCTATAATAATGTAGTCGTAATCTTTTTCTACGGGCTTGAGCACCTGGCGCAGGCGAAATTCCCTCAGGTGCATTTTAAACAATGGCACTTCCATTGCGGACAGCGAGAGCGACGACGGGATAACGTGCATGGAAGGAAGCGATGTAGGCCTTATGATATCGGAGACATTGCCGCCGTTTATCATAATGCTATATAAACTTTTATCCGGACGCGCCGCATCATTATGGTTTAAACATGCCGTCAGGTGCGCCTGGGCGTCGAGATCCACCATAAGGACGCGCTTGCCCATGCCCGCCAGGCAATAACCGTACGCGGAGGATATACTCGTCTTCCCCGTACCGCCTTTGTAATTAAGGAACAACTGCTTTATAGCTATAGGTGTCGTCACTATTTCACTGATTTAAGGCGATATGCCTTTATCTTCTGTCTGAGATCGTTAACTTCCCTGACTACATCTTCGCAGTATTTTACGTCCGTCTGTATCTTTTTATCACGGGCTTCTATTTCCGTTTCGAGGCGCGTGATATTTTCCCTAAGCTCCTCTTCCGCATTCTCCTTGTCCTTTATAACAGTCTTGAGCGATTCTATCTCGGAGTTCATGCCGGCAATTTTATCTTCGGCGGCCGCATTTTCGGTATCGTGTTTTTTACCGATATTGACCAGTTCGTTTTCGTTTTCCCGCATCTTCTCTTCCAGATCGGCTTTAGCGTCTTCGGCGGCATGCAGTTTAATAGCCGCCTCCTTCGCCAGAGCGTCCAGCTCGTTGTTGGCCCCTTCCGTCTCTTCTATCCGCCTGTTCTTCGCCTCCAACTCTATATTCAACTGGGCGATCTTGCCTTCGAGGGCCTTCTTATTTCTGTCGACCGCCTGCACCTCCAGAGCCATCTCTTTCCTGGCCGCCTCGATATTTTTAATAGCGTTCTTTTCGGCATCGACGACGCGTTTTTCTTTTGCCTCCAATTCGGCAATCACGGCCTTTACTTTATCTTCGAGGCCCCTCGCGGCTTCCTCTGACGCCTGCAGTTTGAGCGCTATCGCGTTCTTTTCGTTTTCCAGATTTTTATAGACCTTGTCACTGTCGGCAAGGCGCTTCTCCCTGTGTTTCAGCGTATCTTCCATCTGGGCTATCCGTCCGGCCTGCTCTTTCAGCTCTTTGGTGGCGGCGTAGAGTTTCGAGCGCAAGTTTTCCATATTGGCGGCGGCTTTGTCCCGCTCGGCGCGATGTTCCTCGACGGCCTTTTCATGCTCTTTTATCTTTTTGGAACGCTCGAGCGCCTCCTGCAATTTCTTCTCTAAGCCGACTATCTCCGCATCTTTTTCTTCGAGACGTATTAAAAGATTGTCGTTCTGTTTTAAGGAATCCTCGTGCAAGCGCTTCAGCTTCTTATTCTTATCTATTTCGTCGACGTCGCTCTGTATCTTCTTTTTAAGCTCGGCGATCTCTTTATCTTTCTGGGATATCTGTAGAAATATACCCTCATTCTTCTGAAGCGCGCCGGCATGGGTCTGTTTTAGCGACTTATTTTCGGATTCAAGCGCGGTAAGTTTATTGCGGTATTCGGAGATAGATTTTTCTATCGCTGTATTTATGAGGGATTTTTCTTTTTCGCTGTCTTTTATAAGGCTTATGGATTCTCTCTTAAGCCTATCCTGCAATTCAACTATGGCCCTGTCTTTTTCTTCTATCTCGTTCAAAAGCGTGTCGCTCTTGGCGCGGGCATCTTCCTGTATCTTTTTAAGGCGGATGTTTTCGGCTTCAAGCTCGCTCAGTTTTTCATGATGGGCAGGGGTGGGGTTCTTAACACTCACCGGTGGCGGCGAGGCGACCTTGGCGTCTTTATTGAAAAGCTTCAGCAGATCTTCTTTTGGGCGCCCCATCTTAGAAGATAGCGCATCCAGGTTCAGGGGATTTTTCTTGCCGGAGGACCTGGACTTCTCTTCCTCGATCCTTGCCATTATCTTCTGTTTTATTTCGCTAATTTCCATATTAACTTAACGCCTTATAGACCTCTTCCAACGATGATTTCGCGGCGGCTAATTCCCGCTTAAGGGCATCGTTTTCCGCTTTAAGCGCTTCGGCCTCGCCAAGCTTATCGGAAGAACGACCGGATTCGAGATTTACGATTTTCTCGGAAAGGACAAACCTCTCGCGCTCGGAAGAATCAAGGCTAGTTTTTAATTTCTTTATTTCATCTTTGCAAACATTTATCCTGGCTTCGGACTTGATTATCCACGTAATGATGAAAATCAGGCATATTCCTATTATCACAAAGAACATCGTAATATTGGCCAAACCTATATCCAGCATTCGGTACCCCCTCCTCAAGCGAAACGAAGAAACTTCTTTATTTTAATAAGGTATTTTACACCATATCTCAAGCGTAAGTCAAAGTAAAATTCCACCCCGGGGTGGAATTTTGATATTTAAGTCCAGGAATTTCTGCTGAGGGATTAATTTTTTAAATATGTCGATCTGAATATTTTTCATTCTTTAACGATAATAGCAACTCTGGTGAGCCCTTTTTCCAACCTGCAGATATCCTGGAATGCCCTTTTGGAGAGGTCGATTATCCTTCCTTCTCTTACGAGCCGCTTATTAGGCCCTCTATCAGTAACCACAACTTCCGTAGACAAACCCGTATCAAGGCTTTTCACTATCAGTACCGTGCCAAAATCGTAGAACCAGCTGGCGCATGTTCTGTTTTCCGGATCGAACGGTTTCCCGTTTGCCATCGGCAATCTGGCGCATTCGTATGAATAATAGCTTGCCACGCCTTCACTTATAACTAACCCGGGCCATGCATAACCAGCCAGAGCCACCACTAATAAGATCAGAATGCCGATTTTTAAAACTTTCGCGATTCTCATGGGCTCACCGTCATGTTAAAAGTTTTTATTAACTGCCCAAAAAATATCCAATGACTTCGTTATGGCCATCGGATGTCTGCATTCTATCTTTTCATGTTAAGTTTATCATATATTCAACGAAATACAACCACCCCCTTATCCTCCTTTTTTATTTTTAACCATCGTTCGACCTCCGAGGTCGAACGGTTAACTTGACTTTGCCGGTTTTATCCGGTATATTTAGTCCAAGGTGACCAATATGAAAATATCAAAAATTTTATGCGCGGTGCTCGCGCTTTGTCTTTTTACATACAATTGTTTTTCCGAAGAAATAAAGCGCTCGGTCATCGTCAGTAAATTGGGTGGAGAGGTTATGATAAAACATGGTGGGCCTGGGACGTGGGAAAATGCAAAGATTGGAGACGTCTTAACCGAAGGGTCGTTTATTAAAACGGGTTTGGGAGGTAGAGCGGTACTTACGGTAGATGGCGCTACTCATCAAGCCGCGATTGTGGACATGGATGAAAAATCGCTCCTGTCATTTACCACACTGGCGCACGAAGCGACGACTGGCACAAATAAAACACTCCTCGACCTTGCTATAGGACAGATTCTTATAAAAGCGGAAAAACTCGATACGCCGGAATCGAAGTTCGAAGTAAAAACTCCCACCTCGGTAGTCGGTGTGCGCGGCACCAAATTTTCCGTCAAAGTTGACGCGGTGAAATAGGAAATCACGCACTTGCCCCTTGCATAAACATGTGGAAATTATCTTAGATGATAGGATCTGAGATATTTTTGGAGTCCATCGATTTTGCTTGAAGAAAACTCATAGCAAAATCGATGCATCTTAGACTCCAGGACCATAAAATTTCCTAAAGGAAATCACGCCCTTGCCCCTTGCATAAACATGTGGAAATTATCTTAGATAATTTCCACATATGCTTCGGGGCGTTTTCGCTATAGTGTTACACGGGCGAAAACTGGCGCGCCTGGCAGGATTCGAACCTGCGACCACCTGGTTCGTAGCCAGATACTCTATCCAACTGAGCTACAGGCGCTAGAAAATTTGCAGTGCAAATTCTTATTCTCTACTTCACCACGCTTCCCGACACCATTTCCCTGTCGGAGGTAATGATAGCGATACCTTTTTCATCGGACGCGGCTAATAACATGCCCTGGCTTTCGACTCCGCGCAATATCGCAGGATCCAGATTATCTACAAGCACGACCTGCCGTCCTATTAAATCTTCTTTCTTATATGAATTCCTGATGCCGGCAACTATCTGCTTAGTTTTATCGCCCACCTCAACTATAATAACATACAAACGGTCGGCATTAGGATGATCATTCACCTCTTTGATCTTCGCTATCTTCAGTTCTATCTTCCTGAAATCTTCATACGTTGCCATAAATTCACCTCGACAAAAAGGCGGACATCTTGGGGTTCGAATACTCGGATGTCCGCCGTTTTGCGTTGTCTTAAAAACTACTCCGCTACTTTTATAGCGGCGGCCTCTTTTGTGCCTTCTTTTGATTTTACCTTTACTTTTTCCCCTATCTTGAGCTGGTTCAAAGTAATGGCATTCAAAGTGGCATCAAGGACTTTCGTGCTCTGGGTTACCGTAAACTCGACGGCCTTACCGGTATCATCCGTTATGGTAACTGTGCCGTTGGCTATGCCTTTTGCCGGCTCAGCTACTGTAACATTAACCAGTTTCCCCACCACTGCCTTAGCCTGCTGTGCCGGTGTCTCCGTTTTCGCCGGAGCCGCGGCCTGATCCTGAGCAAAAGCCGCTCCGGATGCAAACGCGATCGCGATCAATACCAATGCTACTTTCCTCATCTTTCTACCTCTCCTTTTTTTACAGCCGTATGTATTATACGACTGCTTTCACCCGGACCCCAAACCCGGTAAACTCAACGTCATTATACTCTCGGGGCGTAATTATAACAAGTATAAAATGCGTCATGCCTCCATAAGGTCTATATGCATCTTTCTGAAGGCCCACTTCAAAAGCTCGAACCATAAAATGCTCCATACTCCGGCGGCAAAGCATATTACCATGTCTTCCGAATGTATCTGCCCAAAATGGAACATGTTCTGTAAAAACGGAATGTATATTACCATTAAAAGAAAGCCGACGGCGCCGATAATAACGCCGGTTAGCGCCTTGTTCGAAACCGAAAATACGGATATTATGCCTCTGGTCCACGACCGGTTCGTCAGTATAAGGCACAGGTTGGATATAATAAGCGTTGTGAATGCGAGCGCACGGGCGCCGCCTTCCGTCTGGCCAAAACGCAAGGCGAGCAGGAATACGGCTATCACTGCCGCCAGAGATGACAATCCCTGGAGCAGGCTTAATGCGAGTAACTTTTCCCCGAATAACGCGCCTTTTGGATTTCTGGGTGGCCGATTCATCACGTTCTTCTCAGCCGGTTCCGATTCGAATACTATCGAACAGGCCGGGTCTATAATCAGCTCCAGAAAAACTATATGAGCCGGATATAATATTATCGGCCAGCCCATGATAACCGGAATTATGGCGGCGCCCGCTATCGGGATATGAACGCTTATTATATACGCCATCGCCTTCTTAAGATTGTCAAATATGCGCCTACCGAGACGCACCGCCTCGACTATAGACGAAAAATCGTCGTCCAACAGCACTATATCGGAGGCCTCCCTGGCAACGTCCGTGCCTCGGCCCCCCATCGCAATACCTATCGCCGCCGACTTTATGGCAGGCGCGTCATTGACTCCGTCGCCTGTCATAGCAACCATCTCGCCGGCGGCCTTCAGGGCATTGACGATCAATAATTTTTGTTCCGGCTGGACTCTGGAAAATATATTCACGCCTGCGCATTTTTCCCGCAACTGATCCTTCCCCATTCTTTCGAGTTCCGGCCCGGTTATAACAGCTTCGGGATTTTTAAGCCCTATCTCTCTGGCGATATTCTGGGCGGTGGTCGGATAATCACCGGTTATCATCACCACCCTGATGCCGGCGCCGTAGCATTCCTGTATAGCCAGAGGAACGCTGGAGCGTATAGGATCGGCCAGGCCTATAAGACCTATGAATTTGAAATCGAAGTCATGTTGCGATGACGGTAGTGTCGCTTTATCAAACGAGGCTTTAGCCACACCCAATACACGCAAACCGATGCCGGCCATCCTGTCAATCGCGGCGGATACCTCTTTTCTTTCGTTCTCATCTAAATGGCATAGTTCCTGTATCGCCTCCGGCGCGCCTTTGGTAGAAACGACAAAGCCTTTCCTATCCGGCGTTTCCCAGACATGGGATAAGGCCATCATCTCCTTCGATAGAGGATATTCTTCTACGAGAGGCCAGTCATTGTGTATATGTTCTGTATTATAAAGGGTTGTGTGCCCCAACTCTTCGAGCGCTTTTTCCATCGGATCGAAAGGGTCTTTCTTGCTTGCGAGTATTCCGTATTCGACGACCTCATGGAAAGATTCGGGTAGCGGCGCCTGACGGCCGGGGACGATATCATAAAACTCTTTACCGTTAAACAATTCCTTTATCGACATTTTGTTCTGGGTCAGAGTGCCTGTCTTGTCCACACATAGAATCGTCGCGGCGCCCAACATCTCTACAGCCGAGGCTTTTCTGGTCAAAACATTCTTTTTGGATATGCGCCATGCGCCGAGCGCCAAAAATATGGTAAGCACCACCGGAAACTCCTCCGGCAACATCGCCATGGCTAAAGTTATGCCGGATAATGCCGCGTCAAGCCAGTTGCCGCGAGTAAAACCGTAAACCATGACTACTGCCAGGCAAAGGAATAGAGCTATAGTAAATATTACTTTGACTAACCTGCCCGTCTCCTTCTGCAGGGCGGTCGGCTCTTCCGCTATCTCCTCTATCGCCTTACCGATCCTGCCCATCTCCGTGTCAGCGCCTATCAACGCCACTCTTGCCAGAGCCTGCCCGCGCGTGATAAGGCTCCCCGAGTAAAGGAACGGAGTGTCGTCTCCTCCCGGCCGTCCAAATTTCGGTTCCGCGCCATTAACCGCCGCTTTCCGAACCGGCACAGACTCGCCGGATAGTATCGACTCATCCGCGGCAATATTTATACCCCATAGCATAACCGCATCCGCCGGCACCCTGTCGCCTTCCCTTATTATTATAATATCGTCCTTTACCACTTCTCTGCCGGGTATCCTCTTCTGCGCGCCATCCCTTACAACGAGCGCGCGCGGGCTGGAAAGATCCCTCAGGGCCTCCAGGGCCCTTTCGGATTTGCCTTCCTGATATATCGTGATACCCATTATCACAAAGACAAATCCCAAAAGCATCACCGCATCCTGCATCTCGCCCAGTATAAAATATATAGCTCCGCACGCTACCAGAAGCAGGAACATCGGCTCCTTAAATACGCTTAAGGCTATCGCGAACATACTGCGTGTATTTCCGAGCGGCAATTCATTATAACCGTCGCGCTGTAAGCGCGCGGCTACTTCCGATTCCGAGAGGCCTTTGATATTTTTTAATTCTATTTGCGGCAACGGCATATTTTTAGGACTTTCCGTTATTTTTAATAAACTTCATCACCGTAAGAATCATAACATAAGCCGTTCCCGCAGAAAATAGCGCCATAACGAGATACCCTGTTATAACGGGAAGAGCGATCCTCATAGCCGATAATTTAAATAATCCCGATAGATGAAAATCTTTTAAAAGCTCCGCCCATTGTAGTTGTATGGCCGAGCCGTCGACGCCAAAAATAAAAGCGCCTATTTTAACGGAAAATAAAAATATTACGAAACTTATCCATGTATTGGTTATAAGAGCGGCCAAAAGTGCGGCGGCGCGATTAACCTTGAAAAGTACCGCCAGGAATACGGCCGCTATGGGCCCGGCCATCGGCAATACACCGGCAAAAACGCCAATGCCGAACCCGGAAGCTATTTTCTGCGGGGTGTCGTCGATCTTTACAAGCTTCTCGTATATAAGCCTGAAAAAACCGGTTATAGCATCAAATACATTCCGTTTTCTCATGCATCATAATCCGCTGTAATAGTTATACGTAAGAAGCGACAGTTGCGATATCAGCCTTTTTGTAGGCCTGGCCGTAGTGTATTTATGTTTTGTCAGGACACATATTATAAAATCACCTTTGGGTGTATAGACGATACCAACGTCGTGGCATATGCCGTTCTCCAGTCCGGTCTTGTGAGCG
This sequence comes from Candidatus Omnitrophota bacterium, assembly GCA_028699255.1. Taxonomy (NCBI): domain Bacteria; kingdom Pseudomonadati; phylum Candidatus Omnitrophota; species Candidatus Omnitrophota bacterium. The sequence goes on along the minus strand of JAQVUX010000006.1, from coordinate 100,616 downwards.
ACCGTAGTGGCAGGCGGTAATTTTTTAGGTATCCTGTCGTTTACTTTCTGCTCCGCCAAAAGCGCCAGGCATTTATTCGAAATATCTTTGTCTATAAACTTGCCGCGATACAGTTTTTCCAAAAGATACGCCATGTCGGAAGCGGTTGTATAATTTTCTATACCCGCCCTGCGTGATTTAAAATCCATCATTCTGCGCGATAGGTTGGTATTTTTAAGACCGAGCTTCGCAAAATAACCGTTAAGCTCTTCAAGCCCCAAACGGTTTATCAGAATATTAGCGGCCGTATTATCGCTCTCGGTTATCATCAGATAGATAAGGTCCCGTATCCTGTGTTTCGACCCGGCCACCATATCTTTCAACTTCCCGGAGCCGTCGGTCTTATCGGCCCTTCTTAATATTATTATATCATCAAAACTTAGCCTGCCTTCTTTTTCCGCGCTGAAATACGCCATCATTACGGGTATCTTGACCAGGCTTGCCGACGGCATTACTTTGTATTCACAAGACTCTATCCGCCATCCGGTCTTAATATCCTGTATCACTATAGCCGCTGTGCCTTTATATCCCCGGGTTTGTCTGTTTATATTATGCTTCAACCGCTCCCACGCAACGGCACGTTTCGCAATTATCCGGGCGCGCTCCGCCGATATTTTCTGAAAACGGTCGTATGAAAATACGAGCGCGGTTATAGCTAAGGCAATGAATAAAAAGATGATGATTTTTTTCATCTATAAAAAGGCAGAAATGTGAGAGCGAGCCAGACCACTATAGTGGTTGATAAGCCCACCGTCAGTCCGATGCCGAACCATCGCAGGAAGGTGATCCGTATATTCTTCTCTTTTTCCAACATGCCGAGGGCTACTATGTTGGCTGTTGAGCCGACAAGTGTTATATTGCCGCCGAGGCACCCCCCGAAGAGAAGCGCCCACCAGAAAGATTGCGTAGCTATGTCTTTAAAACCCTGGATTACCGGAATAAAAGCCGCTACTAAAACCACATTGTCCAGAATACTGGAACCTATGGCCGATATCCATAATATCACGCCCGTAAGAAATGTCTGGCTATTCCCAACCATTCCCGCGAGCCGTTTTGCCAGTTCATCCGTAGCGCCGGTATATTGGAGCGTACCCGCCTGAGCGAAAAGAAGCATGAAGAAAAGTAGCGTCCACCATTCTACATCCCGCTCGACGTGTTTTCTGGCATTCTTACGTTTCCAGATAAAAACTCCGCCGCAGGAAATAAGAGGCGCGGCGATAAGTATGGTATTTGCCCCGAGCCCCCACAAAAGCTCGAGACGGTGATGAAGCGCTATTGCAAGGATCGTTGCGCCGAATATCGCTAAACCTATCTTAAGGTCTTTAGTGAAAACCATCGGCTTTTCCATGGAAGCGATCCTGGCCTCCGTAAAACGCCGGATGTTCTTATCGAATTGCGCGAAGGATTTCCTGTACCAGACAAGACAGATCGCGATCGTCACCATAAGGCACACCGCCGCCAATGGGGCGGCTTTTATTATAAAATCCTCGAATGTCAACCCGGATCTCGTGGCTATCAATATGCCGATTGGATTGCCCAAGACTGTCGCGGAAGAACCTATATTGGTAGCGAGAACGGATGTTATTAGATACGGCACCGGGTCTATTTCGAGCCGATCGCATATCTCCAGCACGGCTACGATCATAAATATTATCGATGTAACTTCATCGACCATTGCGGCCATCACAGCCGAAACGGCCGAAAGTATTATAATAAACTTGAAAGAATTAAGGCGCTTTATCCCGAGAAGAAGGTGGGAGATTATATTAAAAAAATTGGCCTCTTTCAGCATTCCCACAAGCACCATCATACAGACTAAAAACAAAATAACGTCGAGGGAGGCAAACCTTACGAGATGTTCGATATCTATGGTCCTGGTTGCCAGGAGAAGTGATGTGCCGATAAAAGCAAAACTGAGACGGAAATCCCAGAAGAAAAGCGTGCCCAGTATAGACGCGGAGAATATCGACACCGCCAGTGATTGTTGACAATTCAATCCGATCTTTACAGCCGCCAGGCCTAAAGATAACGCTATAGCTATGAGGATAAGGAATTTTTTTGTCATATTTTGTTATTATATACTCTTATATCAAATTATCCAATAACAATGTAGGGCACCTTTAAAGGTGCCCTACATCATAACTAACCTTTATTAGGAATGGTTTATATTCCTAACTGTGATTTCCCTGAATTATCGGTAACGAGCGACACGTCATTACCCAAAGCGTCTACCGCTACTACGCTCTTCGGGCATGTCTTGGCGCATTCTGTCTTAGTCGCGCCACATGTGCCACAGCATCCTTTACCAAAAGTCTGGATGCACTTACTCATTTCATTAAAACAAGTCTCCGCGCTGGCCGGCACGGCAAACGCCAAAAGAGCCACAACCGCTATCAAAACCATAAAATACCTCATACTGCCCCCTTTCTTATGCTATACAACATATATAAAGATACACTACGATTCTAAAAAATGCAAATCGAAGTGCTTTCGCGTGTTACTTCTTACTCTTCCGCCTGTTCTCCATGATATTCGCCACTCTGGCATTAAGTTTGCTGAACTGCTCCGGGGACAATATCTTTCTTAAGTCCAGCACACTTTGGAGCCGGTAATCGAGCACTTGAGCCTCGAGTTTTTTCAAGTCATTATTTATCTGCTTTATCTTGTTCGTGTCCAACTTTTCCTTGTAAAGCTCCTGGTACATGGCCGCTTTTTTTACCCTTACCTCGCCGAGCGCTTTTTTCATTTCCTCTCTATACTTATTCCTGCTGGCGTCCAGCGCTTTCTTTTGCGCTTCCGTTAAATTAAGATCTTTATAAATATCCGGTTTTTTGCTTTCTACGCCGACCGCCGCCATACTTTCCTGTACGGTAGTCTTATCAACGGTTGACTCCGCGCATATAACGCCCGCCGATAAGACCAATGCGGTAAAAACAAAAAACCCTGCAACCTTGAACTTACCGATATTCATACACCCCTCCTATGTTATTCTATCGCGCAAGTATATCACACTTTGACCAAAATACAATATCTTGCAACCGATGCACAAAACCTAATCAATCTGTCTATTTCATTCACATTAGTGACAGCCGTGCTGCGCGCAGGCATTCTGCACAGTTATTTCCTCAAGCCCACCCTTAGTAAACTGACTGATGATATCTGTAACTGTTCCCGGGATAGCCCGATAAGCCTTGATCCCGCCCTCATTAAGCTTTTGCACTGCCCGGCCTCCCATTCCACCGGTAACCACAGCGTCAACCTTCTTGCCTATTAATTCGTTCATTGGCTGACATGCCCCGTGCGAGTGATGCTGGTTGGTATTACTAATGACTTCTATGGAATCTTTCTCTGTGTCAATAATGGTAAAATATGGTGCACTACCGAAATGCCCATGAACCTTGGCATTTAACCCTTCCTTATTTTCTGTTGGTATACATATTCTCATTTCTATGCTCCTTTCGTAGCAAATGATTAAAATATCTCCGTTTAAAATAAAGTGAGACGTTAACCAGGCTTATGAGCACGGGCACTTCTACCAAAGGACCTATTACAGCGGCAAACGCGGCACCTGAATTAATGCCAAAAACAGCAACCGCTACCGCAATGGCAAGCTCAAAATTGTTGCTGGCCGCTGTAAATGAAAGTGTAGCCGTTTTTGAGTAATCTGCCCCTGCTCGCCTGCCCATATAGAAAGACACCAGAAACATGACTATGAAATAGATAACAAGCGGTATCGCTATGCGTACCACATCAAGCGGAATCTTGACGATGTACTCTCCTTTAAGTGAAAACATAACCACGATGGTAAAAAGAAGCGCAATCAGGGTTATTGGACTTATGCGTGGAATAAACTTCCTCTCATACCATTCCTTACCCTTAAGCTTAATCAGGCCAAAACGGCTGATGATCCCGGCAAGAAACGGTATCCCTAAATAAATAAACACACTCCAGGCAATCTGCCCAATGGTAATTCGTACTACCGCTCCTTTAAGCCCAAGCCATGCTGGTAAGACCGTAATAAAAACCCACGCATACACGGAATAAAATAACACTTGAAAAACGGAATTAAATGCCACCAGGCCTGCGCAGTATTCGGTATCACCCTTTGCCAGCTCGTTCCACACAATAACCATAGCAATGCATCGCGCAAGCCCAATCATGATCAGCCCTGCCATATATTCAGGATATCCACGCAAAAATACAACCGCGAGAATAAACATAAGAATCGGGCCAATTACCCAGTTCTGGATAAGCGAAAGCCCAAGCACTCTTGTGTTACGGAAAACATCTTCCATCTCTTCATATTTAACCTTTGCTAAAGGCGGATACATCATAAGAATCAGACCTATCGCGATCGGAATATTAGTCGTCCCTATCTGAAATTTATTCCAAAACCCCACGATCTGCGGATAGAAATATCCTGATAATACACCAACACCCATTGCTAAAAATATCCATAGAGTCAGAAATCTATCCAGGAAAGATAACTTTTTAACTATGCCTTCGCTCACATTATTCTCCTTCACCTTAAAATAATCTGAAAATATATATCCCCGTATAGTATAGGCCAACAAGAATGAATATGATTCCGGTGATCTTCCTAGTATAGTATTCGAGCCTCGTGATCTTATTAAACCAATGGCTCAAGGATGTCACGCCCAAGGCTATGGCAACAGCGAATACAAGAACCGGTAAGCCTGTGCCAATTCCGTAAATAAAAGGCAATACGATACCGCTTTTACTGTTAATAGCTAAAGGAATAAGGCTCCCGAAGTATAGCGCGGCAGAAATAGGACAAAACGCCAGCGCAAAAATAAAACCAAGCAAAAAGGCACCCGGTGCGCCAGACTCAGCAAGTTTATTATGATGTTTTTGCGATAACGACAACCCAGGCAAGCGAAGTGGTATTACTTCAAGCAGGATGAGGCCGGTGAGAATCAGAATGGGCCCCAAAGCCTTGCCCATGTATTTCTGTAAGAATTGAGCAACCTGCGGGACACTCAAAAGAGAGTGAATAATAATCCATCCTAATACCGCATACGAAGCCATACGTCCTAGCGTATACGCCAACCCCGAGATGAACACAAGCGCCGGATGAGCTATTTTTTTGGATAGAAAAGAAATAGCGGCCACATTACTGGCTAAAGGACACGGGCTGATGGAAGTCAGAATCCCCAGCCATAATGCCGATGCAAACCCTATTAATATCTCTGTCATTCGGCTTCCTTTAATAAGTCAGCGACGGCGCTCTTCACGTAATCTAGAAATCTATTTTTATTGCCGACATACTCCCAGATCTTATCCATATTCTTCCATTTAATTTCCTTACCGTCTTTAACCAGCGACAGGATAAGTGATTTTGTATAAAGCTTATAATCGCCAGTATAGTGTTCGTTGTCCTTATCCTCTACGTTGACGACTTTATACTCTAGTTTTCCAGAAGCTACCGCATCTTTAAAATTAGTCTCTATCGCTTCCTTAGAATACTGCTCCAATTTATGGCAGGTGGGACAGCGCATGTCTCCATGAAAATAATATGCAATAAGTTGCGTGCCTTTGGCATTACCTCCTGCTTCGGCTATCGAAGAAAAAATTATGCCGCTACTACTTAGCGCGGCAACCGCCAGAAGAACTAGAAATAATTTTTTCACCTTTTCCTCATTGTGCTTATTTTGAGATAATCTTTTTAATATCGTCCTTGCTTAATACCTTACCCACAGATACAACAGTACCGTCAATCGCTAACGCCGGAGTCATCATGACCCCATATTCTGTAATTTTGACGATATCGGTGACCTTGCCTATTTCGGCCTGAATATTTAACTCCTTCACCGCTGCTTCAGCATTAGCGGTAAACTGTTTGCATTTCGGACAGCCGACTCCTAAGATCTCGATCTTCATTGCGCGCCTCCATTTATACTTTTACAGCAGAAACTTTTACGCTAACTATCGCGTCTTGAGCACCCTTAAGATTATCGAACATAGCATCAACCGGATAACTCGATTCACTGATCACCTTGATATCCTGAAATCCTGCTAATGAAATAAAATTTAAATATTCGTCTTTCTTAATAGCTCCTGCAAGGCAGCCTACGTACGCCTCAACTGACTCCTTAAGCTCTTTCGGCAGATCTTTGGCAAGCACCAGATCTGAAACCATAAGCCTGCCGCCGGATCTCAAGACCCTGTAAGCGTCTTTAAATACTTCCTCTTTATCAGGCGAGAGGTTAATAACACAGTTTGATATGATCACGTCGACCGAACCATTATCTACCGGTAACTTTTCGATCTCACCAAGCCTGAATTCTACATTCGCATAATTGCCCTTCCTGGCATTTGCCCGGGCTTTTTCGAGCATCTCCGGAGTCATATCTACGCCGATGACTCTGCCTGTCTTGCCGACTCGCCCGGCCGATAGAAATGCGTCAAATCCTGCACCGCTACCCAGATCAAGCACAACATCTCCTTCTTTTAAAGATGCGAGCGCAACAGGATTACCGCATCCAAAGCCCAAATTCGCGCCTTCGGGGACAGCGTTCATTTCAGAATCGCTGTAACCAATCTTCTTACTGATCTCTTTTACCTGATCTGTTCCGCAACAGCAAGGACTGGAGCAGCAGGATACGCTTTTCGCCAATGCGTTCGCGTAACCATCCTTGACGATCTTTTTTATTTCTTCCGATTTTCTCTTCATATTTTCTTTATACCCTCTCCCGTTTCATTTTTGAGCCATTATCCCGAAAATGTACCCAACTATAGTTGAGAATCCAATTACGAGTAAACAGAATACGAGCGTTTTGCGCCACTTTAATATTTTGTTAATGACTAAAATGCTCGGGAGCGACAATGCTGGGCCCGCCAATAGAAGCGCAAGTGCAGGTCCTTTGCCCATTCCTAAGCGCATCAGCATTTCAGTGATCGGTATCTCAGTTAACGTTGCGAAATACCAGAGCGAGCCTATGACAGATGCGACAAGGTTAGATAAAAGTCCATTGCCTCCCACAAAAGCCGCTACCGCTTTCTCCGGAAGTATTCCACCGATAAAGCCTGTTACAAAGACACCTCCGAATAATAGCGGGATTATCATCATCCCAAAATCCCAAGTCGCAGTCATCCACTCCTTTATCTCCGCACGAGTAAACCATTTCTTGAGCATAATGAGGATGGCCAGTAACATGGCGCCTGCCAGATACCACTTCATAGCGTGTACCCGCATTACAAAATTATCTTCCGGAGTTATTTTTGCAATATCTTTACGGTCAAGGCGTACAGCGTCTATGACCCTAACCCCATCAGGATTATATTCTTTTACCTCGATAAAATCTTGTGTAGAGTATTGAACGCTGGCTTTCATCACCGCTTCATTTTTCATTGTAATGGTAACATCGTTGGTATTATACCAGTCGCTGAAGACAAGGAACATTATCATACAGAAGAAATAAAGTCCCGTCTTCCATAAGGATCTGGTTGGAGGCGATGCGGGTGGCATAGCCATAGCCGCTTTGTTACGAACGTGTTCCGACTTTCTGAATATGAACGCCATGGAAAGACCTATGATAAAGGCAAAGCCTATCGCGCCTATCACCCTGGCTAATCCTATATCAAACCCTAGAACGCGCGCAGAAAGAAATACAGCCATAACATTTATAGCAGGACCGGAATATAGGAAGGCGCTCGCGGGCCCAAGCCCGGCCCCCATGGTATAGATACCTGCGAACATCGGAAGCACGCTGCATGAGCATACCGCAAGTATAACCCCCGAGATAGACGCTACCGTATAAGCTAGCGGACGATTCGCATCTGGGCCAAGATACCGCATTACGGAGGCTTGAGACAAAAATGTCGCTATAGCTCCGGCAATGAACATGGCAGGCACAACGCAAGCTAATGTATGATTAATGACATACCATTGAAGAAGCTTAAACGCCTCAAAAATGGCATTCGACACCTTGGGATTACCCAGTGGCAGAAAATACATCACTATGAATATGCCTACGAGCCAGTATAATTTCTTTAAATCTTTCATCGCGTATCTCTCCTTATCACTTTACAACAGCCCCCTTCAATCCTTATGGCTTTAATATTTACTAATCCATCGGCTATCTTGTTACGTGCCGAGGATACAATCCTTGAGAATGTAGGTCTGGATATCTTAAGTCTTTTTGCCGCGTCAACTTGCTTCAAGCCCTCAAGATCCGCGAGCCTTACCGCTTCAAATTCGTCAAGGGTCAGACACACGCATTTAACCTTATTTAAAGGTTTGCATATAGGCTTAAAACACCTTTCGCCCGGGACACATTTTATCCATCTGGTTTTTTTTGGTCTCATTTTACCGCCTCGTTATGAACATATGTTCATTACTAATTATACACTATTACTCTGTAATTATGCAATATTTTTTATTAAGTCCCGCGTGGGGGTAGAATGAGTATCTGCGACAAGGATATCAGTTGGAAAGGCCGTATTTTTTCTCGAGAGCCCTTACGCGTTCTTTCAACTCCGCCTATTCCGGGCCTATTCCGGGCCTATTCCGGGGACACACAACTTAATTATTACTCTTTTCATTTTCCCTGGGCCCCGGTTTCTGTTTTCGCAACGTCCTGCCCGTAATTTTCTCAAGATGTTTAATGAATACTTCGTCTCCTAAGGGCCTGCCGGTATTACTATTCGATACTAACCGTTTTATAAGCCCCTTGTCCTCTTTGCTATCCGATAAATATGCTTTCCAATCCTTAATATCATCCGTAATAAAACATGATTCGATAAGAGTGTTGGGTTTCTTTAAAGCATGCGCCTGCGCGCTTGACCAAGGATATAACCAGGCATGTTTGACTATTTTAGCGCGAACGGGATTATTCTCCACATACCGAATGGCGGCATATAAGTGTTGCTCGGACAAAGGGCATGATTTAAATCTACCTTCCCATAAATACCCTCTCCACTTTTCTCGAAAATTTATCATGCGGGTATAGCGTTGATGTACTTCAGAAAATCCGTCGGCAAGAGCGTCTTCGTGCTGGGGAACAACAATCACGTGAATATGATTGTCCATAAGGCAATAAGCCCATATTTTCAGTCCACATTGTTTCGCGTGAGCGTGCAAAAGATTCAGATAAAAAGTACGATCGTTATCGGAAAAGAATACGTCCTGGCGCCTGTTGCCTCTTTGAGTGACATGATGCGGAATACCGGGAACAACAATACGAGCTATGCGAGCCATACAAAAATCATAACAGAAATAATAAAGATGTCAATAATTAAGTTGTGTGTCCCTGGAATTACTGGGACAGCGTGATAAGCTTATCTTTATGGATAAGATAAACGTTGTCTTTCTTAGCCAGCTCGACCATATCCTTCGTAAAACCGCTTTTACTAAAAAGAATATAGTGCTCCTTGCGCGATCCCTTCTTCCAATTAACATACGTTGCTTTTTCTTTTAGTTCGGTATAGATGTTGGTACCGACCTGTTTCTCTGACCACTTAACTTCGCCAAACAGGATGTCCTTTGTTTGAGAATTGAGAGCGACAAGATCAATCTCCTTCTCGTTTTCCCACCATTTCCCAACACGCTCAAATGTAAATAGCTCGTTTCTGAAATCATTTATCATCTGACGGCAGACCGCCTCATACGTCCAGGCTTCGAGCAATTTAAAGCTCTCTCGCATTTTTCTTAAAACCTCATCATATCTTTGTATCTCCAGATCACTCTTATAGGGGAATACATACTGAAACCAAAACCTAAAGAAATTATCGGTTATTGCATATAGCCCTTTTCTAGATTTATGCGGCGTCTCTTCAGTAACGGGCACTTCCTTTTCTGTTATCTGAAGCCGCTCAAGCGTCATAAGGTACTTGGTAAGTATATTTTTCTCAAGACCTGTTTCGTTCACGATCTCGCCGAATTTCCTCTTCCCCCACGAAATAGCCCGTAAGATCGACAGATAATTCTTCGGCTCTCTAAACTCTTCTTTCAGAATGAACTCAACCTCATTATGCAGGAATTCCGTATTTAGAAACACTTTCTCCTTGATATTATTATCAATGGAAAGCGCCGGATCCCACTGCAAAATATAAGCAGGGATGCCACCGGTGATAGTATAAACACCTAAAGACTCATCAAAATCCTTCTTGGGAAAAAACTTCCTCGCCTCTTTGAATAGAAGCGGCTTAATCAGGAACTGCCCCGTACGTCTGCCATATAAAGGAGCCTTGTATGCTAGGGCTTCGGACTCCATCATGCTGATACTTGAACCGGACAAGATAAGGAATATGCCGGCATCTTTCAAGCTCTCATCCCAGCCTTTCTGAAATACCGAACTTATAGATTTATCGGCTTCAACAAGGTAAGGGTACTCGTCTATCGCGAATATGAATTTCCCTTTTTTGTGTTTCTTTATATAACTAAAGACCTCAAGCCAATTTTGAAATCCATGGCTTTTCAACATATCGTCTTTAAACATATCGCCGATGATCTGGCCAAGCTCTCGAAGCTGTTCCAATGATGTTCGTTTATCGGCGAGAAAATATACAGACTCTTTATCTTTAATAAACTGCTTTATAAGCTCGGTCTTGCCAACTCTGCGCTTCCCATAGATTATGATAAGCTGTGATGAGCCTTTTGCCCATTTATCTTTTAATGCTTTAAGTTCGATTTCCCGATTGATAAACTTCATGTTTTCCACCTCTTTCAATTAGTATACTCTAAAGTAGTATACTCTAAAGTATGCTAATCGTCAAGGGGGGCGTTCCTTTTACTTGAATATCTATCCAGCTCCCCAATATTATTCATATTATTCTGTAAGTAGGCTTTGCCATAATGAACATATCTCTGAGCAACACTAATATCTTTTGTGGCCGTGATCGCAGAGCATCTCGGTCTAAGTAAGGCGAAAAATTCTGGCTGGGAAAACGTAGGAATATTAGGTGCGGTGTGAGATGTCCCCCATTATGCATTGTATTCATTGAGTAACATGATGAGGGATGCCGGGAACAACAATACGAGCTATGCAAGCCATACAAAAATCATAACAGCAATAATAAAGAGATTAATAATTAAGTTGCGTGTCCCCGGAATTGAATTAGAAGTTTGGAATTGAAGTTTGAATTGAAGTTTGAATATTGATTCGCAAACAAATTACTTAACCCTAATGTCACTTTGTCATTTTCTCGACTTTATTCCAAAACGTTTCTTCTTTTTTATCCATTTTTTCTTTTGTTGGCATAGATTTCAAAAATTCATCAGCTACTATTTTTTTGTTATTTGCGTCCGCAATTTTTTCTATGATGCTTAATAAGTGATCAAAGTTTGACTCATGATCATTATATGCTGGTTTGCACTCTGCCAATTTGGATAATCCTATTTTTTTTGTTTCGATCTCCGCATTTTTTTCAATTAATTTATAAACGATTAACGTAACAAACTTATCTCTGTGTGTAAGGCTCAAATCATTCCATAAAAATATAACTGTATCAAACGCGAAAGTATTTTTTTGAGTCAGGATTTCTATTTTTTCCAAACTATTTATCAAGTCGTTAACAATAGTTTTGCATGTTTCCAAATTAAGAACTTTTGAATTTTTTCCTTCTTTTAAAGCACGATACCCGATTTCCTCTCGTTGCATATCACCAGATATCAATTCGCCCCTAAGTTGAACTATATATTTTTCTAGTATTTCCTGCGAATCTCCACAATTTAAAGCAGATAAAGCGGTATAAAATTCGGCTTTTTCATTAGCATTAATCAAGGGGAGTTTTTCAATTATAGCTTGAGCAATCAAAGATGGTTTTTCAACCTTATAATTGGCACTTTTGATTTTATTCATAGCAGTCATATAATGCGAAGACACTATCATGTTTACAAACAATGCATCTTTCAATTCTGGGCCATAATTCGTCCACAATGAATCAAAAATTGCTGGATATTGCGATGCGCGTATGAAGAAAATTGATTTATACTTTTCTTCTATGAACTTTTTTACGCCTAGATTAGTCAATTTGGAAACTATTTCTGAAATTAAATTTGGCTTGGTATTTGTAAGAAACGGGGTTACAACACTATTAATAGTTGACTTCATATCTGCCCCGACTTTTTCTTCGATAAGAATCAAAGGAATTATGTACTCTGTTCTTATTTGTTCTGAGCCAGCAGCGTTATATCCGCTCAATAAATCTTTTGATAAAATAGTTATTTCTTTATTGTTATTAATTACGTCGAGATTAAAATTGGCTAAAACAGTAGAAAGTGATGCTAAAAACTGGCGTTTTGACTCGGTTAAAGGTTGAGGATTGACTAGTTTTAATAAATTGTCTAGTTTAGTAATCAGTGCGAGTTTAATGTTGTTATTCATCAGACTATCACAGCTTTTCAAAATTTTTATTCTTCGCTCTAGTTTAATTTTCTCGCCCTCTTTCGTTTCTTGTACCTCAGCATCAGAGATCTGATCGACTATTTTGCCAAGAGCATCTTTCGATATAAAAAATTTGATTAAATTATTATCTTGGCATAGCTGCTCAATGATTTCTAGATCATGTGTATAACTAACAGCTATTGTTTTTTGGATATCATTTTTTTCCTCCTCAAACCACGACATATGTAATGAGATTTGGTGAATTAGACTCTCTTGATATTTCTTTAGATCAATGGTTCCAAACAGCTCATCCGATCCCGGTAATTTTGATTCCGATAATAATTTTGAACAGCGATTTATTATTGGTTTTCTCAATGTCGGTGAACATTGGTCGAGAACCATAAAAATATCCTCTGGATCAAAACGATAGAAATAGTCGGCAAGTTTGCTAGAAATTATATCAATTGCTTTATTATGGAGATTTTGGCTAAAATTAATACCAATTTTCCGGGATCCGCTAATTGAGACATTCAAAATATGGAAAAGCCTCGTTAATCGATCGGAGCTATTATCAAGAAGGTCCAGAACTATTTTCTCATAGGCAGTTATCAGTTCTTTGTTCACTTTTATCATCTTAAATTTTTCTTCGATGAAACTTTGTTTGCCGTCTAATAGGGCTATTCTAATATCTTCGCTTTCGGGTATTTTGAGTTCTTCCGACGATTGCTTTAAATATAAAAATGCTCTTGGATATTTTGTAGTATACAATTGCGTACTTCTAAGAAAATCATCCAGCTTTCGGTCTTTGTTAAGTATATTTTTAATTTTTTCAATTAGTTGAATTTTGTGGTCCCTATAAGAAAAATTAATTTCGTCGAGAATGCTAGGATCATCTTTAACGATTTCAAAAAAATCGGGCCAGTTATGTCTTAATATTAAAAATTTAGTTAAAAATGGAATGTTTTTTGTTATAACACCTTCGGGCAATAAGCTTTTCGATATTTCAGATTCTCTTTCTTTTGCTAAGAGGAGATAAGAAATCAGCATATTTATAAACTGTTTTATTCTTCTAGGATTTTCTCTAAATGCTGTTGTAATAATTGTACCAACTTCTGAAGCATTGAATTCGGGTATCTTAGTTATTCCTAATAATTTCTCTGTATAATTATCCAAATCACTTCTGATAAAACTGGGAATATTAATAACGGTGTTAAAGAATTTCCTTAGATACTCATCCGGGTCGATTTCTTCATACACCTTCTTAAGATGATCCTTGATTGCTTTTTCGTCACACTGAACTACATAAACACATTTATCTTTCTCTAAAAAAGTTTTTACTGTAGACAATAACTCTGTGGCTTTTCTATGTTCGCATCTATCAAGATTATCAATCACGATGATTAACCTGTCTACATTTTCCATTTCTTTAAGAACTCTATCAAATTCACTTTCAAATTCATCCGGCTCGCTCAAACGATCTTGCTCGATTGTGGTCGTTTCAACAGAGATGGATTGGGCAATGGTCTTGATGCTCTCGTAAAGCATTTTTAGAAAAACAAGAAGATAAATGACAGTAAAAATAAAAACGGCAGAGTTTGTCATTGCCATTTGTCTGTAACAATACACATTTATTATGAAAATCAATACTAGCGGTATGATATAAATGCTGACATGTATCAACCACGTTAGCCATTTAATTTTTATTTCCGGTGTACCAATATTAAAAAACAATGCCTTATTTAATTTGAATTTATTACCTAACTTTTTTTGTTTTTTTAGACTGTCTACCAACGTAATTAAAAATTGCCTTCTTAAACAATCTCGCTCGTATTTCCAAACATCGAAATAAACTACTGCGATTTTTTCAATTTTTAGTAACATATCTCTAAAAAAGTTCGAAATTGTAGTTTTGCCTGTTCCCCAACTTCCGAACAGGCCAATAGTAAATGGCATAGGACATTCCATTGTTATCTGTTTTATTATTTTTGCAATCTCAGCATGCTTAAACTTATCCTCTGTCAATTTATTTACAGCGGAATCTGATAAGTAACTCGTGCTAGAAGATTTTTCTTCAACCATTTTTTCCTCCCCATGCAAGTTTTTCCATACTCTGCTTGGTTCCGTTTACTGTGCCATTTTTGTGCCATGCCTTCCAAGAATAAAAAAAGCAACCGCTTGGGTTGCTATATGATTATCTATATCGGCCTGCTATGCATTATCAAAACTCCAAAGGTAGCTCCTCGGTCTAAGCGCGGCGAAAAATTCTGGCCATTTTATGAATTTGCATTTAGGTTAAAATGGGCATATTTTTTCGCCAGACCTTCGGAGCAAAATTAAAAAGCCGATATTTAAACAGAAGCTTTTTAATTTTGGCGGGGACGACGGGGATCGAACCCGCGACCTTCAGATCGACAATCTGACGTTCTAACCAGCTGAACTACGTCCCCTTTAGAAATTTTGCGACCTTATTATATAACCCCCGGCTTCATATGGCAAGGTTTTTTTACGCATTTCTTTCGTGCCTTGACGCACAAGTGGTTATATGTTATATTAGAGTAAAATATTTGTATAATGAAATTTGCTAAGCGAGGTGCAAATGAAAAAATTTTTAGCCTTATTATCTATGGCATTATTAGTGGTATTTGCGGGCGCGCTCACATACGCTCAGGAAGCACAAAACTCCGATTATCGTATAGCTGTAGGCGATCTTCTTAGAATCGAAGTGCATGGAGAGCCGGATTTTAGTAAAGAGGCTCGCGTAGCTGCCGATGGTACTATCACCTATTCTCCTCTTGGCAATATTGATGTTGCCGGATTTACCGCACGTGAAGTAGAAATAACGCTTGTCGGACTTTTAAAAGAGGGTTATTTCTTAGATCCGAAAGTCAGCGTTTTTATTAAAGAATACGCTAAGGTATACGTTTTGGGTGAGGTTAAAAAGCCAGGGGCTTATGAACTAAAAGCCGGACTTACCGCCGTCGAGGCAATCGCGCTCGCAGGTGGTTTTGGTGAATACGCCGATGGAGATGAAACAAAGATTATGCGAAAAGACGGCGATAAAGATACCGTCATAATCGTTCCGGTGGCAACCATCCTGCAGACCGGCGACAGATCAAAAGACATTATATTAAAACCAAACGATACCATATCGGTGCTTGTAGACCAGAGAGTCAACCCTTTTACTAAAGAATACGCTAAGGTATACGTTTTGGGTGAGGTTAAAAAGCCAGGGGCTTATGAACTAAAAGCCGGACTTACCGCCGTCGAGGCAATCGCGCTCGCAGGTGGTTTCGACGAATACGCCGCGGGAGACGCTACAAAAATAATACGAAAAGACGGCGATAAAAATATCGTTATAGTTGTTCCTATTACTACTATTCTGCATACCGGAAATAAGTCAAAAGACGTACTGTTAAAAGCGAATGATACAATATCTGTTCCAGAATCATTTTTCTGATAATAAACGAGGATTAGCTTGGCATATCCGCAAGAGATGACAATTGATGATATCAAGCATATTTTGAAAAAGCGATGGCTCATAGCCATTGGCTTTTTTTCGACCGCATTAATAGCAACCGCGCTGTATATCTTTGTTGCACCGCCTGTTTACATGGCAACCTCGAGCATTCTTATAGAAAAAACACCACCGAGAATTACTAATATTCAAGACGTCTATCAACCGGATTACAGCGAAACACAATATTATGAAACACAGGCCAAAATCCTGCAATCGTATACCCTGACTGAAATGGTATTTAAACATTTACGGTTGGGTGAAAAAAATATTTTCAATGACACTATGGATCCTATCGAACAGATAAGAAAAAAAATAAGCATAGAGATTGTAAAGAATAGTCACATTGTTCTCATACACGTCGAAAACAATGATCCGCGATTGGCAAGCAATATTGCCAACGCGCTTGCCAATGCCTATATCGAAGAAGATACCAAAGCCCGAACTATGGCGGCGCAGGAAGCCGCTTTAAGGGCGGGGCGTATTTTTAGAGAAGATGTAGAGATTTCGCGAATACGCATTGTCGATCTTGCGAGGCCTCCGCGCGAGCCGATACGCCCAAGACGCCTCATCGATTTTATCGTCGGGTTATTGGCAGGGATATTCCTCGGAGTTTTGGCGGCATTAGGCCTGGAATTCGTCGAATCTACAAAATTCACCGCCGCAGACGCGCGCAATCTCGGTTTTCATTTTCTCGGCTATATCCCATCGGTCAATATCTGGTCGAATTCTGCCTGTGATAAAGAATTGGTCTGTCATAAATATACCGAGTCTGCGGTTTCCGAATCGTTCCGCGTAGCGGCGGCCGCGATACGTTTTTTGACCCATGAGAAGCGTTCACTAAAAAGCCTTCTTATCACTTCTACGATGCCGCGGGAAGGTAAAAGCTTTGTGTCCTCCAATCTAGCGATAACTTTTGCTCGTATGAACGAACGTGTTCTTCTGATAGATATGGATCTGCACCGCGGAGGCCTCCATACAATATTCAACCTTCCTCAAAAACCCGGCATTAGCGAATTTTTAACCGACAAGGCGGCGATAGACAACATTATACGGTCCACTTCAATACCAGGCATATCCCTGATTTCCACCGGGGGCTTCTGCGTAAACCCGGCGGAATTGCTTTACTCGAAAAAGACCGTTTCTTTGATATCATTATTAAAAACAAGATTCGACATTATCCTTTTGGACTCGGCCCCAATGCTCAGCGTTGCCGACACCTCCCTTCTCTCATCTGCTGTCGATGGAATAGTGCTTGTCGTCAATGGCCCGCATACTTCCGTCGGTATGATTCGTGAAACGAAAGATAGAATAATAGAATCGCACGGAACAATAACAGGCATAATAGTCAATAGGGTAATGGACGGGGTTGGAGAATACGGCTATTATGAGAAACGCTGATAACGGCTGTCCCAAGCGCTGTAAGATTGCCGGAAAGTTTGAACAATGCATAAAAAAAAGAGTATTTTTAATATATCCGCACGATACTTCCCTTCACTTATAAACGCCAATATCGCATATCGAATCCCGTTCCTGTATCCTCTCTTGAAAGAGGCGCATTCCTATGCGGCGGTCAACGTAACCGACCGGTGCAATTTCCAGTGCGTTACCTGCGGCGCATGGCACAGTGACGGCGCCGGAGAGCTTACCACAGACGGATGGAAAAACGTATTAAAACAACTTAAAGATAACCGCATATCGAATGTGGTTTTCGCGGGTGGCGAACCGCTTCTACGGAAAGACCTGCCGGAACTCGTAGAAACAGCGAAAAACTTCGGTATGAGCGTCGGACTGATCACAAACGGCTATCTCCTCGATAAGCCTCTGCTCGACACGCTAATAGAGTCAGGTACGAAATTCATAGCCGTATCCGTTGACGGTATAGGAGAAGAGTTCGAATCCGTCCGCGGCATAAAAGGCTCGTATGAAAAAGTGGAAAAAGCGTGCGAGCTTATCGCAAGCAGGATAAATGAAGGAAAGCTTAGGGGCATCATAAGCTTCACGCTTACAAAAAAAACGATAGCTTATCTGCCCTCTGTTTTAGCCTTCCGGGAAAAATTAAATATCCCCATCGGCCTTAATCTTCTCGATTCGACCCCGTATTTTTTCAGAGCGGGGCGGTCATCCATGGAAAGAGACGACTACTGGCCGGATGAAACTACCGTCGCCGAGGCACAACGCATTCTGGTCGAGCAGAAAAACCGTGATCGGGATTCCGTCAATCTTTTATACTCTGAAATCACTTTCATGCGCAATTATTTCGCAAATCCGCGGCAAGAAAAACTTCCCTGCGTTACCTCCCAGAAAAGGTTGTGTATCGATTCGAGGGGAAACGTATTCGGGGGTTGCTGGTCAATGGGAAGACGCGGCAATCTTACCATAAATCCGTTAACGGAAATACTACGCTCGCCCGAATATAAAGCGGCGGAGAGGTGCATGTTCTTCAAAAAATGCCCCGGGTGCGCCTCGGGTATTTCGATAAGCCTGCGCCACTCCCCGATAATACTGTTAAAAGAACTCTTTTACGTCCTGTTCCCTATCCTGCGAAAAAGCATATATCAAATAACGAATCCCGACCGGCGGCTTATGCCGCCCCTGCGGACAGTCACCAGAAACAGCGCATACAATCTTCTCACATTATTACTCCCCGCTCTTTTATTGATATTCGCAACGCCATTTCTCGTTAAAGAATTGGGCCTGGAGCTGTATGGAATATGGGCGATTTGCAGTATATTGCTTGGGTTAGCAGACCTGCTGGATTTTGGACTTAAAATGACGGCTACCGCCTTCATTCCAAAATACATTGCAAAAAAAGACCTGGATGGCCTCAACAGGCACATAAACAGCATCCTGCGTTTTACGGCGTGGCTGGGCGCTCTTTTCTCGATTTTGCTCTTTTTGGCCGCGCCGGTATTAGCATCGCATTTTTTCAACGCCTCCGACCGGCATTACGCCGATTCGTTAAAATCTTTTTATCTACTGGCTCTGGGCGTCCTGCCGACCATCATAGTAAATCTTATGGCCTCTATAGCGATAGGTTTCCAAAGGTTCGATGTTTCAAGCGCTCTTTTAGTGGGTAGGAATGCGCTAAATACCATAGGAGTTGTCGTCATAGTGTCTATAACCAGTGCTTTGGCACCCGCCGTAGAATATTCCGTCATATTGAATTGGTGCTTCGCTTTTATCGGCATCTTTATGCTAAAAAGGGTATTCCCCGGATGGAACATGCGTATTGCGGGCACCCTGCGCGAGCTTAAAGAGATAGCCTCGTTCGGCGGCATTTCCCTCCTCACTAACGTAACGCTTACTGCCATGGGAATATTCGACAGGCTCTTTATCGGCTTCTTTTTGAACGCGGCGGCCGTAACACTATACAGTGTTCCTATGGCCATACTTGGCAAGGGAGAACAGATCATCGTAAGGATTGCCCAGGTCTTCCTGCCTCATTTAAGCGGAGTGGTTGAAAAAGATCTCGACCGGGAAGAAAAAGACTGGAAGAAGATATTCAGGATAGCGCTGGACGCGGAGCTCTTTCTGGCTTTTCTCGCGGCAACCTGGATATTCATTATGGGAGGGCCGGTCTTACGTATATGGATGGGCAATGCTTTCGCGGAAAAAGCGACATGGGTGTTAAAGGGGCTCACCGTCGGTTATTTATTCAGGACGTGCAATATCGTCCCCTCCTTTGTGTTGTTCACTTTAAAAAAACCGTCTGTAAACCTTTGGGCTAACGCGACGGCTGGGCTGACATACCTGGCTCTTATAGCGATGTTTGCCTTAAAGGTGCCGCTCGGTGTTCTCGCTTTTTCATCCGGCGCTTATGTGATATCCTTACTTGTATCGTTCGTGTATCTATCGGGGGATATGAAAAAAAGTTTCATGTGGCATGCCGCGCCTTACATTATAACAAGTGTTCTCATAACTGTATTTACGCGCTTTTTAGCGCCGGGGATTGAAGAGATGGGCGGCGTTTTACCTGTCGCAGGCGTGTCGGCGGGGATATTCATTTTGTACGCCGTCCTTGCCGTAGGGTTCCTTTCGCTCAGGCATGAGCCGTTGCGGCTTAACATGATTTTTCAATTTCTCAAAAAAAATAAGAAGTAATAGGGGCTGTCATGGATAATTATCACTGGTGGTGGGAGGAGACAAGAAGATTGCGTATAGAAAACAACAAGCGCGCTCCCCTCTTGATATGGATAACCCAATCGGTGCCCTTAGACAATGAGGCGGGCCAGACGGTACTTAAAAAATATCTGGCGCTCTTCAGTGTGATTTTTGAAAAAATTATTGTACTTATGCCGGGTGCCGACGGTGCGTCAAACGGTTCACCTGACTGGATCAGCTGGGTTTCCGTCGAACCGGACGGCCGGAAGAAGAAAAATCTCTTTGCGAAAATGTGGGCGGGTTTTCGGATACAGTTAGCCGTGTGTCGAGTCTTGCAAAAATACGATTTAAAAAACGTTAAAATACTCTTCTTCCTGGCGCACATATTCCCCATACCGCATCTTTATGCAAAAATGCGAGGCGCCATTACCATGTTTACTTTTGTCGGAGACGTTTCTCTTATCGCCTCAACTAAATATTCCGGCATCAAGGGCCATTTCCTATCTTCCATACTCGCTATTCTGCAAAAACTCCACTTATGGTTAAGCTCATATATCTTGATAGAACACCCGATAATGGTACAAACTTTCGCAAAAATACTCGATAAACACGCTCCAAAATTGGTTGAGATGCGAAATGTGGTGTATGTCGACCTGTTTCATAAAAAGCTCCCCATAGAAAAACGCGAATTCGACTTATGTTTTGTAGGCCGGCTATCTGTCGAAAAAGGTGTGCCTCAGCTTTTGGATGCTTTTGAAAACTATAATAAAACAACTGCGAAGAAAATAACGATGCTTGTGGTCGGCAGTGGAAACCTTGACAACTTTGTCCGCAATAGAATAAAAAATATTCCTAATGTGTCATTAAAAAGTTGGGCTGGATATAATGACATGCCGGCGATCTTTAATAGTTCCAAAATACTTATTATGCCATCTATAAGCGAAGGGTTGCCCAACGCCGTGCTGGAAGCACTTGCATGCGGGACCCCTGTTATCGCGACCTACGTAGGTGGTATGCCGGGCGTAGTCATACCGGATAAAACAGGTTGGCTTTTAAAAGAAAGCTCATCTGCGTCTATAGAAAACGGCTTGCGCGAAGCATTCTCTTGCAGTAACGAAGTCCTTGAAAAATTTTCCGAGTATTCGGCGCGTTTCATAAGCGAGCGCTATTCTTTTGAAGCAAGTTCGGCACAATTAAGAAAAAACCTTATCGTGCGCGGGATAATATGAAAATTTGCATAATAAGCAACAGGGGCATTTTTTTAGATGAGGGCCAGCGCAACGTAGCAAGCGCATTTGCTTATGAGCTGTCTAAAAAGCATGAGGTTTTGCATTGCAATGTACATGAAGCGGCAACACCCGGCTTTTTTCGCAGAACATTGAAAACTTTTGACCCCGAGATTATGCATATATTCCTCCGGGCAAATTTTAAGACATTCTTATTTGCCCGGATATGCGGGGTATGTCTTCCAAAGTGTAAAATAATCTTTGCCGCGCTCCAGCCGCCTTCGTTACCATTCTTCGGCAGATCACACATGATGAAAGTATTGATGCCCGCCTGCGTAACAGCGTTATCCGCTGATATTGAGGCCGCATTTCACGATGCAGGCGCAAAAACCGCACGGCTTAAAATCGGTGTTAATATTTCGCGTTTCCACGGCGTTTCACAGGAAGAAAAAACGGCACTGCGAAAAAAATACGGTCTGCTCTGCGCCATACCGCTCGTGCTTCATGTGGGACACATCACTACGGGACGGAATCTTGAGGCGCTTTTCCCTCCGGAACCAGTTAAAGCGCCCTATAAAATACTCGTGGTCGCCAGTCCGATTTTCCGGGCGGATACACCTGTCTTAAAACTACTTATTAAAAATGACGCTATAATAATACGGCGCTATTTGCCGAATATCAATGAGCTCTATCAGGCTTCCGATATCTGCGTTTTCCCCACAATAAATCCATCGAGCTCTATTGCGGCCCCGCTTTCGGTTTTTGAAGCAATGGCAACGAATATCCCGGTAATAACATCGCGCTTCGGCGCGCTTCCGGAGTATTTCAACGAAGGCGAAGGCCTGTCATATGTTAACAATCCATCGGAAATCTATGAAAAGATCCGGGAGTCCGTCCTGAATATCGGGAAGGCGCCGGTAAAAACACGGGAAAAAGTAATGTCTCATACCTGGGAAATCGCTTCGAGCGAACTTTTGAAAATATACAATGAGGTTTTGGAATGAAAGGAAAACTTATAGTTATTATGGGCACGGACGGATCAGGGAAATCAACGCTCGCGCATTCTATCGGCAAGATTATCTCCTCACCGGAGGCGCCATACAACGTAATATGGGGCGGTTACGAGCTTTTATTATTGCGTCCGTTCGTCCTTCTGGCAAAACGCATTCTCATGAAAGAATCCTCCCCTCGAGGGGATTATGCTTCATACGACAAAAGTTTGAAAAAAGCCGGCACCAATAAATTTGCCATGTTTCTATATGAAACGGCGGTTCTTTTGGAATATACGCTCGAAATGTTCTTCAAGGTAACGCTCCGGCTCCTTGTTGGGCACGGCGTAATATGTGATCGATACTTTTTTGACACCGTTGTAAATATAGCTTCGAATCGCGGACTCGATGAAAACGCATTTCTGGCAATGCTCAAGCATTGGGCTCGGTTCTTTCCAAACCCGGATATAGTCATATTTGTATCGGTCCCATCGGAGATATCGATGGCCCGCAAAAAAGACATCCCGCATATCGATTATCTCAAGCATAGGCTTTATTATTACAAAACGATGGTTAATAACACGGATATAATTACCATAAACGGGATTGGGCCGGCTTCCGATGTGCTAAAAGAATCGCTCGTAG
The DNA here is from genome assembly GCA_028699255.1 of Candidatus Omnitrophota bacterium. Classification (NCBI taxonomy): domain Bacteria; kingdom Pseudomonadati; phylum Candidatus Omnitrophota; species Candidatus Omnitrophota bacterium. Next base: position 77,752 of record JAQVUX010000006.1, on the reverse strand, counting down.
TAATCAGACAGAAAGGCGGCGTATCATGAATCGCATGATCATCCTGGGATTCGATGGGATGGATAGGGATGTGGCTCACTCCATGATCGGACGTCTGCCGAATATTGCTTCTCTTGGCGCTTCGACCCCGAAGACAGACTTCTCGTCGATCTTTCCTCCGGATACGACGCCGGCTTGGGCCAGCATCTACACCGGCATGAACCCGGCGGAACATGGAGTCATTAATTTCGTTAATGCCGCTGATAAAAACGGCGGTTACCGGCCATTCAAAGTAGAGGATGGGTTTATAATGGGCAAAACATTCTGGGATGAACTGTCGGCTTCGGGCATAGGAGTATGCGTAGTTCTTCCTATGATAGTCTCCCCCGGATGGGTGGTAAAAGGAGGCATGATAACGCGTTCGACCGAGCCGCGGTCAGAAACCACCCCCCTATCGGCATTTCCGCGTAATCTTATCAAAAAGTATTCTCCTGACCCTAAAAAGCTTAATCTTGTCCCCGAGTTTTTCGCAAAATCAAAACTCAAAAAACTTGTCGATACTTTGCGCGCTCGCCTTGCCGAAGAACACAGGCTCGCCCTAACAATGTTCGATAAAGAAGGTTGGCGGTGTTTTTTCGCGTACTATTCGGCATTGGATGAGATCCAGCATGTCTTCTGGCCGTACTATGACAAAAATCATCCTTTATATCCTGGCGCCAATGAATTTGAATCGGTTATACCGGATTTTTACACGGAAGCCGACAGGATGATAGGAGAGTTTGTCTCACGTTGTGAAAAAGATGATGCCATAATGGTATTAAGTGATCATGGCCACGGACCCCGCCCTTCGCAAACGGTCAATATCAATGAATGGCTTAGACATCGGGGATATCTTGCGGTAAAAGAACGTTCGGTGCGAAATACTGAAAAAAACCGTCACTTTAAAAAAATTCTCGGTAGTTTTATCGAACGTTTTGGCGCGGGCGGTATTGTTATGCGATTGGCAAAAAAATTTCCGGTATGGAAACAGATATTCGCTTCAGCAGGCGACATCGACTGGTATAATACCAAAGCGTATGTGTCGGATCTTTCCGCGGTAAAAAATTATAGCTATGGCGGCATCCGTATAAATGATACTGTCAAAACCGAAAAAAACAGGGTCATAGAAGACATTATCGATTCACTCCAAACTTTAAAGGATGAAAAAACCGGCACAAGTGTTGTAAAATGGGTCTTAAGGCGCGAGAAGTTGTATAATGGCCTATATCTGCACAGGTACCCGGAGATACTCTTCGAGCTCGACGAACGTTATGGGGTAGGCTGGGCATGTCATGAGGGGCTTTTCACAAACGAGCCGGGCATTTTCCAGCTTAAACCGGGCGCACATAGACGCCGGACGCCCATCTTATTTACGAAAAACATTTCGGAAAACCTTTTTAAAGAACAAATGACCCTGACGGATATCGCTCCTATTATAAAAAAATCGTTCGGCATATAAATATAGCCGAGGGGAAAATGGCGCAAAAAAATATACTTATATGGGAAGTCCTGCCTTTTTTGGGAGGAGGACAGCGGGTCTCTTTGCAAATAGGCCTGGCGCTCCAAAAAACCGGTAATTATAATGTTGAGTATGTTATCCCGGGGGACGGGGATCTTTCGGATGCGTTGAGGTCACACGGATTCAGATATCACATCCTGCCGGTAAATAATTATTCGCTAGTCACTAAGAATATTTTTGATTATTTTAAATTCGCCTTTGACTCTTTCCGGACGGTTGGCGCTTTTTATGGTATTTTGAGAAAAAGCCGCGTGGATCTGATTTATATAAACGGTTCACGGGCTTTTATATGGGGAGCCATCGCCGGACAATTATTATCCATACCTGTTATCTGGCACATCCATAACCCGTTCCGTGATAAATTCGTTACGCGACTGTTAGGATGGTTTGGGTCATTACCCGCCGTAAAAAAAACGATATTCGTTTCCTATGATATCTCTAAGACATTACCGCGGCTACATAGTAAAGCCGTGGTAATCTATAACGGCATTGACATATCGCGGTTCACGGGCGTAAACGATGCCGGCATCAGGAAAGAGTTTGACATAAAACTTGCCGATAAAATAATCACATCCATCGGTATAATCCAACCGGAAAAACATCAGGACACTATTATCCGCGCTTTTGCTATGGTGGTCAAAAAATATCCGGATGCGCGGCTATTCTTGGCGGGCCGTACTCGCAAAGAATATATTGCATATATGAACGAACTCTCGCGTCTCGCCGAAGCTTCGGGTGCCGTTGAAAAAATTAAATTTTTAGGTGAAAGGTCTGATATACCGGCCATATTAAAAGTGAGCGCGCTTTCGGTCGTAGCTGGACAGGAAGGTTTTTCGCTCGCTCTTTTGGAGAGCGGCGCAGTGGGGATCCCGGTAATAGGCCCGGACATAAGCGGCGCGGCTGAGCTGATCGCACAAAGCAATGGCGGCGAAACATTCAGATATAAGGATCATATATCTTTATCCGATACGATCGTTAAAATATTACAGGATCCTGTGCTGTTTCAAACATACGCGCAAAACGGACTGCGATTTGCGAAATTACATACCACCGAAATATTTTCTGAAAAAATAATTCATGAGATAGAGAGGGTTTTGAATGGCTGATCTTTCGCAATTCTTCGCGCAGTTCTATATTCTTGCGCTGGTCATAACGGCGTTTCTTATGATAGCCGTCCTTGCGCTTTTCTTCACGAGAGGGTATGGTTTCGCCAACGCGCTTATCCCACTAAACGGTATCCAGCGTTACAGCCTCGCTATCGGCTTTGCCCTGAAACCATACCTGATCTTCAGTATCCTCCTCTTCGGAAGAATGTTATTGATCAAAGACCTGCGGCAAAGAATAAATCGCGTCCTGACTATCGCCAGGCCAGGCATAATACCGCTGATCGGACTCATGGCTTCATTTCTTATATCAGGGATTTTTACGGGGAACTCGACAGAGTCGATCCGCAATTACCTTTTGATCGCCTGGCATCTGGCAATTGTCGCCGCTTATCTCGTATACATCCAGGAAGAAAAAGATATCGCGTTGACAAATCGCGTTATTACAATCACCGGTGTGGCATACGCTATTATCGGGATCTCGTCATTCACTTTATTCATGAGTGGTTTGACGAAAATTGCTTCCGGCAGAGAAGACGCCGGCATGTTATATCTTTACTCCACAGATATCGTAGCCCGATTGCGCGCTTTTGAATGGGATTCACTCGCCTATGGTAATTATATATTACCTCTTCTTTTTTGTATCATTGGGATAACGCTTTCGCGCATAATTAAAGGGCAAAAATCGGTATATTATATATGCGCGTCTCTACTACTGGTTGCTCATCTCGTTCTCACGTTTTCCCGCGGGATAGCTTTCAGTTTTTTGGCCGGCATATTGTTTTTGACATTGCACATACCGCAAAAAATCATTAAACGACTGATTGGTTTGCGCTCTATTCTTTTAATCACCCTTTTTTCAGCGGCTTTTATCCCTTTCCTCGGATTTATAATAAAGGGGTTTACTTATCGAAGCGCATTCATGGCAAGTCGCGGCACTTTATGGAATCAGAGTTACGATCTAATGTCGCGTCACATCTGGTGGGGCGTAGGGCAAGGCCGTATTACCGAATATATTACAAAGCAGGCTCATAATAGCTGGTTCGAATTAGGCGCAGAAAACGGTATATTTGCGCTTATCTTTGCGATATGGTTTTTCGGGGTAACGATTTATAGAGGCTCTTCCGCGGCAAAATGGCTTTTGGCGCGATCGGATCCGCGAGGATTCATTGTTCTCGGATTTACAACCGGCCTTTTTGCTATGACTATAATGCTATTTTTCATAAGTGATTTCTTTAAGATATACTTCTGGCTACAGGCAGGGCTCGTCGGACTTGTCACCGCTGTTTATCGGCCGGAAAAGGAGGCGATCCCATGAAAATACTACTGCTGAATCCTCCTTTCAAAACAGAACTTGGCAGATTTTCGAGATCGTCGCGCAGTCCGGCTATCGCAAAAAGCGGAACGCTTTACTATCCCATATGGCTCGCATACGCGACAGGCGTACTTGAAAAAGCCGGCCATGAAGTAAAATTAATAGATGCCTGCGCGTACAAATATGACCGGCCAAAAACAGTCGAGCTCGCATTAAAATTCCAACCACGGCTTATAGTAATCGATACGAGCACACCGAGTATTTATAATGACATAGAAGTCGGCGCGTTGCTTAAAGACGCTCTTCCGAAAAGCGTGATAGTCCTGGTAGGAACGCATCCAAGCGCGCTGGCGGAAGAAACGCTTCGTTTGAATAAAAAAATTGATGCGATTGCGCATGGCGAATATGACTATACGCTACGTGACCTCGCCGGCGCTTTAAGCCACGAATCCGGGATGGCAGGAATTGCGGGGATTATTTACAGACAGGGTGAGATAATAATTAAAAATCAAAACCGCCCTTTCATAGAAAATCTCGACGACCTGCCGTTCGTAAGCGCCGTTTATAAAAAACATCTCGATGTGAGAAAATATTTTTTCTCGGCGGGGTTGTACCCTATGGTAATGACAATGGCGGGCCGAGGTTGCCCTCACCGCTGTTTCTTCTGTGTATATCCTCAGACATTCCACGGCCACTGCTACCGACTCAGAAGCGCCGATAATGTAACAGCAGAATTTGAATATATCATTAAGGATATGCCTGAAGTAAAAGCTGTAGGTATTGAAGATGATACTTTCACCAGCGACGTTGGGCGGGCACGCAGGATATGCGAACTCTTGATAAAAAAGGGCACGGCGCAACGCATAAGCTGGTGGGCTAACGTGCGCGTAGACCTGGATTTTGAAACGATGAAACTTCTAAAAGCGGCCGGTTGCAGAATAGTCATACCCGGCTTCGAAAGCGGCTCGCAGAAGATCCTTGATAATATGAAAAAAGGGATCAAGCTCGAGCAGTCGCTCGCATTTGCGCGAAATGCGAAAAAGGCCGGCCTTCTCGTCCACGGCTGTTTCATGGTCGGCAATCCGGGGGAAACGCGGCGGACGATGCTCGAAACGCTTAAGTTCGCGATAAAACTGGGGCTCGACACCGCCCAGTTCTTCCCGCTCATCCCCTATCCCGGGACTGAAGCATATGCCTGGTCGAAGGCAGGTGGTTTTTTAAAAGAGACCGGATATGATAAATGGTTAACCACCGAAGGATATCATAAGGCGCTCGTCGGCAGTGCGGACCTCACCGCCGCGGAGATAACCGCGTTCTGCGATTATGCCCGTAGAAAATATTATTTGCGGCCGGGGTATATATGGTATAAATTAAAACAGTGCCTATTTAGCGGCGCGGAGGCAAGGCGGACATTCAGATCATTAAAAACGTTCGCCAAATACCTGCTAAAACAGGAATTAAAACAAAAGCCATTATGAAAATATCTTTCATAATTCTTACATGGAACAGCGCAAATTATATCGCCCGGTGTCTCGAGTCGATCTTCGGGAAATGCGCCGCCGAAAATATCGATTACGAGGTTATCGTCATAGACAACGGCTCGAAAGACGGGACGGGCCTTATTCTGACACATTATGCCACGAGTATAACGAAGATATCGCTCGACAGAAATATGGGCACCACCAGAACCCGCAACCTCGGCTTAAAACATGCGACAGGCGATATAATATGTTTTCTCGATTCGGACACCGAGATATTAAAAGGAAGCCTTTCGGAAGCGTGCCGGTTATTATTATCCGATGAGCGTATAGGCATATTAGCCCCGCGGCTTATTATGCCTGACGGAAGCGTACAGCAATCGGTAAAACGCTTCCCTTCTCTATGGAATAAACTCTGTAAACTTAAGTCAATACTGGGGTCGGGCAAGGCAGGCATATGCGAATATTATACGTCGCTACCGGCCGATACCGCCGTTACGGTAGACAGTGCGATATCGGCGTGCTGGTTCTTCAAAAAAAGCCTTACGGATCTGATAGGGTTGCTGGATGAACGCATATTCTATGCGCCTGAGGATATCGATTACTGCCTCAGGTCGTGGAAAGCAGGAAAGGGCGTCATATACTATCCACGACTTGAAATTTTGCACCATACTCAGCAAATAAATCATGTGAAACCATTCAACGCCCTCTCCCTTTCTCATCTGGCGGGCCTTTTATACTATTTCGCGAAACACCGTTACATCATCCACCCCCCGGCTTTCGGCGAGTGGAACAAACTTGATAAGGGAAAATCCTGATACTATGAAAATAAAAAATACCGTCGGAAAAGAATATTTTAGCGGAATAGTTTTTGCCGGGGACCTGCTTGTTATGTATTGCTCGGACATATTCGCCTTATTCTTAAGATTCGGCCCGGAATTTCGTCAAACAAAAGATTTTACCTATTACACACAAATCGCCCTCTTCACGATTCTGGCTAGGGCGCTTTTTCTATACATCCTCGGAACTTATAGAAAACCGGAATATAAGGGCACTTTTATTGCTTTTACATATATCATAAAGGCAATAATACTTGGTTTCTTCGCCATAATGACCCTGGCATATTTCCTGGAGACATACAGGTTTTCACGCCTCGCCGCTATATACGCAGGACTTTTAAGCATTGTGTTTTTGGGTTTCTGGCGTTACGCCGCCGCGCATATCGTGAGATTATTTATGGATAAGGATTTTTTAAAAGCAAATCTGCTTATAATAGGCGCGGATGACGACTCGGAACAGGCGCTATTCACACTTCTGCATGAGGTCGCCGAGATAAACAATATTGTCGGATTCGTCCGGTGCGACGATAAAGAAAGGGGTGTCAACCTAACTCAGTTTCCGGTTGTGGGAACGCTTAAAGACATAGAAACTATAGCGAACCGGTATCCTGTTGATAAAGTTTTTATCGCTACGGACAATCTTTCCGACACCAATCTCGAAAATATACTTTCCGCTTTTCGTACAAAAAAGAATGTCGTCTTCTTCGCATCTGCCGATACCCAGCAAAGGGTGACAACGCTTTTTGGGGCTCCTTTTGATTTTTTTATCGCCCGCAACCGCATACCTACCTGGTATCCAATGGTAAACAGGCTCATAGATATAGCGCTATCGCTTATTCTTTTGTCGATAACACTCCCGTTAATTCTTATTTCTGCCGTTATTATAAAACTGACTTCGAGAGGGCCTGTTTTTTACTATGATAAGAGGGTCGGCTACAAAGGCAGGATATTTATCATGTATAAACTACGAACAATGACCGGCAAAGCACGTATAGAAGGATGGACCAAACCCGGGAACGCCCGGATAACACCTGTCGGCCGTATTTTAAGGCATTTCAGGATAGACGAATTGCCACAGCTTATAAATGTCATTTTCAACGATATGAGCACAGTCGGGCCGCGGCCGGAAACCCGCTATTACACCAATATCCTGTTAAAAAAATTGCCTCATTACGCGGAAAGGCTAAATGCAAAACCGGGAATCACGGGATGGGCGCAAGTGAATATGGGATACGCCTCTACTATAATGGAGAGCCGGCGAAAACTTTTCTATGATATCTATTACGTCCGCAACAGATCTATAACGCTTGACCTTCTGATACTTCTGAAGACGATAAAAACCGTAATTATGGGTATAGGGGCGAGATGATTTTAAAGGGCTAATTTTGCGGAAGCCATAATAATATTGTCGGTATAACTGTATTTTCCAAACCGGGATCCTCTACGGGAATATTTATACTCAAGCCCGAGGATCCAGTGCGCTGTCGGTTTGTATTCGAGCATCACGTCCGCCGTATAAATCCTGTCTATGCGTTTTCCGACATCCCAGGCTTCGGTTGTAACTTCCGGATATACGTCCGCGATGTAATTTCCACCCGCCCTTATCGCAAGCTTACGTGTGAGTTGACGCTTGTACCATCCCCCGAATGTCGTATAAGAGAAATAATTATTGCCGGCATAGAGAGAATCTATGAGGGTGCGCAGGCCGTAAAACTCGATGTATGTCTTTCTGTCAGGGCGGTACATTAATCGCCCTGATGCAATACAAGTATTGAAAGCCCTGCTATTTTTATAAAAATCCGCATACCTTATACCGGCGCCTATTTCCGCTTGAAGACAACGCGTTATGTCCTCGCGCACGCCGAAAATCCACTGATAGTATGTGGAATTACGAAAGTTTACCTTATCGTAAAGTGTATAGGCGTAATTGTAGCTAGATATAAGAGTGGTCTTATCGCGAGGTTTACAATAACCCGAAACGGAAAAAATATACCTGTTATAGTTTGGCACCGACGTTGAAAAATACTGTGCGCGCACTTCTTCAAAACCACCGTATAAACCGGTCTTTTTATTATCATATCCTACATAAGCTTTTACGTTATTATATATGCTCTTTTCCAACCCAACCAATTCCGTGCTTTGCGGATAGGCCGTTTTATAAAACGTCTCTTCAGCTTTCATAAAAAAATTATGCCCAAGATCCAGTCTGGCCGAAGATATCAGAGTGTGATCTACTCTTCTTTGATGTATGTGCTCCCAGTATTCCAGGATATCGGCATTATAAGCGGCTTTGAATTTAAACTTACTGTCTTCGGCATCACTTGAGCGCAATTTCACATTCGCGCCTATAGTCGTGGTAGTTATATTATCATTATTATGGGCTCCGTATGCGGCAAGGAATATGTTGTCATCGTATGATTGTTCGATAGCCGTCCACGGACTAACCTTTAGTGATCCTATGCGTATCTCGGTATTTTTAGCTGAAGCAGTAGAAATAAATACGGTGAGGAAAGCCGCTGTTGATATTATTAACAGGGTATATTTGATATTAGCCATTTGTGATAAGTATACCCGCTACAAGGCGAGCGGTCAAGAAAAGAGTGCGAAGCATTCGTTTCGTAAAAAAATAAGTTGTACGGACACCGGGTAAATAGTAAACTGTATACTTACCTAAGGAGGGAGCGGCGTGATAATATCTAAACGCCATAAGAGAACGGGCCTTACGACGAAAGTGGCGCGCAGGATACACGAAATACCGGCGCACGACTGGAAGAAGGTATTCCCGGACATACTCGAAAATTACGAGTTCTTCCATGCTCTTGACGAATCGAACCTCGAGCAATTCCCTCCATACTATATAATCGTCTACGACCGCAAAACCCCGGTAGCGGCAACGGCCTGCTTCGTCGTTAACTATTCGCTCGACACCAGCATAAACGGCCCTTTAAGACGCATATCCAATTCCATTAAAAAAATATTACCCGGTATATTCAGCATAAAAGCGTTTGTGTGCGGCATGCCGATCGGCCAGGGGCGCATAGGCATAGCTGGGCAGAGCGACCGCATAATGCACACGATATTACGCCGGATAGAGCAATTGGCTAAAAAAGAGAAAGCGCCGATAATAGCGTTCAAGGACTTCGATAAATCGTACACCCCCCTGCTCGATCCCTTGCAAAAAAAAGGTTACGTTAAATTTAACAGCCTTCCTACGACCGAACTCAATGTATGGTTCAAGGATTTCGAAGAGTACCTGAATACACTGAGCGCTCCTAATAGATATGACTTGCGGCGAAAATTTAAAAAAGTAGACGGGCATGTAAAAATCAACTTGCGGATCGTCGACTCACTCGATGATAAAACATTGGGTGAGGTTTATCGCTTGTACCTCGACATAGTCGCAAAACACGACATGGGTTTTGAGCTCCTTCCCGTAGAATTTTTCCAGAATATATCGAAAAATATGCCGCATAAGGTAAAGTTCTTCCTCTGGGAGATCGACGGTAAGCTTGTGGCGTTCCTTCTCTGCCTGGTATCGGAAGATATGCTGATAGATTATTACGTAGGACTCGACTATTCGGTCGCATACAAATACTATCTCTATTTCATCAAATTCCGCGACGTGCTCACCTGGGCTATCCACCACAAAATAAAACGATACGAGATGGGCATCACCGGCTACGAACCGAAACGCCGCCTCGGATTTGACTTCATCCCGCTTTACCTCTACGTAAAACTCCGCAACAGGATGCTGCGCCCGGCATTCAACCTTATATGCCAGTTCTTGAAGTTCGAGAACTTCGACCCCGTATTGAAAGACATAGCAAAGCGCAGATCCAAATAATCGTTGTTGACACTATTCGCGGTATGCGTTATCATACTTGACATACATTTCATACAAATCAAAGGAGAATGATCATGAGTTCTATATTTCAGGGTAATGCTTACGGCTCGGTAACGGTCGGGGAAAGAGGACAGCTGGTTATTCCGGCGGTTTTGCGCAAAGAATTAAAAATAAAATCCGGCGACAGGCTTATGGTTTTCGCCAAGGCCGATACAAAGGTGGTGCATCTCATGCGCGAGGCGGATTTTACATCTTTTCTGCATAAAGCTTCTAAAGCCATATCCAAAATGGAAGGCGAACTGCCCAAAAAATGACACGTTTAAAATTCATCCTCACGATATCGCTATCTATCTTCTTAGGCGCCGCATCTTATGCGCACGCCGAAGAGGCGCTTGAGTGGAAAGAGTGCGTAAAAGAGGCTCGCGCCCAGCATCCCGACCTCGCAAGCGCCGCGGCAAAGATAAAGCAGAATATCGCCGCCAAAGAAGTTACCAGAGGCGCCGTCATGCCGCAGATAACGGGCACGGCGAGCGAGACCACATCGAAGGGCGCGGTATTCGGCAGTGCCGGCGGCGGGTCTTCCACGATCGAATCCTCTACCGACAGCAATTCGACAACTACTTATGATTATGGCGCAACAGTCCAACAGCTTCTCTTCGATGGTTTTAAAACTTCTTACGATCTCTCCGGTGCGGAAAGAACCATAATAGCCTCGAGATATACCTACGATGTTACGTCGTCAAACATACGCCTTAGCCTTAGAACAGCATACGTTGCTCTTCTTACCGCGCAGGAGCTTCTCAAAGTTACCGAAGAAATCGAAGGCCGTCGTAAACAGGCCATGGAACTTGTCAAATTGCGCTATGAGGGCGGCAGAGAGCACAGAGGCTCTCTTCTCACCTCAGAGGCGGATTGGGCACAAGCAAACTTTGAGGTCAACCAGGCAAAAAGAAGCATCTACCTGGCCGAGCGCCAGCTTACAAAAGAATTGGGACGGTCTAAATTTGTGTCCATAACAGCCAGGGGGGATTTTGTAGTCGCGGAAAAAGACCGCGACAGGCCGGACTTTGAAAAATTGTGCGAATCGACCCCCCTCCTGCGTCAGCTCGTCGCTAAAAAAGAGGCGGCCAAATTCGGATTAAGTTCCGCCAAGGCGCAGTTCTTCCCGCAAATTTACGCGACGGGAACGATGAATAACACCAACATTGATGCCTTCCCCGATAAAAACGAATGGTCATTCGGCACCAGCTTCTCTTTACCTATATTTCAGGGGAACATAATCGCTGGTGTGCCAAAAGCTAAAGAGGCGTGGAAGCAGGCCATGGAGGACGAACGCAGTGGGCGCGACGGCGTAATTTACACATTATCGAACACGTGGACAACCCTGCAAAACACCCTGGATCAGGTCGAAGTATCGCGAAAGTCCCTCGAAGCCGCGAGCGAGCGAGCCAAGATATCCACCGCCGAATATTCCATAGGTCTTTTGACATATGACAACTGGATAATAATAGAAAATAACCTCGTTACGGCAAAGAAAACGCTTCTATCCACCCAACAGGCCGCGTTGATAGCGGAAGCAAATTGGATACAGGCAAAAGGAGGAACTCTCGATTATGACGCACAATAGCAAAAGAGCGATCTTTGTGAGCGTATTGATTTTGATATCCGCCGCGGCGATCTTGATGATCATGCCTAAGGGGAAATCGTCCAAAGAAGTTGTCCGGGAGATATTTCCTATGGTAGGAAATATACAATCGGTAATAAGCTCCACTGCCATCGTACAGCCGCAGAGTAGATTAGAGATAAAACCGCCGATCAACGGCCGCATAAACGAGATACTGGTTAAAGAGGGCGAGACGGTAAAGTCGGGGCAGACCCTGGCGTGGATGAGCTCGACCGAAAGGGCCGCTCTTCTCGACGCGGCACGCGGACGCGGTGAAGAAGCGATGAAATACTGGGCAGACGTGTACAAAGCCACGCCCCTCATATCGCCCATAGACGGCCAGGTTATAGTCAGCACCGACAAGCCCGGACAAACCGTTACGACCTCCGACATCGTCGTAGTTATCTCGGACAGGCTTATCGTCCAGGCCCAGATTGACGAAACGGATATAGGAAAAGTGCGTCTCGGCCAAAGCGTCGGCATATCGCTCGACGCTTATCCCGATATAAAACTAAACGGCGTGGTCGACCATATATATTATGAATCGGAAACAGTAAATAACGTGAATATCTACCAGGTGGACATAGTTCCTGAAACAGTGCCCGCCGTATTCCGCTCCGGCATGACGGCCACGGTAAATATCCTCGAGAGCGAAAAGAATAACGTCCTTACGATACCGCAGGAAGTCGTCAAACATGGCAAGGATGGTGATTATGTCATCATCGGACAGGCTCAAGGCAAGAAGGAAGAGCGTAAAATAGAGCTTGGAGCTTCTGATGAAAAAAATGTGGAAGTTCTTTCAGGATTATCCGAAAATGATCGCATCCTCGCCGTAAGCCAAAAGTTTACCATGCCGGATTCTTCTTCTAAAACCGGTAAAAATCCGTTTATGCCATCGATGCGAAAAGGCGGTAAATAGTAAAACTATGATCGAGTTAAAAAATATAAGTAAGACATACCATACGGGTACGGTAGGAGTCGCCGCGGTGCGCGGCGTATCCGTCAAAATAGGGCATGGAGAGTTCGTCGCGATAATGGGGCCCTCCGGTTCCGGTAAATCCACACTCCTGCACATCTTAGGCCTTCTCGATATGCCGGACTCCGGGCAATATTACCTCGCGGGCAGTGACGTAGCAAATGTCACCGATACGCAGTCGGCGGCGATAAGAAACCACCTTATGGGATTCATATTCCAGCAGTTCCATCTGCTTCCGAGAGTTACCTCCTTAGAAAATGCCGAGCTTCCTTTAATATACGCCGGCAAGCGCCACTTAAAAGAACGCGCTCTTCAAAAGATCGAGGCGGTGGGCCTTTCGCACAGGGCCCTGCATAGACCTAACGAACTATCCGGCGGCGAACAGCAACGCGTCGCGATAGCCCGTTCATTGGTAAACGATCCGCCGCTTATTCTTGCCGATGAGCCGACAGGAAACCTAGACTCAAAAAGCCAGAACGAGATCATTGCAATATTGGAAAAATTGAACGCCGAAGGCAAGACCATAGTCATGGTCACCCATGAAGAAGAGGTGGCCGAACACGCGGCACGCATTATAAAAATGCGCGACGGGCAAATAGTATCCGACGAACTGAATAAGACACAAAAGACCAGTGGAATTATCCGGACTAACGAAGAGGATGCTGGGCGGCCGGATATAAGCCATATACTGGCTGAAAAAACACCCAATATAAAACGCGCGGAGATAAGCGATCACTTACGACAAGCGTTCTGGTCGATAGTATCACACAAACTGCGCTCAGCGCTTTCGATGCTCGGCATACTCATAGGAGTGGCCGCGGTCATAGCTATGCTTGCTCTGGGCACAGGCGCGCAGGAATCTATCAAAAAACAGTTAGCCTCTCTCGGCTCAAACCTCCTCATGATAAGATCCGGTTCCCATCAGACGCGCGGCGTAGCGCTCGGCGCAGGCGCGATAGCGCGTTTCACATCCCAGGATGTGGAAGCAATATCAAAAATACCCAACGTAAAAAACGTCTCGGCCAGTGTATCCAGTAGCGCCCAGGCGGTATATGCCAATGAGAACTGCAGTACGCAAGTCCAGGGAGTAAGCGTAAATTACGCCCAGATGCGCGCCGCTGTGCCGACGACCGGCAGGTTTTTTACCGAGGAGGAAGTGCGTATGCGCGCGCGCGTAGCGGTGGTCGGCGTAACCGTTCTTAAACAACTTTTCCCTAATGAAAATCCTCTGGATGCCTATATCAAGATAAACCGGATCAATTTCAAAATAATCGGTATCCTGCCGGAAAAAGGCGCGGCCGGGCCTAATGATCAGGATAACATTATTATAATACCGGTAACGACTGGCATGTACCGGCTCCTGGGCAAACAGTACATCGATTCAATAGATGTTGAGGTGAATGACATAGCGTCAATGGACGAAGTAGAGGATGCGATAAAAGCGCTTCTTATAAAACGCCACCGGCTTACGACACTTAAAGACCGGGAAGAAGCGTTCGAGATACGAAATATGGCCGACATCAAACAGACCCTCGAAGCCACGACTAACACCATCTCCATGCTTCTGGGATCGATCGCCGCTATATCGCTTCTCGTTGGCGGGATAGGTATCATGAATATAATGCTCGTTTCTGTAACCGAGCGAACCAGAGAGATAGGTTTAAGAAAAGCTATCGGCGCGCGGGAATCGGATATCATGATGCAATTTTTGATAGAATCGGTAACCATGACTTTGAGCGGCGGGATAATCGGGGTGTTGCTGGGTTCTGGAATAGCCGCGCTCTTAGCTATGGTGGTTGGGTGGACTATAAAGGTGACTGTCTTCTCGGTAGTACTTGCTACTACATTCTCCGTCGCTATAGGACTCGTATTTGGATTATGGCCTGCGCGTCAGGCGTCCAAATTAAACCCCATAGAAGCCTTAAGGTACGAATAACTGCCTTCGCATACTGTATATCTTCTTTACAGCTTCAATAAATATTATGATAACGAGCGCTATCATTATAACCGACAAAGCCGCGTTCATATTTCCCTGGAAGGTATGCTTGGGAATATAATTATCGGTTATGTTCATGATACCGGCCGTTACCGTGGTAACGAACATGAACACGGCGGGTATAAACGTTATAAGTCCATATCTCCAGTTCTTGGAATGTTTCAAAATATAAACCGTGCCGATCGCCAATGCGAGCGTCGCTAAAAGCTGGTTCGCCACGCCAAACATCGGCCATATGGTCGTAATATCCCCGTTATAGACGAGATAACCCCATAGCGCACTTACCGCCGCGCCGCTCAAGAGTGAGCCGGCAAGCGTCTTGTCGAACTTCATCCTTGGTTTGACCAGCCTGGCGAGTTCTTGCAGTATATAACGCGCTACACGCGTGCCTGTATCGACCGTAGTAAGGATGAAGAGCGCCTCGAACATGATCGCAAAATGGTACCAATAACCCATCAGCCCCTTCATGCCGGGGATAGACGACAGTATCACCGACATGCCTGCGGCGAGCGACACCGCCCCGCCCGCCCTGCCGGAGAGCGTCTCCCCCGTCATCCGCTCGATCTCAGCAAGCTGAGTTGTACCCAGGCCCATTTTAGCGAATACATCTGCCGGGACATTTATGGCAAAATAATCCCCGGGCAATAGTACCGTCGCCGCTATGAGCGCCAGTATGGAGACGATCGACTCTACAAGCATGGCCCCGAAGCCTATCATCTTTATGTCGGATTCCTTGTCGATCATCTTGGGCGTAGTGCCGGACGCTATTAACGCATGAAAACCGCTTATGGCTCCGCATGCGATCGTAATGCACACGAAGGGCCAGACCTTCCCTGGTATTATCGGTCCCCCTCCATGGATATAACTGGTTACCGCGGGCATTTTTAGTATCGGATCGACTAAACATATGCCGCCGGCAAGTAGTATTATGGTGCCTATCTTCATGTACGAGCTCAAATAATCACGCGGGCATAGGAGAAGCCATACAGGCAGGACCGACGCTATAAATCCGTATATAGGTAAAATTATTGAAAGGGCTGTTTTTGATAATAAAAAGTATTGGCCAAACGCCGTCTTTGCGATAGGCTCGCCAAATACGACACCCGCGACCACGATAACGACACCTATGATCGACGCTTCTACTACCTTACCGGGGCGCAGTTTGTACATGTAAAACGCGACGCAGAGAGCGGCCGGTATCGTCATAGCTATGGTGAATGTGGCCCATGCACTTTCGCTCAACGCGTTCACCACCACTATGGCCAACCCCGCCAGGGCAGTGATGATTATAAAAAGAATCGCTATTCCGGTTATGAGCCCGGCGGTTTTACTGACATTCTTCCGTGCCAGACGCGTAAGAGAAAGCCCTTTGGTGCGCACGGAGGCGAAAAGTATGACCACGTCATGAACCGCGCCGCCGAGAACAGCGCCGATAAGAAGCCACAGGAATCCGGGGAGGTAACCAAACTGCGCGGCGAGTACAGGACCAACCAGAGGCCCCGCGCCGGATATAGCGGCGAAGTGGTGGCCGAACAAGACATATTTATTCGTCGGGTGATAATCGCGTCCGTCCTTAAAGGTATGGGCCGGGGTCTGATTCTTATCGTTAAGAACAAGAACTTTCGCCGTAATGAACTTCGCGTAAAAACGGTACGCGAGCGCGAATACGAGTAGGGCTACTATTATGAGTGTTAATGCGTGCATAAGATAGTTATGTTATTGAGTTAAAGTGGTGGGCAAGACAGGGGTCGAACCTGTAACCTATCGGATGTAAACCGATTGCTCCGCCATTGAGCTACTTGCCCTTAAGAGAGATTATAATACCATAATCGCTGTTTCCGGCGCAATCATTTAGGATTTTCTACTTCCTCGAGCCGGGTTTTGTTATGGGAATATTGTTTTTACAGAGTGGGCACTCGCTCTCTTTATAGGTCTTGACGTCTATCTTGGCCAGCGCAAAAAACGGCGCGCCGAAATCTACCGGTGACGAGCTCCTGTCGATGATACTTGCAACCCCGATGACTACGCCGCCTGCTTTAGAAACCAGATCCATCACTTCCTTAGTCGAACCGCCCGTCGTTATGACATCTTCCACGACCAGTACCCGCTCGCCGGCGGAGATCGCAAACCCCCTGCGGAGCACCATCGCCCCTTCCTGTCTTTCCGTGAACAGCCCTCTCACTTTGAGGGCGCGGGCGACCTCGTATGCGAGGGTTACCCCGCCGAGCGCAGGCCCCACAACAAGATCTATTTTACTTTGCTGGAATTTTTTCGCAATCTCGCGCGAAAACTTTTCCGCGATATCCGGATACTGCAATACGAGCGCGCATTGCAGATAATTCTGGCTGTGCAGGCCGCTTGATAATTTAAAGTGCCCGGTAAGCAGGGCGTTTTTTTCGTGGAATAATCCTAAAACATCTTTTTCCGTCATGACTCCATCTCCCTTAATATCTCCTGCGCCGCGTCAGCCGGGTCGGCGGATTCGGTTACGGGCCTTCCGACTACTATATAATCGGCCCCCGCCGCCACGGCCTCCTTCGGCGTCATTATCCTTTTCTGGTCATCTACGGCGGCCCATGCCGGACGCACTCCGGGAGTCACTATCAAAAAATCCTTGCCGAGATTCTGCCTTATGGCTTTTGTCTCCGTCGGTGCCGCCACCACTCCGTCCAGCCCCGCCTTTTTAGCAAGATGGGCAAGCCGTAAAACCGCTTCCTTGGGACTGCCCTCAACACCTATATCCTTCAATGCCTTCTCGTCAAAGGATGTAAGTATTGTAACTGCCAGGATATTCGGTTTCGCTATGCCGAGCCGCGCGGCTTCGGCCGTCACAGCCTCGGCCGTACGTCTCATCATTTCATATCCGCCCAGGGCATGCACATTGAACATTAACGGCTTAAGGCTCGTTACCGCTACGGACGCTTTCGCGACGGTGGTCGGGATGTCGTAAAATTTCAGGTCGAGGAATACGTCACAACCGGTTTCGCGTATCCTCTCGACTATGCGCGGCCCGCATGAGGAGAAGAGCTCGAGGCCGATCTTAAAAAATCCGACATATTCCTTCAATTTTTCCGCCATTTCTATGGCGGCGTCTTCAGTCTTCAGGTCCAGAGCTACTATAAGTTGTTTGATCGGTTCCATTTATGCTTTTAACCCTCCGATGATATCTTTTATACGGCGATAGCCGGCATGCTCTAAATATCTTCTTATATCTTTGATTACGCACCCCGGGGTGCGGGGATCGGTAAATACGGCGGTTCCAATCTGTACGGCAGTGGCCCCGCAGAGCATAAACTCTATCGCGTCTTTGTAATTGATTATGCCGCCCGAGCCTATTATGGGAATATCCACTTTATTGTAAACATCCCATACCATCTTTAAAGCGATAGGTTTTATCGCCGGGCCGCTTAGGCCGCCGGTTATATTTCCGAGCTTCGGCTTTTTCGTTTCAATATCGACGGCCATCGCCGGGAACGTATTAACCAAAAGCACGGCATCGGCACCGGCCTTCTCGGCCGACGCGGCTATCACTGAAATATCCGTAACATTCGGTGTAAGCTTCGCGATTAACGGCAACCTCGTCGAGCTTCTCACGGCGCGGACTATCCTTCCGGTAACGTCGGGATCCTGCGCTATGAGTCCGGCCAATGTCCCGTGCCTTACGTTGGGGCACGATAGGTTTATCTCAAGCGCTGATATTTTCGCTACAGCGCTAAGTCTTTTGGCAAGCAAGGCATATTCTCTTTCGTTATTACCGGCTATACTTACCACGATCGGTGCTTTTATCCCTTTTACCTTCGGCAGTTTGTTCTTTATAAAATCATCGAGTCCTTTGTTCTCAAGACCTATTGAATTAAGCATTCCCGAAAATGTTTCCGCGATGCGCGGCGGCGGGTTCCCGACGCGGGCTTCAAGCGTTATCGTCTTTAATACAACGGCGCCGAGCGCATTTACGTCGAAGAGCTCGCCGTATTCCGGGCCAAACGTCCCGGATGCGGTCATAACTGGATTTTTAAGTTTCAATCTGCCGATATTAACCGAAAGATCTACCATATTATCTCCCCGGCGTCGAAAACCGGACCGTCTTTGCATACCATTTTGTATCGGCTATCCGTTTTAACTTTTACAGGACAGCCTAAACATACACCGACACCGCAAGCCATGTGCTCTTCGAGCGAAACCTGACACGGGACGCCGCTACTGTATGCTAAGCGTGATACCGCCTTCAGCATACCGGTCGGCCCGCAGGCATATATTACCGACGGACGAGAAGCGGCGGCTGAGAGCGCTGTCAATAATGGGTTTGTCACAAGACCTTTAAGCCCCTTCGAGCCATCGTCCGTAGTAATTACCGCTTTTGCGCCGAGTTTTTTAAACTCCTTTTCGCATAATATATGCCCCTTCGAGCGCCCACCGATCAAAACATGAATTTTTATACTTTTTCTCTTCAATTCTTCGGCTAAAAAGAATAATGGCGCCACGCCGTTACCGCCTGCGACCAGAATGGCCGGGCGTTGACGCGCGCAGGTCGCAAGACCGAGATCAAAACCATTCCCGAGGGGCCCAATAATGTCGAGTGTCTCTCCGGGTTTTTTCTGCGACAATGCATCCGTTCCACGGCCGACGACTTCATATAAAAGCTCTATGCCTGCGTCGATGACCCTGTGAATGCCGAACGGCCGGCGCAGGAGCGGGTCGGTCTCCTGCGAGCACCTCACCTCGACAAATTGCCCCGGCCGTGAATAACCGGCAAGATATGAGGACGCGATACGCATCCTGTAGAAACCTTTGGCGATTTCTTTGTTCTTTAGTATCTTTGCCTGTACTTGTTTCATAATTTTACTCAAAAGAAGCTCAGTTGTTTGTCGCCGGGCGAGCCGCTGTCTCTTAAAATATCGACGGTGCCGTATTCTCCGTCATAACCCGGCTTTATTTCGACATCGCCTTTTCTTACGTTTATTACGCCTGCGGCTATTCTTTCGGGAAGAGCGGACTGTAACTCCCGCTCGTCCATCCACAGCAGTATATTGAACTCCGTCCCGAAATTTTTTATCAGCCGGAAATATTCTCTCTCAACCTTTACGGACCCTGCCCCGACGCCGAATGCGGCGCCTATTATTTCCGTAAGCGGCACCATCCTTTTAAAAGAAGGGCTCCGCGCATCGACATAACCTTCAGCCCTGTCGCAAAGGTCTTCGAGCCGGTGCATTACGCCTATTGTAACCTTCTTGCCGCACACAGGGCAAATATTATTTATCGTCTTCGATTCCTGCGGGCAGAGGCGCGCATTGCATCCTCTGTGGCCATCCCAGTGGTATTTGCCTTCTTCCGGGAAAAATTCGATCGTATAAAGAAATTTGTCTTTATCTTTGGTCTTTAATATTTCAACCAGGCTGTCGTAATCTATTTTCTCTTTGAATACATTCGCCTCGCGGCCCAGCCTCGACGGCGAGTGCGCATCCGAGTTTGATGTAAGGCAGAACCTGTCGAGTTTCGACCAGCGCCAGTTCATACCCGGATCGCTCGAAAGCCCCGTCTCTATCGAGAATATCTTATCCGTCTGATCCTCAAAGCACTCTTCCGGCGAATCGAACCCGGAGTTGGAGCCGAATATACTGAAGTGCGGCGTCCAGGCATGGCCGGGTATCAGAAATATCTTCGGATCTATCCGGGCGAGAAGCCTCGCCATCTTGTCGCATTCCACGCTTAATATGGGCCGTCCGTCCGACGACAGCTCCCCGTATTCCGACAGCGCGGCAGATACTTCCCGCGCCGTTTCAAGCGATGGCGCGAATATTATATTATGGACTTTTCTCGTCCTGCCCGCTTTGAAATATATATTTGAGACTTCGACGGTCAATATGAAATCGATACCATCGTAGCGGTATACGCCGGGCGCGGAAGTCTTTTCAAGGCGCGTCTCAAGTTCTGAAAACCATAACGGGTGAGTAAAATCTCCGGTGCCGAGCATCGATATGCCTTTTATCTTCGCCCATTTTACAAGGCTCGCCAGATCCATATCCTTCGCTGTCGCGCGGGAATATTTCGAATGGATATGGAAATCAGCGATAAACGGCATATTAACCTCATCCGACCTCCGAGGTCGACATAAAGTCGCCCTCGGAGGTCATATCGGTATCTATCCTATAGCAATACCTCGTCCTTCATCACAAGAGTGCCGCCCACAAAAACCGTTACGGCTTTTCCTTTGAGCTTCCAGCCTATGAAAGGCGAATTCTTTGATTTCGAAACTATCGTCTCTTTTTTAAACGTATATTCCTTCTCGGGATCTATTATAGTTATGTCCGCAAGAGCGCCTTCCCTAAGATTTCCGCCGGGGACGCCGAGTATGCCTGCCGGATTTGTCGAAAGTTTCGCAATAAGGCCGCTCCATGATAATATTTTTTTATCAACCAGTTCCATCATACAGAGCGGGATTGCTGTTTCCAGCCCTATTATGCCAAACGGCGCGTAGTCGAATTCGACGTCCTTTTCGGAATCTGTGTGCGGAGCGTGGTCGGTCGCGATCGCGTCTATAGTACCGTCGGCCAGGCCTGCCTTTATCGCTTCCACGTCTTCCTTTGTCCTAAGCGGCGGATTCATCTTTGTATTCGTATCGTAGGTGGCACAGCGCTCATCCGTCAGGCTGAAATAGTGCGGCGCCGTCTCCGCCGTAACTTTGACGCCTGCGGCCTTCGCCGTACGAATGAGTTCAACCGATTCCTTACAGCTTATATGCGCGATATGTATTGGCGTAGAAAATTTTCCGGCAAGCTCAAGGTCGCGCTTTACGGCATCGTATTCACTGCGGGCGCTTATCCCTTTTAAACCCGCCTTCGTCGAGACAAACCCATTATTCATTACCCCGCCGCAAGTAAGAGCGTCGTCTTCACAATGTTCTATCGGGATAATTCCCGTCACAGCGGCGGCCTTTAACGCGTCCTGCATAACTTTTTTGTCCTGGACGCCGGAGCCATCGTCGGATACGGCTACAATGCCCTCTTTTTTAAATTTAGTAAGATCTGCCAGCTTCTTTCCCGCTCTGGATTCCGTTATGGCGCCGCATATAAAGACGCGGCAGGCGGCATCCCTGGCAATAATTTCCTTCAATGTTTTCACCACGGCGGGGTTGTCAATGGCCGGATCGGTATTCGGCATACATAGAACCGCGGTAAATCCTCCCGTAACGGCCGCGCGCGAACCCGTCCAGACCGTCTCTTCATCTTCACGGCCCGGCTCCCTTAAGTGGACGTGCATATCGATAAGCCCGGGTGCGATTATCCTGCCTTTGGCGTCTATTACTTCTATATTTCCACCCCGGGGTGGGATTTCCACCCCGGGGTGTAAATCACCTTGGCCGATCTTCTCAATCTTGCCATCGGCAATTATTATATCAAGAAGCGCGTCTATTTTATTGGCCGGGTCGATAACCCTTCCGCCTTTTATTAAATATCTTTTGTTCATTCTACCCCTTTTGCATAAGCTACAAGGTATAAAACGGCCATTCGCACCGCAATGCCGTTCGTCACCTGTTCCAATATCACCGAATTTTTACCGTCGGCAACCTCGCTCGACATCTCTATCCCCCTATTTATCGGGCCCGGATGCATTACAACTATATCTTTTTTGCAGGCTCTAAGCCGTTCGGCGGTAATGCCGTATTCCTTAAAATATGCCAGCTTCGACGGGAATGCGAGCGCCGCGTCCCGCTCGAACTGCATCCGCAGGACGTTTATAGCATCGGCGCCTCTTAACGCTTCCTCTATATCGGAGGTTATCCTGACGCCCATCTTCTCTATCCCGTCGGGTATCAGCATGCGCGGCGCGCAGACGGTAACCTCTGCCCCAAGCTTCGTCAGCCCCCATATATTTGAACGCGCGACGCGCGAATGCGCTATGTCGCCGATGATGCTAACCTTCAGGCCCTCTATCCTGCCAAGTTTCGACTTCAAGGTAAACATATCGAGTAGCGCCTGGGTAGGATGCTCGTGCCAACCGTCGCCGGCGTTTACAACGCGCGCCTTGACCGACCTGGCGAGTATATTTGGCGCGCCGCTCGAGGAATGGCGTACCACGATTATATCTATCTTGAGCGCCTCTATGTTTTTACCCGTATCTATAAGCGTTTCGCCCTTCTTCACGCTCGATGCTTCTATCTCGATATTCACTACGTCGGCGGACAGGCGTTTCGCGGCGAGTTCAAATGACGTGCGGGTTCTCGTTGAAGGCTCATAGAAGAGATTTACAACCGTCTTACCCCGGAGGGCGGGAACCTTTTTTATCTGGCGGGTAGTAACCTCTTTAAAACTTCCGGCGGTGTATAATATAAGTTCTATCTCTTCTTTCGAGAGATATTCGAGCCCCAGAAGGTCTTTCTTCGTCCAAATCGTCTTCTTTTCCGCCATACCTACGCCGCCTTTTCGCACAAGACTACTTCGTCTTTACCGTCGGTCTCGGAAAGCCTGACCGCCACCGTCTCTTTCAACGATGTCGGCACGTTCTTACCGACATAATCGGCCCTTATGGGAAGCTCCCGGTGTCCGCGGTCTATCAGGACTGCGAGTTGTATCTGTCCAGGCCTGCCGAAATCTATCAGGGCGTCGAGCGCACATCGTATCGTCCGGCCGGTATAAAGCACATCGTCGACTAAAATTATCTTCTTTCCTGCGATATCGAAATCTATTTCGGTTGCGTGAACCACCGGTTGGGCCGAAACCTCCGTAAGATCATCCCTGTATAATGTGATATCGAGCGCGCCGACCGGTATCTTGGTAAGCGCTATCTTTTCGACCTTCGCGGCAAGACGCCCGCCCAGATAAGCGCCTCTATTCTTTATGCCTATTATCGCAATCCGTCCGACAGATTTATCGTTCTCGACTATCTCGTGGGCTATTCTCTCCAGCACCCTGTCGATAGCGTCTTTATCGAGTATCTTGGACTTCTCTTTAAGCGTCATGGCAGAACCCCCGGAAAATAAAATGCCCGCTGTCTATTTTTACATAGATAAGCGGGTTACTTTTCATCTTCATCTCCTTTTCCGTCCTCTCGGGAGCGGAATTAAAAGGGTTATGT
Organism: Candidatus Omnitrophota bacterium; assembly: GCA_028699255.1. NCBI lineage: Bacteria > Pseudomonadati > Candidatus Omnitrophota > Candidatus Omnitrophota bacterium. Next base: position 53,929 of record JAQVUX010000006.1, on the reverse strand, counting down.
TAAACTTTTCTTGGTGCTTATTATCTCACATTTTGCGCTTTTGTCAATTAAAATTTTCTGGCTGTTTAACTGTTTAAACTGTTGTTTTTTTTCATACGCATAGACGCAATTTTACTTACCGCGCAACTTCTCGAGCCACTCCTTGATCCGCTTCTCATGGCCCATATCCGTCGGTATATAATAACGCTTGTCCGACGGCTTATATTCCTGCTTTACGTAATGATCCTTATAGTCGTGTGCATACTTGTAACCCTTGCCGTGGCCGAGGGCGTCCCCATCAAGGCTGGCGTCTTTCAGATGATCCGGCACCTCGAGTGTTTTACCCCCCTCCACATCTTTTAACGCCGCCTCCACGCCCAGATAACTGGCGTTCGACTTAGGCGCGCACGCCACATATACGGCCGCCTCCGCAAGCGGTATCCGCGCTTCCGGCATACCCACGAATTCCGCTACCTGCAGGGCCGCATTCGCCAGCACAAGCGCCTGCGGATCCGCCAGGCCGACATCCTCTGCGGCGCATATCACGATCCTGCGCGCTATGAATCTCGGATCCTCGCCGGCGTATATCATCTTCGCCAGCCAGTATAAAACAGCGTCGGGATCGGAGCCGCGCATCGATTTGATGAACGCGGATATGGTATCGTAATGCCCATCTTCGTCTTTATCATAAATGACCGCCTTCTTCTGTATCGATTCTTCGGCGACCTTCATGGTGAAATTAATTTTTTTACTTTTGTCGGCCGGCGTCGTAAGAGCGCCTACTTCGAGAGCCAAAAGCGCGCGCCGGGCGTCCCCCTCGGAGACTTTCGCCAGATGCGCCAGCGCGTCGACATCCATTTCAACGGGTATCTTCCCCAAGCCTTTCTCCTTATCGGAGAGGGCATTCTTCAATATGGCTATCACGTCATCTTCGGAGAGTTTCCTGAACTCGAAAACCTGGGAGCGGGAAAGTAGGGCCGCGTTCACGTAAAAAAACGGGTTGTGGGTCGTGGTGCCGATCAGTATCGGATTGCCGGCTTCTACGTCTGGCATCAGCACGTCCTGCTGGGCCTTGTTAAAACGGTGGATCTCATCGACTAAAAGTATCGTGCGTTTACCGTCGATCGCCTCACGCTTATGGGCCTGATCTATTATCCTCCTCATGTCGGCGACATTATTGGAAGCGGCGTTTATCCGCTCGAAATATGAGTTCGTCTTTTCGCTTATTATAAGAGCCAGGGTCGTCTTTCCGCAACCCGGCGGGCCGTAGAGTATTATCGAGGATATCGTGTCGGATTCGATAAGCCGCCGCAGGAGTTTTCCCGCGCCCAGGATGTGTTCCTGCCCGATAAACCCGTCGAGAGTCGTCGGCCGCATTCTGGCGGCCATTGGCTCGTTCACATTCGGCTTTTTGCCTTCTTTTTGAAATAAATCCATTTTTCCTTGTGATGTCCCCAAGATTTTTTTAATTTCGCGTCCGAAAATAGCCCGCAGAGATTCGTGTCTAAGCGGGGCGTAAAAGTTCGAGCAGATGCGAGAACTTTTTTCGCAGTGAAATTTTGCATGGCCAAAATTTCGCGTCCCGCGAGACACGAATCTCTGCGGGCTTCTTCAGGGGTGCAAAATTAAAAAAATCCCCGCCTGTGCCGTGTGGAGAAAGTAATCTTGACCCCGATTTTCATCAGGTGGGAGCTCTCGAATGAACGCCAAGGCGCTCACTCAGTTAAACTCCCTTTTAACATACTGTTGGCTCAAGATTCCTGTTCCAATCACGCGCACCGCAGGGATATTTTATTTCAATAAAAGTATATCATGCCTTTTGTCGAAAGGCAAATCGCGCTTCCCGGGGTGTTATCGTAATTTCGCGCCGTATTTTTCCTCAAGCGCGCGCAGTATATTCGCGTGGGCCGAGGAAACTTCTTTCTCTTCGAGAGTCCTGGCTGGGTCGGCATATTCGAGCCGGTACGTCAGGCTTATTTTGCCATCGGGTATCTGCTTACCGGTGTATCTATCGACAAGTTTTACCTCTTTCAATATCTGTCCGGCCGCGTTTTTTGCCGCCGAGGCCAGATCGGCATTCATAATCTCTTTCGCGACCACTATCGATATGTCCCTGAACGCGGACGGGTGGTTTGGAAGCTCGTGGAACTCTTTTTTAAGCCTTGCCGCTTTGCATATCGCGTCGAGTGATATCTCGCAGAAATATACCAGTTCTTTTATGCCGAAATTATTGAGTATACTCTTTGCTACTTCTCCGGCCGTACCGATCCTGCGGCCGTCCAATTCGATCGTAGCGGCGCAGGATGGCGAAAAACCGTTGTTGCGTACGCATTTAAAGGTAATCCCTTCTATGCCCAGCTCCTCAGCCACGGTCTCAACGCATCCTTTCAGGTCAAAAAATCCCAATTTTCGCGCGCTCTCCATCCAGGTCGAAACCTCACCGACTATCCCGATGGACAACATCTTCTCCTCGGTGAAATGTCCGCCGGATGCTTTTGTGTATGTCTTGCCGAGCTCAAACAGCCTTAAGTCTTTAGAGCGTCTGTTCACATTCCATAATATGGCCTGAAGCATACCCGGCATAAGACAGGGACGCATGATTTCCTGTTCGGCCGATAGAGGATTTTTTATCTCCGCCATAGAGTCGGTATCGCCGGCGAGCGCCATATTCAGAATATTCTTTCCGAGAAGGCTGTAGGTAATTATCTCGCAGGCGCCGAGGCCCGTAAGAACTTCACGGACCTTCTTTTCGGCCGCGATATCGCGCGGTATATTCATATCCTGTTCGACCGCGTCCGGTATCGTGCTCGGTATCTTATCATACCCATAAACGCGCGCGACTTCCTCTATTATGTCTACCTCGGCGGTAAGGTCGCACCTGAACGCCGGGGGCTTCATTTTCAAAACGCCGTCGGACGAGCTCAATATCTTAAGCCCGAGGGAAGTCACTATCTTTTTTATTTTGGCCGGCGGGATATCCGTCCCGAGGATGGCGGAAAGCCGCGCGAGGCGTAATGTTATCGTTTTTTCATGCGTTTCTTTTTTACCGATATCCTGAAATCCGCAGATCTGTCCGAGCGCTTCTTCCTGTATAAGCGATACAGCCCTGTCGGATGAGTGAACGATATTATTTAGATCAACTTTTCTTTCAAACCTGTAGCTCGAATCGGTTGAAATGGCAAGAACCCTGGCCGTTCTCCGGATCGATATCTGGTCGAAAGACGCGGCCTCGAGGAGTATGTTTTTCGTGTCGGAGGTAACTTCCGTATTCACGCCTCCCATCACACCAGCCACTGCCACCGGTTTATCTTTATCGGCTATTACCAGCATAGAGCCGGTGAGTTCACGGGAAACGCCGTCGATCGTTGTAATCTTTTCGCCGGGCTTTGCCTTACGGACGATGATCTCGGAGCCCGCGATTTTATCGAGATCGAACGCATGCAGGGGTTCTCCGGTCTCGAACAGGCAGAAATTAGTTATATCGACTATATTGTTGACCGATCTTAATCCCATCGACTCGATCTTCTTTTTAAGCCAGTCCGGCGAGGCGGAGACTTTAACATTACGGATTACGCGCGCGGTGTATCTGGGGCAAAGTGTTTTGTCTTCGATGGTAATTTTTACATCGGTAAGTTTTTTTGCCGGGAGCGGTTTTACTTTCGGCAGTTTCAGCTTTCCGCCCGATACCGCGGCGAGTTCGCGGGCAACGCCGACGTATGAAAGCCAGTCCGGCCGGTTCGACGTCACCTCTATCTCGAGGATATCACCGTCCGTAGCTTTGCGGATACTCTCGACGGTAAGCCCGGCCATCGTAAGGACTTCTGCCGCTTTTTCAGCCGATAGTGCGGTATCGATGTAGTCTTTTAACCAGGTATAGTTTATTTTCATACGCCTTAGAATTGTTTTAAAAATCTGATATCGTTTTCGAAGAAGAGTCTTATGTCGGTAATGCCGTATTTCAATATGGCTATGCGGTCTAAGCCCATGCCGAAAGCAAACCCGGTAACTTTTTCCGGGTCGTAACCAACCGCTTTGAAAACTTTCGGGTTTACCATGCCCGCGCCGAGTATTTCCAGCCAGCCTTTCCCGCCGCAAAGACTGCATTTTTGCCCGGGGCCCGCGCCTGAAACAGCGCTATGGGTCGTCGGCCGTGCAGTGTTTGAACACAGGATGCACGAGATATCGACTTCGGCGCTCGGCTCTGTGAACGGGAAGAAGCTCGGTCGAAAACGCATCCTGGTAGATTTGCCGAAGCATCGCCTGGCAAACATCTCGAGAGTGCCTTTCAAATCGGAAAATTTTATAGACGGGCCTACGACAAGCCCTTCTATCTGGTGGAACATAAAGGAATGCGTAGCGTCTGTAGCGTCGGGGCGGTACACTTTACCCGGGACGACTATCGCGAACGGCGGTTTATTCTTTTCCATGAAACGCGCCTGGACCGGAGAGGTGTGACTGCGAAGTAAAAATTTCTCTTCTTTGGATTCTGTCTTCAAATAGAACGTGTCGAACGCGTCTCTCGATGGGTGCTCCAGAGGAATATTGAGCGCTTCGAAGTTATAATGTTCCGTCTCTATCTCGGGCCCTTCGACTATGCGGAAGCCTAAGGACCTGAAGATATCGCACACTTCGTTTATCGTCTGCGTTATCGGGTGCATCCTGCCCGGCCGCGCGGCGATACCGGGAAGCGTCACGTCAAGACGATCGACCGCCTCTTCGGCGCCAGCGGCCACCGCGAGCCGCTCGTCGAGAGCGGCCGTTATGGCGCTCTTCAGCGCATTGACGAGAACGCCCACTGCCGGCTTCTCTTCCACCGAAAGCGTGGCCATCTTCTTAAAAAGCTCGGTTACGACACCCTTCCTGCCAAGATATTTTACTTTCATCTCTTCCAGAAGCGCCCGATTGCCGCCGGAAGAAGCTATATCCTGCAGTGCCGAAAGCTCGATCTGCTTTATCTCTTCTTTCACTTTCGCTTTCCTTACCGATTTAAGCCTTTACAGCCTCAACTATTTTCGAAAACGCTTTCTTGTCCGATACCGCAATTTCCGACAGCATTTTCCTATCGATCAGGATCTTTATCTTCTTCAACCCTTCCATAAAGCGCGAATAAGATATCCCATTCTCCCTGCATGCGGCATTTATCCTCACGATCCACAATGAACGGAAATCGCGTTTGCGCGCTTTGCGGTCTCTGTAACTGTACATCATGCCTTTAGCCACGGACTCCATGGCGCGCTTGTGAAAACGCGATCTGCCGCCCCATTGGCCTTCAGCCGCCTTCATTACCCGTTTTTTGCGTCTATGCGCCGCTACTGCATGTTTGACTTTACTCATTTCTCCTCCTTATTACGCTCCGTATGGCAGGAGCTTGTGCATAATATTCTCAAAACTCTTCGAGACATATGTGGCTTTTGTCAGATGCCGTTTCCGCTTCCCCGTCCTGCCGGTCAAAAGATGGCTCTTATTAGCCTTGAACCTTTTTATCTTGCCGGATTTCGTCACTCTCATTCTTTTTTTAACGCTTCTATTGGTCTTTAGTTTTGGCATTTTTGCCTCCTTATATAAAGCAAATTCCGTTAACGCATATCTTCGCGCTTTCTATCCGACGTTTTACGCTTTTACGAAATCTGTTTTCGATCTCTATTTTGCCCTGACCACCATATTGATAAAACGGCCTTCCTGCCTGGGCGGTTCCTCAACTTCGCCTATCTGCGAAATATCGCTCGCAAGGCGATCGAATAACTTCCTGCCAAGGTCGACGTGGGCCATCTCCCTGCCCCTGAACATCATGGTAACCTTCACCTTGTCGCCTCGTTTCAGAAAATCTTCGAGATTTCTGAGCTTGAACTGATAGTCATGCTCGCCTATCTTGGGCCCGAGCCGTATCTCTTTTAGATGCACTATCTTCTGTTTCTTTCGCGCCTCTTTCTCGCGTTTCTCCTGTTCGTATTTGTATTTCGAATAATCCATGATCCTGCAAACAGGCGGCACTGCCGTCGGAGCCACTTCGACAAGGTCGAGCCCTGCCTCTTCGGCCCTCTTCAACGCATCCGGCGTGGGCAACACCCCGAGTTGTTCGCCGGCTTCGCCGACACACCTGACCTCTCTTACTCTTATCCGGTTATTTATCCTCAGCTCTTTCTTAGCGATACCAAATCACCTCCCTTTCTTACCTCACTTTTTCTTTTATCTCTTTATTTATCATTTGAATGAACTCTTCGGGCGTCATTATCCCCATGTCGCCCTGAGCTTTCGACCGTATCGACAGAACTCCGCCGGCGGCCTCCTTCTCTCCCACGATTATCATATACGGTATCTTCTCGAGTTCCGCGTCGCGTATCTTCTTCTGCAGACGCTCATTTCTATGATCGAGAGAAACTCTGACGCCGTTTTCGACAAACAAGGCTTCCGTCTTTTTGGCATATTCAAGCGCTTTATCCGATATCGGAATTATCGCGCATTGAACCGGCGCAAGCCATAAAGGTAGCGCCCCCGCGAAATGTTCTATCAGGGCCCCCATGAAGCGTTCCAGAGAGCCTAAAATAACCCTGTGCAACATTATCGGACGGTATTCTTTTCCATCCTGGCCCACGTAAGTAAGATTGAACCGCTCCGGCAGGGCAAAATCGCATTGTATCGTCGCGCACTGCCATTCGCGCTTCAAAGCATCTTTAAGTTTTATGTCTATCTTCGGCCCATAAAAAGCGCCGTCGCCTTCGTTGATGGTGTAATTTAAATATTTGCGTTTCAAAGCCTGAATGAGAGCGCGTTCGGCCGTTTCCCAATCGGCGTCATTACCGATAGATTTCTCGGGCCTCGTCGATACCTCGACGGAGAAATCCTCGAACCCGAACACATTCAACGTGTCGATAACGAAATTAATGACCTTTATTATCTCGTCCTCAACCTGGTCGCGTAAACAGAATATGTGCGCGTCGTCCTGCGTAAATCCGCGAACGCGCAGAAGCCCGTGTAGAACGCCGGACTTTTCGTTTCTATACACAGTGCCAAGCTCAAAATACCTGATCGGCAGATCTTTGTAACTTCTGGTCTTTGATCGATAGACTAATATATGTCCGGGGCAGTTCATCGGCTTTATCGCGTATTCCTGTCCCTCGATCTCGAACATGTACATATTCTCTTTATAATATTCGTAATGGCCCGACTCTATCCAGATATCGCTCTTCATTATATGCGGGCCAAGCACGAGCTCGTAGCCACGCTTCAAGTGCTCTTTCCTTATATAATCCTCTATGATACTGCGCAGTCGCGCGCCCTTCGGATGGTACAGGACGAGCCCCGGCCCAACCTCTTCATTGAAACTGAAAAACTCCAGTTGTTTACCGAGCACTCTGTGGTCGCGTTTTTTCGCTTCTTCCAGTAAAGTCAGATAATTCTGCAGTTCCTTTTCCGTATCGAACGCCGTACCGTAGATGCGTCTTAACATGGGGTTGGTCTCTATACCGTGCCAATATGCCCCGGCCAGAGACAATAATTTAAACGCCTTTATTCCGCCCGTCGAATCGATGTGCGGGCCGCGGCATAAGTCTATAAAATCCCCGTCCTGGTAAATGGTAACCGTATCCCCGGGTATTTTTTCGATGAGATCGACTTTGTATTTTTCTTTCATTTTTTTAAAGAGCTTTACGGCTTCCGCTTTCTTCATCTCTTTTTTCTCAAACTTATAGTTCTTCTGTATTATCTCGCGCATTCTATTCTCTATCAGTTCGAGGTCTTCCGGCACGAACGGCTCTTCCTTTTCGAAATCGTAATAGAACCCGTCCTCTATCGACGGGCCGATACCGAGCTTCACGTCGGGCCACAGGCTCTTTACCGCCTGTGCCATCACGTGCGACGTGCTGTGTCTTAGCGTTGCCAGATCCATAATAATTCCTTACTTTTCTCTTTCTATCCTTACCTTTTTCATAGAATGGTGCCGGGAGGGGGGGTCGAACCCCCGTGGCCTTGCGGCCGAGGGATTTTAAATCCCTTGCGTCTGCCAATTCCGCCATCCCGGCAGAATGGTGGGCAGTAGAGGACTCGGTTACTACGGCGCCGCCAGGCGCCTGCGTAACCTCACCTCGCTCGCTGTCGCGCATAGCGCTTTTCCTCGCTATTCGCTCGGCGCTCGCTCGCTTCGAGTCCTCCTGACTCACCCTCTACTACTCATGTCAAACAACGTGAAAAATGGTGGGCAGTAGAGGACTCGAACCTCTGACCCCCACGATGTCAACGTGGTGCGCTAACCAACTGCGCTAACTGCCCTTGAAAATTTCTCTGAAGAGCACCTTAAGAACAAACACTGATCAGCTCCTCGCCTAAACATCCGAAAAATCTCTTCGATATTTTTCGGATAGGCTTCGGAGCAATTTGCCTACATTTAAACTACGGCAAATTTGGAGGCGCGGAGCGGAATTGAACCGCTGTATAGTTGTTTTGCAGACAACTGCCTTACCGCTTGGCTACCGCGCCAGTAAAATCACGCGGGTAGGTGCCTACCTACTCAGATTCGGGTAGGACTACCGCGCCACGAGTATTACAGTAGTAGGTGCCTATCCGCGCCTTACTTCACCCACTCGACCGAACCGTTGACCCTCAATATATGCTTGCCGGCTTCTTTGTGATTACCGTCTTTATCCTGCGCTATCACTTTATCGCCCGATGACACTTCCGTGAGCCCTGGGGCATAACTGTAATCCGGACTATCTTTTGTTCCGATCGTTTTGCTGGCCGGGCAATCAAACACGTCCTGCCCGATAACATAGTTAGGATATAATTCACCTAAAGTTGCCGGAAAATTATTTTTATGCTCCATTGCATATTTGCGTAATCCTAACCTTATCTGCCTCAAATTGTTAGCGCAATACATCCTGCGAGAGCGCGCCTTCGCCATTCTGACGAATGGCATAAGCACCGCTATCATGGCTAAAAACACCACAGCCACTATCAGTAATTCTGTTATCGTAAAGGAACGCTTTTTTAACATAACTCTTGATCCTTCGACATTGCTCAGGATCGATTCCGCTCAAGCGCCAAGGAATCGACTATATATTAAAATTCGAGGCCTTGTCAAGGATAATCTTGGCCAATTCCTGCTTGGTTCTGCCTCGATATGCCGCTTTCCGGCCAAACCTGTCTATGATCACCACATCTGTAGCACCCGAACCGAATAACGCGCTTTTTTTGGTCAGTTTATTGGCCACCACCATATCCAGATGCTTCTTCTTTAGCTTCTCCAGGGCATTCTTTTCTAAATTTTCGGTTTCAAGCGCAAAGCCAACCAGAATGTTTTTCTTGCTCTGCCCAAGCTCTTTTAATATATCCGGATTCTCTTTAAGTTTAATGGAAAGCCCGGAGCTTTTTCTCTTTATCTTACCTGCGGCCATCTTCATCGGAGCCCAATCACAGACCGCGGCGGCCATTATCACCAATGTGCCGGGCTTTGCCCTCTTTAATACCTCCCGGCGCATTTCCATAGCGGTTTCGATCTTTAAAAGCCTGACGCCGCGCGGTGCTTCGATATGAGTTGGCCCGCTAACCAGCGTAACATCGTGCCCCCTGCGAAAAGCTTCTCTCGCGATAGCATATCCAAACGTTCCGGTGGAATAGTTCGATATGAACCTGACGGGATCTATCTTCTCGCGCGTGGGGCCTGCGGTTACGAGGACGGGGATCATTTTTTTTCGCCTGGTATTCGCCATCACTTCAGAAGCCTTACAGCCTCTTTTACTATCTCCTTTGTATCGGCGATATGGCCTGTGCCTACGTGGCCGCATGCCAGCCGCCCCTTCGACGGGCCGACGAACTTATAACCGATCGCCTTAAGCTTTGCTATATTCTCGCGCACTATCTTGTGCTCATACATCTTCTCATTCATGGCCGGCGCTATCAAAACGGGCGCGTTCGTCGCAAATACGATACAGGTAAGCAAGTCGTCACATATGCCGTTGGCGAGCTTACCTATCACGTTTGCCGTCGCGGGCGCTATCAGTATAAGGCCCGCCCTGTCCGCTATCGCGGTATGCACCGGCTCCCACTTCTCCGGGGTCTCGAACATGCCCATCGCGACCTTGTTGCGCGCTAAGGTCTGCAGGGACAAAGGCGTTATGAACTCGGCACCCTCTTTAGTCAATACGGGCTGTACTTCCACGCCTTCTTTACGGAGAGCGCTTATGATCTCGCACGAGCGGTATGCCGCAATACTGCCTGTAACGCCCAGTACCACCGGGCCGGTCTTCTTGATCATTTTTTCTCTTTAATTTTATACTCGATTTTGCCGTCGGCGATCTCTTTTAATGCCGCGTTTATCGTTTTGGTATCCGTTTTGCCGCCGGAGAAGTTCGCCGAAGGATCCCCGAGTTCCACAGCCCTTAATGAAGTCAGGACAACGAGTTTATATAAACTGCCGACTTTATTCAATAATTTCTGTATGTCTATCTCTGGCATATAGCTATACTCCTTCAGTTTTTAGTTCCGAAACCACGACTTCTTTTAATTTTTCATACGCGGCGTCGAGCCGGTCATTTACTATGATATAGTCGTACTTGTCTTTATACGCCATCTCCTCTCTTGCGAGCGAAAGCCGCCGCGAAATGGCGTCGTCATCCTCGGACTTTCTCAACCGCAATCTCTTTTCGAGCACTGCGATCGAAGGCGGCATTATGAATATAAGCACGCTCTTCGCCGGAAACTGCTTCTTTACTTTCATTGCGCCTTTTACATCGATGCTTAAAAGAACGCTCCTGCCTTTTCTGAGGTTATCTTCTACAAAATCTTTCGGCGTACCGTAAAAATTCCCGAAGTTCTCTTCGTATTCGAGGAATGCGTCCTTTTTTATGGAGGCCCGGAAATATTTTTCGGATACGAACCGGTAATCGACGCCGTCTTTTTCTCCGGGACGCGGTGGGCGCGTCGTCATGGATATGGAATTTTCCAGCGCCGGGCCGTCCTTTAAAAGCTTATTGCATAAAGTGGTCTTACCGCTTCCCGACGGGGCGGATATCACGAATATGCGCGCGTTCATTCTAGATTTTTGGCCTGTTCGCGTATCTTCTCTATTTCGCCTTTTATCTCTATGACGTTTTTGGCTATCTTGAAATCGCTCGCTTTCGAACCGATGGTATTTATTTCGCGATGGAGTTCCTGGGCGATAAAATCGATCTTTTTGCCTACCTCTCCGTCGCAGGCTATCGTCTTGTTGAAATTGGAAAGATGGTTCTCGAGCCGGGTTATCTCTTCGGATATATCGCTATTTTTAGCGAAAATCGCAACCTCCATCTCGAGGCGGCCCATATCTATATCGCGTCCGCCGGTAAGATCCTTGACCCTGTCGGCAAATCTCTTCCTGTACTCTTCTATATTGAGATGCGCGCGGCTTCTTATAGTAGCAAGCATCGAGGCGATTTTTTTCGTACGGCCGGTGAGATCCAGGTAGAGCGCCTTCCCCTCTTTTTGCCTGTCGATAACGAGTTTCTCTATCGCCATATCGAGAGCCTTTTTCGTCTTTGGCCAGAATTCCTCAATGCCGCGATCTAAGGCGTCGAAATTTATCACTCCCGGCAGGGCCAGGATCTCTTTCATGCTTACTTCTTCTTTCAACCCGAGATATTTCCCAAGCCCGGCGAGCTCATTATAATAATTTCGCGCGGCCTTCCTGTTTATCGATATCCTCTCGCCTTTTAAAAGCGATCCATCGTGCGTAAGGTTGAGGTACACCTTTCCCCTCTTCAGCTTCTTCTGTAAAACCTCTTTTATCTTATCTTCGAGCGCTGTGAGCCCCGTCGGTAATTTAAGCGTCGCTTCGAGAAATTTATGATTTACCGTCTTGATCTCGACCACAACTTTGCCGGTTTTAAAACGCGCCTCGCCTTTACCAAACCCTGTCATAGATTTAATCATGATTATTCCTGCCACACTTTCTTTTCGCCGGACGCTTTTATCGTCTTCGTCGGATACGGCGTTTCCAGTATCTCGTCGGGCGAAAACCACAGTTTTATTTCCCGTTCGGCGTCCTTCGGATTTGCCGACGCGTGAATAACGTTCTCATATACACCCTTGGTGGTGATCCTGCCGTACGCCCCGCGTATGGATACGGCATCGGCTTCTTCCGGATTCGTCGAGCCGCATACCTTGCGCACTTTATCTATCGCGTCCTCGCCCCAATACACCAGTGCCATAACCTTCTTTTTATGATATTCACCCATGAGATATTTTAAAAGATCATTGAAGAATGGTTTATCTTTGAGTTCCCTGTAGTGCTCCGCCGCAAGCTCTTTGGAAACCTTAACTATCTTGGTGGCAATTATATCGAGCTTTGTCTCCGATAATCGCGTAAGGATGTTCCCTGTAAGGGATTTTTTTAATCCGTCCGGCTTTATAAGAACAAGCGTCTGCTGGATCATAAGCCCACTCCTTTATATTATGAAGCTCCCCGGCTAAAAACCCCGGCAGACTTCTTTCGCCTGAAGCAAATCCCGCCCCATCTGCCCGCGGGTAAAGCCCAGAATGCATCGTGGCGGGATAAGGTAATATATTGTAATGATTAATCTCTTTTACGTCAAGAAGATTAAACTTGCGGCTTCGGGGAAAAAAGTTCGAGTATGCGGTTCAAGTCCTCGGTCGAATAATACTCTATCTGTATGCGCCCCCTCTTATTTCCGTGGAATATCTTCACTTTTGTACCGAAAAACTGCTGTAATTTATTCTCGAGGTCGGCGATGTCCTGGTCTTTTTCACGTACTTTCGCCTCTTCCGTTTCCCCTGCGGCTCTGCGCGCGGCCAAAGCCTCTGTCTCCCTTACCGAAAGCCCCTTCTTCACCACAAGATTGCAGACCCTGAGACGGTCATTCTCCGTCGGGACAGAGAGTATGGCTTTCGCGTGCCCGGCTGTGATACTGCCCTTGGATATAAAATCCTGTATTTTTTTAGGAAGCGTTAATAATCGTAGTGTGTTCGCTACGGTAGAACGGTCTTTCCCGACAGCTGTGGCTATTCTTTCCTGCGTAAAATTAAAATCTGTTATAAATTTCTGAAAAGCTGACGCTTCTTCCATCGGATTTAACTCTTCGCGCTGTATATTCTCGATAAGCGACAACTCCAGCATGTCGATATCCGCGACATTTTTCACGATGGCCGGTATAGACTCCATTCCCAAATTGGTAACCGCCCTGAGCCGTCTTTCACCTGCGATAAGCTCATACCCGTCCTGTGACGCTCTAACCAGTACCGGTTGAACGACACCCTTCTCTTTTATAGAGCTGGTAAGCTCATCTAACTTTTCTTTATTAAACTCCAAGCGTGGTTGGTATTTGTTTATTCTAATTTTAGATATTGGTATTCTTAATACTGACTCTCTATTCTCTTGTGAATCATCTCGCGTTGGTATAAGCGCACTTAAACCTTTACCTAATGCTTTGCTTGTCATGACTTAACATCTCCTTCATTTATTTTTTCTAACTCATTTTCATTATTGGAGTTATCGAGTTTTTTTGTTTCGAAATCTTTGGAGATATCTTTTTTTGCTCCTAATAATTCTCCCATAAAATCATGGTATTTTTGCGCACCGATAGAATTCTTATCATAAAGCGCGATTGGTTTTCCAAAACCAGGAGCTTCGGTTAGCCTGATATTTCTTGGTATTACAGTATTATAAACCTTTTCTTTAAAGAAGTTGCGCACTTCCTTGATAACTTCATTTGTAAGGTTAGTCCTGAAGTCCGCCATCGTCAACAAAACGCCCTCAACCTCTAAGGTAGCGTTTAAGTTTTCCTTAACGAGATTTATGGTGTTGACTAATTGGCTTAAACCTTCCAGCGCATAATATTCGCACTGGATCGGTATAAGCACCGAACCTGCGGCAGAAAGGGCATTTACAGTCAGTAATCCGAGAGATGGGGGGCAGTCCATTATAATGAAATCATATTCTATGGAAATGGGGGAGAGGGCCTTTTTCAGACGGTATTCGCGGCCCATAATACCGACGAGCTCTACCTCCGCTCCGGTTAATGCTATTGTGGATGGGATAAGGGAGAGGTTATTAATTCCAGTTCCTATTATAACGCTATGCGGGTCTATCTCGTGGATTACAAGATCGTAGATACTGGTTTTGATATTATGTTTGTTTATGCCTAATCCGCTTGTGGCATTACCTTGTGGGTCGATATCTATAAGGAGAACTTTTTTATCCGACAGGGCGAGATAAACCGACAGGTTTATAGCCGTAGTTGTCTTTCCTACGCCGCCTTTTTGATTGCAAATCGCTATTATTTTCGCCATTTCTTAGAGTGTTCCACGAAGAACATTTTCCCAGAATTTATGCTTAAACTATACCCTATAAATCGTAAATTGTCAAGACGCAACTAAACAGTGCGGCGCAAAATAATCGCTTGTTCGCCTATGGTAAGTACTGTATTGACTACCCAGTACAAAACGAGCCCGGAAGGCATATTATAGAATATGAATCCGAACATTATCGGCATCATGATAAGCATTATCTTTTGCTGTTGTTTCTGCTCTTCAGAAACAGCGGCACCGGAAGATGACATAGACATCTTTTGCTGGACTACCATAGCGGCCACCATAATAAGCGGCAGTATGTTTATAGAATTGCCGATTATCGGGAAAGAGAATGGGATAGAAACTGCCTCCGTCGATGAAAGATCCCGTATCCATAAAAACCCGGCGCCGCGCAACTCTATAGATTTCATCAATGCCTGATACAAAGCTATGAATATCGGCATCTGCAAAAGTATGGGCAGGCAACCGCTGAATGGATTGATATTGTATTTTTTATACAATCCCATTATCTCTTGATTAAGCTTCTGTGGCTGGTCTTTAAATTGAACTTTCAGCTTCTCCATTTGAGGATGCAACTCCTGCATCTTTTGCATCGACTTGAAACTCTTTGCGGTGAGAGGGAATAGGATCACGTTTAGCACAAGCGATAAAAGTATTATGGAAAGTCCCCAGTTCCGTACGACGGAATGGCAACCTTTAAGAACCACGATTAGTGCCTTACTGATCCCGCCGAATATGCCGTAATTTACCGATTCCTCGACACCATAGCCGAATTCTTTCAGAACCGGTATACTGCTTGGCCCGGCATATAACGCATATTTATTCTCGATACTGGCGCCTGGCTCGATAACGATTTTTTCAGAATCTACGCCCGTTACAAGTGTGCCGTCTGAACCTTCGTAATAAAAAGCGCCGCGTGTCTGGGTAAAAGGCTTTAAGATGATGCAAAAATATTTATTTTTAAGGGCTGACCAGCCTACCATGCCTACGCTCATCACGCGCTCACCTATCTTTGGCCGTTTGAATTTAACTGATTTTCCATCAATTTTCGAAGCTACTTCGATAGATATCGCGTCTTGCTTGGCTTTCTCGGTAACGCCGGAGCCACCGACAATGCTATAATTAAATCCTTTTGGTGAGACAGATATATTCTTTACCGATAATTCTAAGTCAATGCCATAACTTGAGTTACGTAAAATATATTTCTTACGTATCTCATAATCTTTGGTGGTTAAGACGTATGTTATGGTTAAGCCGTCTGTCTTTGCCTTGTATTCGACAAGATCAAAATTTTGGCTACCCGATAGATCGCTTATATTAAAAAGGTATTCTTTTGGATTGGATGCCTGGGAGAGACAGTACGGTTCTTTAGAGTTGGCCTCATTATAGTCTTTGAGCTTTATACTCTTTATCGAGCCGCCTATATTACTGAAGGTAAGCGCGTATTTCCCGGTCAGAGCTTCCAGCTCTTTCTCATCGGGCAATTTCGCGGGCTCGGCTATAGGCACTATCGCAGGCGCTTTGGCGGAGGAAGCCTGGGCGGCCTGTCCGGTAAGCGGCGCCGACGATGATGGGCGGGTGGGTTTAACTGTAAAATATTGGAACCCTACTATGATGAGGATCGATAAAGCGATTGCAATTATCAGCCGTTTTTCCATGATATTTTTATCCTTTATTATGCGGGGTCATACCCGCCTTTTGAAAAAGGGTTACACCGAAGAATACGCCAGATGCTTTTAAATATTCCTTTTGAAAATCCGTCTTTCTCTATCGCGTCTATTGCGTATTGTGAACAGGATGGGTAGAACCTGCAGTGCTGTAACATTAATATTGACAAATACTTACGGTAAAACTTTAATGCCAGAATAGCTATCTTTTTCATGTTTTAAGCCTTGTGCCAGCGGTGAGTTTTAGCAATACGTCCTCTGCAGAAACATATGTAGTTATGTTTTCCGGCATTTTTCTGGCCACTATAACCATATCAAACCCGGCCTTAAGAGCGCCTTTATTTTTTCTATAGGCTTCCCGGAATAATCTGCGTATCCTGTTCCGAACCGTAGAGCGCTTGATCGCTTTGGACCCTATCGAGAAACCGAGACGATTATGCCCGAGAGCATTCGCGAGCACGTACAATATAACCCCGCCCGCTTTATACGAAATGCCTTTTTTGTATACCTTAAAGAAGTCTTTTGATTTTAAAAGATGTTCTTTTTTCCGGAATTTCTCGTCGGGGATCATACGGCGAGCTTATGGCGGCCCTTCTGTCTGCGTCTTTTTAAGACCGTCCTGCCGTTGCGGCTCTTCATGCGTTTTCTGAAACCGTGTTTTCTCTTCCGCTTCAGGTTTGACTTACATCTTAAATTAAGCTTCATAACTCTCCCTTCATTATGTGGAAAATTTTCGTAGTGTAATTATATCATAATACGATTCTCAGTCAAGGCTAAAAAGAAAAAGAATTTTTGTGTTGCAAAATGTTATTCCATTCATTATAATTAAAATCTGGTTTTTATGCCGCCCCGCGCGCAGGGTGTTTTGTGCACAACTTGTGCATAACTCTAATTTTTGTGTTGAAAACGTGCTTGTGGGGCTGTGGATAACCTTTAAAAGGGAGCTTAATGCCGATAGAAACCGATGTGGTCTGGACACAGGCCAAAGAGATAATAAAGCAGGTGCTTGGGAATGACCAGGCTTATAATATATGGTTCGTTCCGATAAAACATGTTTCTTTGTCGAACGAAACTATAGTCCTTGAGGTCCCTAATAAATTTTTCCAGGGCTGGATCGTAGAACACTATATGCCATTATTAAGAGAGAGCCTGCAGAAAACCGCGGGCAGGGATCTGAAGATAGAGTTTTCGTTTAGTGAAGAGATCGGCGAGGATGCCTTAAAGAGGATAAGGGCGGAGGTTGAGAAAAAAGAAGCAAAACCTTTCTGGCCGTTCAGCCGGCAGACGCAGGATGTCGCAAAAGAAGTTGGTTTAAATCCAAAGTACACGTTCGAAAGTTTCGTGATAGGCCCAAGCAACAGGTTCGCTCACGCGGCGTCGGTGGCCGTCTCCGAATCTCCGGCAAAAGCATACAACCCGCTTTTTATATACGGCGGTGTCGGCCTCGGCAAAACACACCTTATGCACGCGATCGGCCACAGCGCTCTGCATAAAGCGCCAAAATCAAAGATACTCTACTTATCCAGTGAAGAGTTCACGAATCAGCTTATAAGCGCGATACAGAACCGCTCGACGCAGAAATTCCGCGAAAAGTACCGCAGTGTTGACATTCTCCTGATAGATGATATACAATTCATAGCCGGCAAAGAGTCGACGCAGGAAGAGTTCTTTCACACATTTAACGCGCTATACGACGCGCACAAACAGATAGTCGTGACAAGCGACCGCCCTCCGAAGGAGATACAGCATCTCGAGGAACGGCTCGTCTCGCGTTTTTTATACGGCATCGTCGTCGATGTACAGCCGCCCGACTTCGAAACACGTATCGCGATAATAAAAAAGAAATCTGAAAAAGAGACGATCGCGCTCAGTGAGGATGTATTTTATTTCCTGGCCGAAAAAATAAAAACCAATATTAGGGAGCTTGAAGGCGCGTTGATAAGAGTTGTCGCTTACGCGAAACTTATAGGTAAAGAAGTTTCCGTAGATCTCGCGAAAGAGGTCTTAAAAGACATGATAATAGAGGGTGAGAAGAAAATAACCATAGATCTTATTCAGAAAAAAGTCAGCGAATATTTCGATATAAAACTTTCCGACATGCGCGCGAAGAAGAGAAGCAAGGCGATCGCGTATCCCCGCCAGATCGCGATGTATCTGGTAAGGCAGTTAACGGATTTTTCGCTTCCGGAGATAGGCGACCAGTTTGGCGGCAGGGATCACACCACCGTAATACACGCGTGTGAAAAGATCGAGAGAGAGTTGAAGGATAAGCCTGGTTTTAGGGCTATAATCGACAGGGTTATCCAAAGTATTAAAGAATAGTGAATATACTGTTGGGTGTGTTGATAAGTTTTTAGAGTTTTGCCTGGTTGTTTTGTTGTGTAACCTGTTGTTTGGGTAGGTGGTTATAGGGTTATCAACTTATCCACAGGCTCTACTAATTCTTTTACTGTTTTTTAAGTTTAAAGATATGTAATAGAGGGAGGTATTCTGGGGATGAAATTCACAACAACGAAAGATGTGTTGTTAAAAGGCATACAGGAAGTGCAATCAGCTATAAGCACAAAATCAAATCTTCCCATATTGGCAAATATACTTATCGAAGCTACCGAAGATAATATTATACTGACAACAACGGATCTCGATATAGGGATAACATCAAAAATACCGGTAAAGCCTCAAAACACCGGAGCGATAACAATACCGGCAAAAAAATTCTCAGATATAATTCGCGAACTGCCGGAGGGCGAACAAATATCCGTGTCTGTTAAAAAAAATAATCTTGTTAATATTGAATGCGGGAAGAGCGTTTTTAAAATAATGGGTCTCCCAAAAGAAGAGTTTCCACAATTACCGGAGTTTAAAGATAAAGACTCGTTGATCCTACAGCAAAAAAAATTAAAAACAATGCTCCGGATGACAAAGTTCGCGATAAGCCATGACGAGTCCCGGTACATATTGAACGGCGTGCTTTTTGTGATAAAACCCGCATACATACGCCTCGTCGCTACCGACGGAAGACGTCTGGCTATGATAGAGGATAAGATACAACTTCCAAAAACCCTGGAACGGAAATTTATCGTGCCGACAAAAGCGGTCAACGAACTCGATAGTACCCTGGGAGATGACGGAGAGGTTAAAATATTCTTTAATAATAACCAGATATTTTTCGATATGGGTAAGACGCGGCTCGTATCGCGTTTAATAGAAGGCGAGTTCCCGGATTATGAACAGGTCATACCAAAAGAAGCTAAAGATAAATTTACGGTATCCAGAAATGTATTTTTGTCTGCAGTAAAACGGACGGCGCTTTTCACAAACCAGGATTCGTCGGCGATAAAAATAGATTTGAGCAAAGATAAGGCGGTGATATCGAAGAGCGCGCCGTATTTGGGCGAGGCCCGGGTGGAGATGGATACGGAATATAAAGGTAAGGACATGTCCATAGGGTTCAATCCCGACTACCTGATAGATCTTCTTAAAAATATAGACGACGAAAAAGTATCTTTCGAAGTTGCCGATACCGAAAAGCCGGGCGTTGTCAGAAGAGGTACGGAATATGTTTATGTCGTCCTGCCGATGCAGATAACATAAAATGAAAGCAAAGCAGAAGTCGATAGAAGATGTAGTAAAAGACGTAATTAAAAAATTAAGCGGTAAAAACAGGGTTGGGGAAGAGGAAATAACAAATGCGTGGCGGGAAGCCGCCGGCGCTAAAGCCGCAGGACACTCCCGGCCTGTTGCGATAAAAAAAGGCGTTTTGACCATCAATGTCGACGGATCCGGCTGGCTATACGAACTAACGATAAAAAAAAGAGAGCTCTTGGAAAAACTCAAAGAAAACCTTAACCTTAAAGGGAAACAATTAAAAAACTTAAGATTTAGGATAGGCGATTTAGAAAAGAGAGGGCGAAAGTAAAAATGGCGAAAGAAGAGAAACAGGAATTGAGCGAAGAATCAAAAGCGAAGGCGAAGGCGGACGCGACAAAGAAATACGACGCGACCACCATCACCGTCCTCGAAGGCGTAGACGCCGTCCGGAAAAGGCCGGCTATGTATATAGGCGACACGACCGCGCGCGGACTGCACCATCTCGTGTACGAGGTTGTCGATAACTCCATAGACGAATGCATGGCGGGATACGCCTCAAATATCGATGTCGTAATTCATGCCGATAATTCGGTATCGGTCATAGACGACGGGCGCGGCATACCGGTCGATATACACAAGACGGAAGGCAAACCGGCCGTCGAGGTAGTGCTTACGAAACTGCACGCCGGCGGTAAGTTCGACCACAGGGTATATAAAGTCTCCGGCGGTCTGCACGGCGTTGGAGTGAGTGTCGTGAACGCGCTTTCGGAATGGCTCGAGGTAGAGATACGACGCGACGGGCAAATCCATCACCAGGAATACGAAAAAGGCAGGGCGGTATCGAAGGTTAAAGTCGTTGGCACGGCGAAGAAGACCGGTACCCGCGTAACGTTCAAAGCCGACGAGGAGATATTCGGCAAGGGTAGTATCGTATATAGTTTCGACACGCTCGCGAATAGATTAAGGGAGCTCGCATTTTTAAATAAAGATATCCGTATAACCTTAAAAGACGAACGCGTTAAAGATAAAGATGTCGAATTCAAATTCTCCGGCGGTATCGTATCGTTCGTGGAGTTTTTAAATAAGAATAAGAATATCCTGCATAAAAAAGTCATATATTTCTCGAAAGAGAAAGATAATATAATCACCGAAATAGCGATGCAGTATAACGATGGCTACGCCGAGAATATATTTACATTCGCGAACAATATCAATACGATCGAAGGCGGCACGCATCTTACCGGTTTTAAATCCGCCCTGACCAGGACGATAAACCAGTATTGCAAAGGAAAGAACATTCTTAAAGATTCCGACTCGAGCATTTCCGGCGACGACGTGAGGGAAGGCCTGACGGTCGTGATAAGTGCCAAAGTTCCGAACCCGCAATTTGAGGGACAGACGAAGACAAAGCTCGGTAACTCGGAAGTCGAGGGCATAGTAGAGTCGATAGTGAATGAAGCGCTCGGAGGGTTTCTCGAGGAGAATCCGCCCGTCGCTAACAAAATAATAGAGAAGGCGGTGCTTGCCGCCCGTGCGCGCGAAGCCGCGAGGAAGGCGCGCGAGCTCACCCGCAGAAAAGGGGCCCTGGAAGGGGCGTCGCTCCCGGGGAAGCTCGCCGACTGTCAGGAGTCGGATCCGTCATTGTGCGAGATGTATCTCGTCGAAGGTGATTCCGCCGGCGGTTCGGCCAAACAGGGCC
Source organism: Candidatus Omnitrophota bacterium (assembly GCA_028699255.1). Lineage (NCBI taxonomy): Bacteria > Pseudomonadati > Candidatus Omnitrophota > Candidatus Omnitrophota bacterium. Next base: position 32,698 of record JAQVUX010000006.1, on the reverse strand, counting down.
GCGACCGGAGATTCCAGGCGATACTGCCGCTGAAAGGAAAGATCCTGAACGTAGAAAAAGCGCGGCTTGACAAAGCGCTCGCAAATGAAGAAATATGCACCATCATAACGGCGATAGGTACCGGCATTGGAGAAGAATTTAATATAGAGAAGCTAAGGTACGGGAAAATAATAATGATGTGCGATGCCGACGTTGACGGTTCGCACATCAGGACGCTTATTTTGACTTTTCTATACCGCCACATGACCGCGCTCATAGAAAAAGGGCATATCTATATCGCCCAACCGCCGCTTTATAAGATCAAGCGCGGCAAAAGAGAAGAATATATACAGACGGAAGATAATTTTAATAGTCTCCTGTTGGAATTGGGGGCAGAGGGTATGACGCTTATCCGGGTAAGGGACAAGAATCAGTTTACCGATAAGCAATTAAAGGTCATATTAGACGCCCTGGTTGAGCTCGAATCTTTGGCAGGCGCTGTTGAGCGCCGTGGAGTAAGTTTTTCAAAATACATAAGTTTTAGACATAAAAAGACCAAAAAAATGCCAATTTATATGGTTAAAGTGGAGGGCGAAGACCAGTTTTTGCATAGTGACGATGAGCTGGCCAAATGCGTAAAAGGCGATGAGAAAGTCATCGAGTTTTATGAGGCCAGGGAAGTCGAAAAGATCGTGGATCACATCGAAAAATTGGGCGTGGACGTCGAAGATTACCATGGGCCGGACGCGGGAACCGAAGAAAAAGGAACAAAGAAAGAAGCTCAAAAACCAAGATATACGGTTAAGACGGAAAAGGGTAGCGAGAATTTTTACACACTTAAAGATATATTGCGATTCGTGATGGACGTGGGCAAAGAGGGCATGACAATACAAAGGTACAAAGGCTTGGGAGAGATGAACCCGCACCAGTTGTGGGAAACGACGATGGATCCGGAGAAGAGAACGATGCTGAAAGTTACTCTCGAAGATGCCGTCGAGGCGGATGCGATGTTTACGGTGCTGATGGGCGAGGCGGTCGAGCCTCGCAGGGAGTTTATCGAGAAGCATGCGCACGAAGTAAAAGTGCTGGATATATAAATAATTCTTAGGAGAGAATAATGTACACACGGAATGAAAAAGTAATCACGCGATACATAGAAGAAGAGATGAAGGATTCCTATATTAATTACGCGATGTCGGTCATCGTAGGCCGCGCCCTGCCCGATGTGCGCGACGGGTTGAAGCCCGTCCACCGCAGGATCCTTTACGCGATGAAAGAGCTTTCACTCGAGCACAATAAGCCGTATAAAAAATGCGCGAGGATCACAGGAGAGGTATTAGGTAAATATCACCCGCATGGAGACAGCGCGGTTTACGATACTCTTGTGCGCATGGCGCAGGATTTCTCACTGCGTTATCCTTTAGTCGACGGCCAGGGAAATTTCGGTTCGATCGACGGAGATTCAGCGGCCGCCATGAGGTACACGGAAGCCAGGCTCGAGCGCATAACGGATTGGATGCTACTCGACATAGAAAAAGATACGGTGGATTTTGTCCCTAACTTCGACGGGTCGCTCCAGGAGCCGGCGCTTCTTCCGGCGTGCCTGCCGAATCTTTTAGTCAACGGGTCGAGCGGCATAGCCGTCGGCATGGCGACGAACATCCCCCCGCATAATTTGAGAGAAATAGCCGATGCGATCATCTTTGTGATAGACAACCCCGATTGCGAACCGAAAGATCTTTTAAAGAAGGTGAAGGGGCCCGATTTCCCGACGGGAGGGATAATCCGCGGCTACGACGGTATAAAAAGCGCTTATACGACCGGACGCGGGCGGCTTAAAATAAACGCGAAGGCGTTTATTGAAGAGCAGAAAAACGGCAAAGAAGCCATCATCGTCAAAGAGATACCGTACCTCGTTAATAAAGCGAATCTCATCAAATCGATAGCGGATCTGATACAGGATAAAAAGATAGAGGGCATTTCCGATCTACGGGACGAGTCGGATAAGGACGGGATGCGCATAGTCATAGAACTGAAGCGCGGCATCAACGCGCACGTCGTGTTAAATCAACTGTACAAACATACGCAGATGCAGGAGACCTTCGGCGTTATTATGCTGGCGCTCGTCGGCGGCAGGCCCAAGGTTTTAAACTTAAAAGAGATCCTCGATGAATTCATAAAACACCGCAAGGTCATAATAGTAAGAAGGACGAAATTCGAGCTGGCCAAGGCCCAGGACAGGGCGCACATCCTCGAGGGATTAAAGATAGCGCTGAAAAATCTCGACAGGATCATAAAGGTCATAAAAGAGTCCGAGAGCCCGCAGGCGGCGAAGATAGAGCTTATAAAGAAGTTCGATCTGTCGGAAAAACAGGCGACCGCGATACTCGAGATGCAGTTACAGCGCCTGACCGGCCTCGAGCGTGACAAGATAGAGAAAGAATATCTCGAGCTCATAAAAAGAATAGAGTTTTTAAAATCTATTCTTGCCAGCGAGCGGAAGGTTCTCGAGATAATAAAAGAAGAGACGAAAGAATTGGCCGAAAAAATCGGCGACGAGAGAAGGACGGAGATAGCGCCCGAAGCTGAAGAGCTCGATATCGAAGACCTGATCGCCGAAGAGGATGTCGTCATAACGATAAGCCATTCGGGATACATCAAGAGACTGCCCGTGTCCAGTTACAAAAAACAGCATCGGGGCGGCAAGGGCGTTACAGGCGCCGATATGAAAGAGGAAGATTTTGTCGAGCACCTCTTTATAGCATCGACCCACGACTATATGCTGTTCTTTACGGACAAAGGTAACATTCACTGGCTGAAAGTCCACGAGATACCCGAGGGCGGCAGGACGTCCAAAGGCAAAGCTATAGTTAACATGCTCGCGTTAGCCCAGGGGGAGAATATAAGCGCGTTTGTGCCGGTGAGAGAGTTTAAAGACGGGCACTTCCTTATCATGGCCACGAAGAACGGGCTCATCAAGAAGACGGCACTTACCGCATATTCCAACCCGAGGAAGGGCGGCATTATAGGTATCGGCCTCGAGAAAGACGACGCACTTATCGAAGTCGAGATGACGAACGGCGACGACGAGATATTGCTCGCTACCAAAGAGGGCAAAGCCATACGGTTCAAAGAAGCGCAGGTTCGCGATATGGGCCGGGCCGCCAAAGGCGTCAAAGGTATAACGCTCGGCAAAAAAGACGCATGTATCGCCATGGAAATAGTCAAGCCCGAGCAGACGGTACTTACTGTCAGCGGACAGGGTTTCGGGAAGCGGACACCCTTCAAAGAATATCGTTTGCAATCCCGGGGCGGTAAAGGTATTATAAATATGAAGGTGACAGGCAAGAACGGCGAGGCCGTGAGCCTTACGACAGTTTCCGACAAGGACGAGATAATGCTTATGACGGAAAAAGGCATGATCGTTCGTTGTCCGATAAAAGATATACGCACTACCGGGCGCTCGACGCAGGGCGTGAGGCTTATGCGTCTGGATGCGGCGGATAAAGTCGCGTCGGTCGCTAAGATAGTTCCCGAAGACGAAAGCGAAACCGCTCCGGCCGCGGCAGTTGTAAACGCGGCTACGGTTACAGCCGCGCCTGTTCCCGTGAAAGAAAAGCTCGAAGAGGCGAAACCCGAGACGACTCCGACTGAAGAAAAGAAAACTGCGCCCAAAGAAAAGGTTGCGCCACCCAAGAGCGAAGCGAAGAAGAAGTCGATAAAACGGAAAAAGTAATAGCGATTTAAAATCTGTTGATAAAATCAACATAAAACAAGCGTAACTTGCCGTAAAACAAGAGGATGCTCATATTCGAGCGTCCTTTTGTTTTTGTATGAATTATGACGGAATAGGACGTATTTTGACGTGCTATAGTCACTGGATGGACACTGAGAAAATAACCACCACTCATCAAGGTTAGTAATTCAAAAAGGTTGTTACTTTCTATTGACTTAACTATATTCTATGCTATACTTAATATACAATATTCTAGATAAAGGCAAACCTATGGTGACATAGGGGCGCAAAATCGCAGGTCTAGTAATATTTTATTTATTAGATGGCTGGATTGCCTAGTGCTAAATACTAGTTAATTCAGTCACTTTTTATTTATAGGTCATTACGACTAAACCAATGCTAAAAAATAACAGTGTGATACTTATGAAGACCCTTACGGTTATTCTACTATGGGTCTTTTTGTTTACAGGCACTTTTGGCTGGGCTAAGGAAGCGAGACTGTTTTCTACTGCGATTGAAAATAAGTCTTTTTCTTCCTACCCAGTCGATAACAATAAATTAGCCCCTGAATCAAGACTTAATAGCGAAGACTTTAAATATTCGCTTACGGTAACCGCAATATGCAAGCATGTCGAACATGATGGTAACCTTGATGATAAATCATATCTAAACGATGTATTAGCACGATTAGATGCAGAAAAAAACTCCAATATAACCGTATTACCGTATGAAATTGTAATTGAAATTCCGAATGAAGAATTAGCTGTTCGCTATTTTGACCCAACTAAAACCAATGTTATAACGCCTTATTCCGATATTTCAAAACTCCAAACTAAAATAATTGCTCCACGATTACACAGACAGATTATTCATAGAATAACAGCACTTCCCGCATATAGCTCATCTAATGAGCCGGTTATGCGTAGAGCACCTTTTAAGCGAACTGTCAAAGTTGCGTTATGCTGGATGAGTAAAATTAGGGACGAATCGAAGGTAGATGAGCCACTGGCTGTATCTACCCTGTCGGGTGTGTTGAAAAAACAATTCAAAAATTCCGTGGAAATTTCAACGATTCACCATGTTATTGAAAATGGCACCGAAGGAATAATAGCTAGATTAAGAAAAGAGAAACCGGATATAGTGGGATTATCTTTATTTTTTAATACCTTAGACGACCTTGCAAAAATTATGGATTATTTGAAATCTTTGCCATCGAGAGAAAGACCTTTAATAATACTAGGCAATGTGCTCGCCACATATAATGCAGACCTATTGTTAACTAAATATCCAGAAGTGATCGTGTGTAAAGGAGAAGGAGAGGAAGCAATAAAGCAAACAGTAAGATATTTTAAAGGCGAAGTTTCACTTCCCGACGTTCCTAATATTGCGTATATGCACAATGGTCAAATAACAGTTAATTCGTCTATGAAGACCAATCTCGTAAATGCAGGAGTTCCGCAAAGAGATGTATTGTCTTATACCATAGATAGTGGCGGAGCAGTTTTTATGGAAACCAGCCGAGAATGTCCTTTTAATTGTGCGATATGCGCCAGAAAACCTTTTTTAGGTAAGGGGGGATGGCGAGGTCGTGCGATAGACGATGTGATAAATGACTTAGTAGTGGTTTGCGACCATGGTGGACGTTTCGTAAATTTTGTCGACGAAGACCTGTTTGCTGGAGGCGTTGAGAGAGTAGTCGAATTGGCGGATAGAATAATTGCACTCAAAAAGTCTGGCAGAATTCCCGCCGACCTTACATTTGGCACCTCGGCGAGCACACGGTTAGTTTATAAAGCAGGTGATTCAGAAGAAAATAACAATAAAAGAGTCGAGGCATTTAAGAAACTCAAAGAAGCAGGATTATCTGTTCTCTTTATTGGTATTGAATCAGGTTCACCATCCCAATTGAAACGTTATGGAAAAGCGGCCACCGTTTTTGAGAATAAAAAAGCCCTTGAGATAATCGAAGGGCTTGGAATTCATAATGTTCCCGGTTTTATTATGTTTGACCCACTTGTAACTTTACAAGAACTACGAGAAAGCATCGCTTTTCTTCGAGAAACAGGAATGGACAAAAGAATTACTTATCCCATCAAATCATATATTCCATTAAGAGGAGCAAGCTATACTTCGCAACTAATAGAAAAAGGTCTTGTTGACCCAAATGAATATGACCCTAACGCATTATCTTATGAATACGTTTATGAAAATTCGCAAGTTGTTCAAGTCTTGTCTAGTATAAAAGATTGGGAAGAAAGCCAACAGATGTTTTTTTGGGTTCTGAAAATAATATTCCGGTCGTCAAAATTTGGAGAAACATCTGACAAGGAAAGAGGAATCTTAAAAAAGATAATGGCCGAACAAACAGTGATTCTGCTAGATTATCTAGAAGATATGGTGCGTTGCGAAACCGAATACCAAATGAATACTGTTGCTGGTAAATATAGTGAAAGACTTGTAAAGGATATTTTAGGGGCACTTTCCTATATCAAAAGCGGCGACATAACTATTGATGCAAAACATCTTGAGAGGATTGCATACAGAAGCATTGCTAGAGAAATGATAAGAACATATTTTGCTGAAAAACATTTTTTGGTGGAAGATATAAAAAATAAGATTGCCAACTTATTCAATACGGAGCTTGAGATAGAAAAATTAAACGAGGCATTAAAGAGTTTTCAAAATGAAGGAAGGATAGAATTTTTAAACGGTTCATATCATGTAACCGATGTTTTCTGGGAATACAAAGAGATACCGGAAGTCGACCTACCCAGACCGTCGAAGGACGAATTCCATATAGCGAATTCATCTATTAATCCTAAGCCTAAAGTCGCTTTCTTTGATTTGGACGGAACATTGATTGATACTATGCCGAATGCTGAAATAGCTTTTGGGAAAATTTATCATTATATAATAGATGCTACATCAGAAGAGCCATTCGGAGAAGCACTCGATAGAGGCAAGACATATCTTTATAGTGGTAGCTGGAAGACATTAACAGAACATATCGCATTCATAATATCGATGAGTTTTAAAAATGGACATTCCGAGGAAGACTTGCAAAAAGTCGCCGATATGCTTGTGCAACGTTTAAATATAGATAGCATAGATAAAACTCATGGTAATCTTGTGGCTAAATTTAGCATGATATATGAAGCTATTTTAATGAAAGAGTTTGAAGCAAAGCCTCCTAAATTATTTAGAGGTGTTCGCCAACTTTTAAATGAATTACAACGAGCTGGAATTAAAATGTATATAGGGACAGGAACTCCTCAAGGGGTAGCAGATTATTTGGTAAAAAAGTTAAACATACATGGCTATTTTAATGCAGTTTACGGTGTCAATAGCACATCTTCTCCCTTTCCGCAAGGGAAGATGGATATGCTAAAAACAGTCAAAGAAAACAATAATATAACGGAAAATAATCAAATAATTATTTTTGGTGATTCGGACGGAGATATGTCCATATCCAATATAGACGCTGGAAACAAATGCATTGCCGTAGGATTATCTCACGGTAACGAACAATCGACGCAAAAATTAGTTAGTAGCGGGGCAGATTTTATTATGTACAATTTAAAAAATTGGAAGTTTTACTGGAAGAAGCTAGGTTTCCCGAAATTATCTAAGGAGATGACAGGTTATAATCCTGAAAGAGCTCCGCCCACAGAGCCCTTTAAATCTTTCATCAGCGATAATAAAAATACCATTAAAGACACGTTAACACTCAATCATTTTAATACATTAATTCGTATTCCCATAGAAGCTATTGAATCAATAGGCGTAGATAATATTAAAGACTTTCTTGCAACATTTCAAGAATCTCACAACGGTTATATAGAGCTATATTATATATCAGGCGTAGGAGGGGCGAGCGAAAACATCTATCAAAAATATGGCTTGCAAAAAAAATCTTTACCAAAAGACTTCAAGCGGACAAGAGAAAATACGGTTACTCTCTTCCCGGCGCTTAAAGGTGAAGAAGTTAGTCAATCTTCCATAGTTTCTAAGCTCGGGAATATTTCTATGACTCCTGACAATACTATTTTATCACCCATAGGCCTACAGCATGACCCGGCAGGATTGATAAGGGCAACCATATTAGGATTAAAGATGATGGATATAGCAAGACAGATAAAAGAAAAAGGAATCGCTATAACACACGACCAAGCTTTTAAAGACAAGATACAAATAGAGATATTGGAACAGCTAAAAAATGTTTGTGACGTTGCCGACCTTAAAAATTTCAATCTTACCCCAGATGATATTATTGCGCTCGCTACAGGCAATATAAATAACATCATTATTGCTTTGAAGAAACTAATAAAGCTATTGCCGATTACACCAATAGATGCAAACGAATTAAGGCAGATATACGAACACGTAAAAGAAGTTATAGCGGCCGCATAAAACTAGTTAATTTATTACTTCTTACCCCTGCCAGCATTCCGACACAGCCACAATATATACGCTGATATACTGTCAAAGCCGTTCTTCTGGGGCTTCTTTCTTGATTCTCGTCTTCGCGTCACTCGTGATTCGAATCCGAAGTTAACGGAAATTAACTTGACTTCGGTAAATATAGATGATATTCTTTGTTTACTTTAGGAAACACGTGTTTATTAAAGTATACAGCACAAGGGAACACTATTATGAAGATGACCAAACCTATAGACAATATCCTGAATAGCACAATAAAAACAAAGATCCTGCGTTTTTTTTGCAGAACGGACGCCGATTGGAACGGAAGGCAAATAGCCAGGGAGATTGGTGTAACTCCAAAGTCGGCGCATATGGCGCTCAATGCTCTTAACCGAGAAAAGATTCTCATCTTGCGTAATGTCGGCAAAACACACGTCTATAGTTTAAACGCAAATAACTTCCTGGTATCAAAACTTCTTAAACCGTTATTTTCTAAGGAAAACGCCATTCTAGATAGTATAATAAGAATTATAAAGCGTAAGATATCTACCTCAACGGCAAGAAAGGATATCCTGAGCGTGGCTATATTCGGTAGCGTTAGTAAGCATGCCGACCACCCCTCAAGCGATATAGATCTTGCCGTAATATTAAAAAATGCCACCGCGAGGCCTGCCGTAGAACGTCTTTTCGAAGAGATAGATGACAGAATATTGAAAGAATTTAGCAATGTCGTTTCACCCTATATCAATACAAAGATAGAATTCGACTCTAAATACGAGAAAGGGTTACCCATTGTCAAAAATATCCTAAGGTCTTATAAGCTTATCTACGGAGAAAGGCTGGAAAAGCTTATATGACCCCAAAGAAGATAAAAACCGTCGATGTCGAAAAGAGCGATTATAAGGTATTTCTTAATAAGGCCAAAGATTTCTACGACATCATGATGACAGCGCGCAAGATGGACAACTGGACAGCGACCGGCCTTAACGCTTGTCACTGCGCCATATCTTGTTGCGATGCTATGTTGACGTTCCACTCCGGGATCCGCTCTGTAAGTGACAATCATATGGAGGCAACAGAGTTGATCCAGCGTCTTCCTTCGAAAATCGAGGCCGGGGAATCAAGCACTTATAGACGGATCGTGGCAAAGAAGAACCTCATAGCTTATGAAAACAGGGATTTCAGACAGCCGGAAGCCATTGATATAGCTAAGCTTGCCGAACGATTTTATGAATGGGCTATCTCGAATCTCCCGCCTCTGTGATAACTACCAGGAAATTATCTTCCAGGAATCGCGGATATTTATCTTTATATGAATAAACCTAAAAGAGCACTCGACAAAGGAGCGCGTTTTTATTCTAAGATTACATATTGATAATTGCATTGACAAAGTGTAAATTATAATATATACTTTGGACATGATAAAGCGAACCATTTCAGAGAAGATTCTTCGTTATGCGCGGCAATACCCGGTCGTTACTCTTACCGGACCGCGGCAATCCGGTAAAACGACTTTGTGTAAAGCATTGTTTCCAAAAAAGAAATACTTCTCGCTCGAAAGTATCGATATACGCGATTATGCCAGAACCGATCCGAGGTCTTTTTTAAACGAATGTCTTAAAGAAGGGGCCGTTATCGATGAAATACAACGCGTCCCTGAGTTGGCGTCGTATATTCAGGAAATAGTAGATACAAAGGATAAGCCCGGGCTTTTCATATTAACGGGAAGTCAGAATTTTCATCTTTTGGATACTATTAGTCAAAGCCTTGCAGGCAGGACTGCCCTGGCGGTTCTTTTGCCATTTTCATATAATGAAATTTACTCTAACAAGGCAATCTCCATAGATAAAATTCTCTTCACCGGTTTTTATCCGCGCATCTATGATAAAAAACTTAACCCTACCGAAGCTCTTTCTTTTTACGTTAGCACATATCTGGAACGCGATATCCGCGCATTAATCAATGTTAAAGACCTCGCAAAATTCGAGAAATTCCTTAAACTGTGCGCCGGCAGGGTGGCTCAAATTATAAATCTATCAAATCTTGCCAATGACTGCGGTATCAACCATAATACCGCTAAAAGCTGGTTAAGTGTGCTCGAGGCAAGTTATGTCATATTTTTCGTCCGGGCGCATCATGCGAATTTTGGAAAGAGGCTTATTAAAGCTCCTAAACTATATTTTACCGATTGCGGCCTCGCCGCGTATCTTCTGGAAATACAAAACGCAAAACAGATCAATAGCCATCCGTTAAAAGGCTCTCTTTTCGAGAATTTTGTAGCCGCTGAGCTTCTGAAGGCGCGGACAAACCAAGGTAAAAATAGTAATATTTATTTCTTTCGCGACAACGTCGGTAATGAAGTTGATATTCTGCTCGAGAATAACGCATCTGTAAAACCGGTTGAGATAAAACTCGGAAGCACTATAAACGAAGATTATTTTAAAGGGTTACGGTATTACCAGAAGATCAACAGGAAAAATACTGTCAGGCCTGTGTTGGTATATGGTGGTAATGAAACTCAGCGCCGGGGAATGATCGATATAGTCAGTTACAAAGATGTGGAGAAGGTTAATCTTTAACTACCTATGTAGATAATCTCCGGGGAAACATAAAAGAGCGCTCGACAAAGGAGCGCGCTTTTTGTTATAATAAAAACTTATAAGCGTCCCCATCGTCCCCCGCCTGGGGTCAAGTTCGGGGCGGGGCCCCGCCCCGGGTGAGGCGAACGGCGGGGTAGTCTGGCTGGTGGAAAATGTATTTTGTATACGTAATTCAGAGTGGGAAAACCGGGCGATATTATACAGGTAGTACAGAAAATCTGGAACGCCGCTTAAAAGAACATAACAGTGATAAGGTAAGGTCAACGAAAAACAAAGGTCCGTGGAAGCTTGTGTATAAAGAATCCGCCGAAAGCAAATGCCGGGCCATTAAACGAGAGCACTACATAAAAAAGTTAAAAGGCGGAAACGGTTTTAAGAGATTAATAAGCGTCCCCATCGTCTAGTCTGGCCTAGGACATCAGATTTTCATTCTGACGACTGGGGTTCGAATCCCCATGGGGACGCCAATTTTCGCCGTGAAAGTCCAGAGATTCGACATAGCAGGGTTCCCCCGCCCGGAGTTGAGCTGGGGGCGGGGTCCCGCCCTGAGTAAGACAGATGGCGGGAGAATCCCCATGGGGACGCCATATTCTGAAAACTTTTCGAAGAAAGTTTTCAGGTCCTGGAGTTTAAGATACTTCTATTTTTCTCTGAAAAATAGAAGTACTCGGTAAACTTTTCGAAGAAGATTTTCAGGTCCTGGAGTTTAAGATATATCGAGGAACTTAAATTTCTAAGATCCTGAAGCAACAACGAGGCGGGATTTGAGCTTTGAACCAAAAGCCAAGGTAGTTATCAAGCCCATCATTATAGAACACGGTACCGTAGTTTTACCGACAGCTCTTTTAATCCCCCGGCAGAAATCCACGGACTTTAGCGCTGGGAGGAATGCGGCTTTTGTGAACCCGGCAGGAGGGGGCCTCGGCCTGAAGGCCGAGGGGGCTACGCAAAATAAACCGATCCTGATAGAGAATGGCACAATATCAGCGCTCGGCGGCATAACGCGGCGCCCCAAAGGCGCCGTTATTATCGATGCCGACGGATGTTTTGTCGCGCCCGGCTTTATAGACACGCATATCCATGGCGCGCCCGGCGATATATTTGCCAACGAGGCGCGTTTTGGAACTACGTCGATAGTCGTCGCGCAATCATGTGCCGCGCCGCGGGAAGTGATAAAAAAAATCCGCGCCGCCGAAGAGTTTGTTATAAAAAGCCCTTTCGGCGCGAATCTTCTCGGCGTGCGTCTCGAGGGGCCTTATATAAGCCGCGGGAAGGCCGGCGCGCAGGACAAACGGTATATAAAAAAGCCCAACGCGAAAGATGCCGCCGGTTTTATCAAAGAATGCGGCACGCTTTTGAGGATGATGACGGTAGCCCCGGAAGTATCCGGCGCTATTTCGATAGTAAAACTTTTGAAACGTAACGGGATCATAGCTTCCGTCGGCCATTCTAACGCGACGTATGACGAGGCGTTGGGCGGTATACGCTCAGGCATAAGGCACGCCACTCACATATTTAACGCTATGCGCCGTCTCGCCGGAAGCGAGCCGGGCGTCGGCACCGCGGCACTTTTATCCGATGATGTAATTGCGGAAGTTATCCCGGACTTGATACATGTCCGCAAAGAACTACTCAGCCTTCTTATAAAAATAAAAGGCGCGGATAAGGTTATACTGGTTACGGATTCCGTGCGCGCGGAGAAGCGCGCCGGTGTTGAGAAAAAAGGCGGCGTTTACAGGTTTAAAGACGGCACGATAGCCGGGTCGGCCCTTACAATGATAGGCGCATTAAAAAATTGCGTCGAGGGTTGTGGTATTCCGCTTGCCGATGCCGTCAAAATGATGACGGCTAATCCCGCGCGCCTGCTCGGTATAAATAGGCACAAGGGTACCATTGCCCCCGGCATGGACGCGGATATCGTTATATTCGACAAAAATTTTAAAGTTAAAAAAACAATCATAGGCGGAGAGATAATATGTGCGGGATAGTGGGATATGTAGGAGAAAGAAAAGCGCAGGACGTCCTCGTGAAGGGCTTAAGCCGTCTGGAATATAGAGGATACGATTCTGCCGGCATAGCGGTTATAGAAGGCCACAGGATAAATACGGTAAAACAACAGGGCAAGCTCCAGACCCTCACCAATGCGCTTAAAAAATCTCCGACGAAAGGAACGACAGGCGTGGGCCATACGCGCTGGGCGACGCACGGCATTCCAAACGATATAAACGCTCATCCGCACTTGGACTGCAAAGGCAAGATAGCCATAGTGCATAACGGTATAATAGAAAACTACCTGGAACTTAAAAAAACACTGATAAAAGAAGGCCACAAGTTTACTTCCGATACAGACACTGAAACGATAGCCCACCTTATAGAAAAATATTATAGCGGCGATATAGAAAAAGCGGTCGTCAGGGCTATAAAAGCGCTAAAAGGATCTTACGCCATCGCGGTTATACACGCCAATGAACCCGGCAAGGTGATAGGCGCCAGATGCGATTCGCCGCTTATCGCAGGCGTAGGTTGCGGGGAAAATTTCTTAGCCAGCGATGTGCCGGCGGTACTCGACTACACAAAAGAAGTTATATACCTCGAGAACAATGAATTGGTTATTCTGACAAAAGAAGGGGTGACCGTAAAAGATTCCTTCGGGCACAAGGTACCTAAAAAAACGACCCGCATAGACTGGGATATAAAACAGGCGGAGAAATCCGGATACGAGCATTTTATGCTCAAAGAGATCTACGAGCAGGGCGAGATAGTAGGGGATATCCTCGGCGAAAGACTGCAGGACGGTAAGGTGGTATTCCAGGAGCTCAAGATAAGTGAAAACGACCTGAAGAAGTTTAAAAAAATCGCGATAGTCGCCTGCGGCACCGCGTACCACGCGGGGCTGACCGGCAAATATATGATAGAAGAATACGCGCGGATACCATGTTGGGTGGATACCTCGAGCGAATTCCGGTACCGCGACCCGATAGTCGACAAAGACACGCTGGTGATAATAATCTCGCAGTCCGGCGAGACGGCGGATTCTCTGGCGGCTTTGCGCGAGGCCAAAAGGAAGGGAGCCTCCACGCTCGGCATCTGCAATGTCGTCGGAAGCTCGATCGCCAGGGAGGCGAACGGCGTCATATATACGCACGCCGGGCCGGAGATAGCGGTCGCTTCTACCAAGGCCTATACGGCGCAAATCGCCATACTTTATCTTGTGACGTTGTATATGGGTTATCTGCGAAAGACGATCACACCGACCGGATTCAACCGCATTGTGAAAGAATTTAGAAGAGTGCCCGCGCTTATGAACGAACTTATAGGCGAATACAGATCCGATTATAACAATATAGCCGCGTATGCCGGCGAGTTCAAAAAATATTATTTCGAAAAACATAATAAGTCGCACTTCCTGTACCTGGGGCGCAATATAAATTATCCAAACGCCCTCGAGGGCGCGCTCAAATTAAAAGAGATATCGTATATAAGCGCCGAGGGTTACGCCGCCGGCGAAATGAAACACGGGCCGATCGCTCTCATAGACGAGAATCCGTGGGTCGTTTGCATAGCGGCGCAGTCGAAGACTTACGAAAAGATGCTTTCGAATATTCAGGAGATAAAAGCGCGCGGCGGCATCGTCATAGCGATAGTTACCGAGGGAGATAAAGAGATACTTCATCATAGCGTCAATTACGTTATCGAGATACCGAAAGTCGACGAGCTCTTTAGCCCGCTACTTGTAGTAATACCGCTCCAGCTCTTGGCTTATTATGTCGCGAAGAAATTCGGATACGACATAGACCAACCGCGGAACCTGGCAAAGTCCGTGACGGTAGAGTAAAAATGGGACAAGGCACGCTGTACGTAGTCTCGACACCCATCGGAAATTTGGAAGACATAACCTTACGCGCGATCCAGACACTGAAATCCGTAGATCTGATAGCCGCAGAAGATACCCGCCACACCAGAATACTCTTAGATAGATATGAGATCAAAACTCCGACGACGAGTTATTTCGAATATAACAAAATACAGAAGACGGATTACCTCTTAAGCGTTCTGAAAGAGGGTAAAAGCGTAGCGCTCGTTTCCGACGCAGGGACGCCGGGGATATCCGATCCCGGATACAGGATAATCCGGGTGTGTATCGACAATAATATTCCGGTCGTACCTATCCCCGGACCGTCCGGAGTTGTAACCGCGCTTACGATTTCCGGTAAGCCGACCGACAAGTTCACCTTCGAGGGATTTTTATCTAACAAAGGGGCCAGGCGGAAAAGCCAGCTGATAAAACTTAAAGATGAGGGCAGGACGATCGTGCTTTATGAGTCGCCGCACAGAATTTTGAAACTGCTCGAAGATATTCTGGAAATATACGGCGATACGGAGATCGCCCTGGCGCGGGAATTGACGAAGAAATTCGAAGAAGTCAGGCGCGAAAAAGTCTCCGCCTCCATCGCGCACTTCACCGCCCATCCTCCAAAGGGCGAATTCATCGTCATAGTGTAAAGGAAAAAATCCTGCGACTAAAAAATTCGGATGAAATAAAAGATTTTCGGCAAGAGCAGAAACGGAGACTTTAAAAGTGAACAAAAAAGCGATAATGATGTTTTCCGGGGGCTTGGACAGCATACTGGCCGTCCGTCTGATGCAGGAGCAGGGTGTCGAGATTCAGGCGATCAATTTCTCGATAGACTTCTGCGCATGCATCATGCAGGACGGGGAGAATGTCGCGACAAAGGCGGCAAGAGCGCTCGATGTGCCTATAAAGGTAGTCGACATCACCGCCGAGTATCTTTCCGTACTTAAAAACCCGGAACACGGGTACGGAAAGAACGTGAATCCGTGCATCGATTGCAAGATATTCATGCTGAAAAAAGCGAAAGCGATGATGGATGAGTTCGGCGCCTCGTTTATCGTTACCGGCGAGGTGCTGGGCGAGAGATCGATGTCGCAGAGGCTTGACGCGCTTAATATAATAGCCAGAGAGGCCGGGTTGAAAGGGTTTCTTTTGCGGCCGCTTTCGGCAAAATTGCTGGATCCCACCGTCCCGGAGAAAGAAGGGGCTGTTGACAGGGAGAAGCTTTTGAGTATTTCCGGAAGGTCGAGAAAGCCGCAATTTGCGCTCGCCGCCCAGTACGGTATAAAAAAATACCCGAACCCGGCGGGCGGATGTCTTCTGACCGATCCCGGGTTTACCAAAAGGGTCAAAGACCTGGCCGAGCACGATGCCATGACCGTCGATAATCTGAAATTTCTTACCGTCGGCAGGCATTTCCGTTTATCCGCCACAACGAAACTCGCGGTAGGCCGCGACATGGACGAGAATAGCCTCCTGCAAAAAATGGCGATAACGGGGGATGTTTTCTTTAAATTAAAAGAACACCAGGGGCCGATAGCGGTGCTTCGCGGAGCTGTTGACGATAGTTCTCTCGAGCTTGCCGCGAGTGTCATGGCGCACCATACGAAGTTCAGGAACGAGCCGGCGCTCAAGGTGGATTATTGGAGGACGGGTTCTTCTGCAAGACAGACTTTGTCGGTAAAGCCTGCGTCCGCGGCGGAGGTCGAGCGCCTGCGGCTTTAAGCGATTTTCACCATGCGAAAAATAGACGAGCGGATTTTATATCTTATAATCAGCGAAGAATACTGTCGCGGGCGTAGCGCCATCGATATCGCCGGGGATGCGATCGCCGGCGGCGTCGATATGATACAACTTCGCGAGAAGACTAAAACGCCCGGCGAGATTATACAACTGGCCCGCGGGATAAAAAAACTCTGCGTGGAAAATAACGTAAAGTTTATAGTAAACGACGACCCCGCGATAGCTAAAGAGGCAGGCGCTCATGGCGTTCATCTGGGACAGGACGACGCGAAACGTTTTACCATAGCCTTCGCCCGCAAGATCCTGGGTAAAGACGCCATCATAGGGCTATCGACCTCATCTATTGAAGAAGTCGAACGCGCGAATACCGAAGACGTCGATTACATCGGGTTCGGCCCGGTATTCCCGACGGTGGTGAAAGAAAACTGCGTCGGCATAAAAGATATCGAAAAAGTCCTGAAGACAACAAAGAAGCCGGTATTTTTTATAGGGGGCATAAATCTTTCTAACGTAGACGAGCTTCTGATGAAAGGCGCTAAGAATATCGCTGTGATCCGCGCGATATCGGCCTCCGATGATGTTAAGATAGCCGCAGGTAAACTTAAAGAAAAACTGGAAAAGGCATAATATGGAAAAATTACCCGCGCTTGGCAAGATACACCCGGAGTTTTTTAACAAAGTAATATATCCGCGCTTAGGCGCTCCGGACAAGACGGTTATGGTTGGGCCACAGCATGGCGTCGATTTCGGCGTCATCGACCTGGGCGAACAGGTGATGGTATTGTCGACGGATCCTTTCTACCTCGCGAAAGAACTCGGGATAGAAAAGGCGGCATGGTTCGCGGTGCATATATTAGCGAGCGACGTGGCGGTCAGCGGTATCGCCCCGCGATATATGGCTGTCGATCTTAATCTGCCACCGGAGATAACCGAGGATGAATTGACGCGGATGTGGGATACCGTGCACAAAGAATGTAAAAAACTCGGGATAGCGGTCGTAACCGGGCATACCGCGCGTTACGCCGGTTGCAATTATCCTATGGCCGGCGGCGCGACGGTATTCGGCATAGATAAAAAGACGAAACTCGTGAATCCCAAGATAAATCCGGGCGATCTTATGATCGTGACAAAAGGCCCGGCGATAGAGACGACAGGGCTTATGGCGGCGTACTTCCCGAAATTCATAGAAGCGCGGTTTGGTCCGGCGTTATTGAAGAAGGCGCGGGATGTTTATTACCAGATGTCAACGGTAAAGGACGCGCAGATAGCCGCGCGCTCGGGCGGGGTTACCGCGATGCACGACGCCACAGAGTGCGGCGTCTTCGGCGGATTGTATGAGATGGCAGTCCACAGCCGCGTAGGGCTGAATATTTATACAGACGAGATCGTTACGCAGGACGCGGTGACGAAGACCTGCGAATGTTTTGGCATAGACCCTTACCTGTCGATAAGCGAAGGCACGCTCCTCGCTTCCGCGAAACCCTCGAGAGCGAAAGCGGTAGTGAGGGCATTAAAAGATGAGGGCATACTCGCGAGCATAATGGGCGAGGCGGTGCCGGCGAAAAAAGGTATTCATACCATAAGACGCGGTAAAAAAGAACTATTGGAACACCCTAAGACGGATCCTTTCTGGATCAAATTCGAGGAGTTCTCAACTCGGGCAAAAGTATTTTAAACGAGGCCGGAGGCTTAAGCCGAGAAGAAGAATTTTGCCCTCGCTCGAACAGTAACACGCGCTATTTTTTTTATTCCTATTGTAAACCAAACATGATATTATAGTTTACAATGGATAATAAGATAAGAATGATAGAAGCTCTGCTTAAACTTCCTACGATAGAGCTTGCGCGTAGAGCCGATAATGTAAGGGCCGCGCATACAGGCTCCAGGCTCGACATCTGCACCATACTGAACGCGAAATCCGGCGCTTGCGCGGAAGACTGTAAGTTCTGCGCCCAATCCTGCAGGCATAGAACCGGCATCGAGGCGTATCCCTTAAAGAGTGCGCGGGAAATTATCGACGCCGCGCGCGCCGCAAAGAATAGCGGCGCGAGGAGATTCGGCATAGTTACAAGCGGCAATACGCTTACCGAGGGTGAGGTACGGCGCATCGGCGAGGCGGCCTCCGTCATAAAAGCGGAGGTCGGCATAAAGGTCTGCGCCTCGCTCGGCAGGATGACGGAAGAGGGCCTCGCTTATCTGAAAAAAGCAGGCGTAAGCCGTTACCACCACAATATCGAAACATCCCCGCGTTATTTCCGCAAGATCGTAAGTACACACACATTCGCCGATCGCGTCGAGACAATAAAGCTTGCTCAAAAAGTGGGCCTCGAAGTGTGCAGTGGCGGCATTATCGGCATGGGTGAGACGTGGCGCGACAGGATAGAGATGGCGCTTATATTAAAGAAGCTCGACGTCGATTCGGTGCCTGTAAATGTGCTTATCCCGATAGGCGGCACGTCGTTCGCCGCCGCGAAAAGATTATCCTGCGATGACGCGCTAAGGACGATAGCGATATTCCGCATAATTCTTAAAGATAAAGCCGTGAAGCTTGCCGCCGGCAGAGAGACGAGCCTTAAAGATCACCAGGCCCTGGCGTTTATGGCCGGCGCGAACGGGATGCTCATCGGGGGATATCTCACTGTTAAGGGCCGCGCCCTCGCGGATGACCGGAAGCTTATCGAAGAGATAAAATATTCATGGAAAAGATAGAAGAAGAATTAAAAAATATCGCAGGGGAAGGATGCCTGCGTAAATTGACTCCTGCCTCGTCCAGGACGGCTGGAAAAATATTCTTCGGCGGCAGAGAATATATCGATTTTTCATCCAACGACTACCTTGGTTTGTCGGGACACCCTGAATTAATAGCCGCGGCAAAGGAGGCGCTCGAAACTTACGGCGCCGGCTCGACGGGTTCGCGTCTTTTGAGCGGGGATCTCGAGATATGCCACCGATTAGAAGACCGCATGGCGGCGTTTAAGGGTAAGGCGCGGGCGCTTATCTTTAATAGCGGTTATCAGGCGAACACAGGCATAATAAGCGCCCTCTACGGCGCGGGCGACTGCATCTTCTCCGACAAATTGAACCACGCCAGCATCATCGACGGGCTGGTCTTATCCGGCGCGCGGTTTTTCAGGTTCCGGCATAATGACATGGGCCATCTGGAGGCTATTTTAAAAAAGGAGCGCCCGAAATTCAAAAACGCGCTGATAATTACCGAAACCGTATTCAGCATGGACGGAGATTCGCCGGATCTAAAGGCCCTGGTTGAATTAAAAGATAAATTCACCTGCCGTCTTATGGTCGATGAGGCCCATGCGACGGGCATATACGGCAGGAATGGATCCGGCATGGTGGAAGAGGCACAGCTTTCGGATAGAGTCGATCTTATCATGGGGACATTCGGCAAGGCTCTGGGTAGCTTTGGAGCGTATCTCGCCGCGGACGCGAACGTGATCGAATATATGATCAACAGGTGCAGGAGCTTTATATATTCGACAGCGCTTCCGCCGGCCGTCATCGCTTGTAACCTCGCCTCGCTCGATATTATCGAATCCGAGCCGCATCGCCGGCGCGATCTGTTGCGCTCGGCGGAGTATTTCAGGGGTGCGCTTAAGGCGTCCGGTTTCGAAGTGAGAGGGTCGTCTCAAATAGTTCCGGTTATCGTCGGGGAAAATCACAAGGCCGTAGCCATGGCGGAAGCCCTCCAGGGCAAAGGTTACCGGGTACTGCCCATAAGGCCGCCTACGGTACCCAAGGGTGAGGCGCGCCTCAGGTTTTCATTGACGTTCGATCACGACATCGCTGTATTAAAACGATTGGCGGCAGACATTGGCAATATCGAAGTTTGAATATACCGACAGAGGTTTTTCCGAAACGATCCTTCTTGTCCCCGGATGGGCGATGGATCGCAAAATATTTGCTTCTCTAGATCTCGACTTCAATTATCTCATCCCCACGGCTTTATGCCCGACGGATTTTAACGAGGCGCTCTTATCTACCCTGTCTGCGGCAGGCCTCTGGAAGATATCCATACTCGGCCATTCGATGGGCGGATATATGGCGGCTGATTTCGCCGCGAAATACCCCGATCGGGTAAAAGCGATGACCTTGATAGGCATGAGAAGGCGGTATGATGCCGACGGAATAAATAAGATAAAAGGATATGTCGGGACGAATAAGAAAGGCTACCTTTATAAGTTTTACCATGAATGTTTTTCGCCAGGGGAAAATAGGTGTCTGTCCCTATTTAAAAATGGACCGATGAAGAGTTATCTTAAAGACATGACGGAGGAGGCGCTTGTGGACGGCCTCGACTATTTGTCGCGCGCTTCGCTCGACGGGAAAACGCTTAAAAACGTTAAGGTGCGGCTCATTCATGGCGAGGGTGACAAGATAGCGCCGGTAGAAGAGGCGCTCGCGCTAAAAAAGGATGCGGACGGTGTCGATCTTATCATTATGAAAAGCGCCGGCCACATACCATTTTTAAGAGACGATTTCAAAACCGTTTTTTATCAAAAGGCGAGATGTAATTTTTCGAGGTACGCGGGTTCATATGATGAGCATACCGCCGTACAAACCAGGGCCGCGAATACCTTAATGAGTATTTTGCCGGATGAGGATATTAAAAATATCCTGGAGATCGGATGCGGTACGGGAAATTACACGCGCCTTCTCGCGGACAGATTTAAAGAGAGTCGTATCAGGGCCATAGACATATCGGGCCCTATGATAGACCGGGCCCGGCAGAAGATGGGTTGCGGTAATGTATGTTTTGAGACCTCCGACGCCGAAGATGCGGATATGGGAACCGGATACGATCTCATAACGTCGAACGCCGCCCTCCATTGGCTCCGCGACATCGACGGTGTTTTAAAAAAATCGGCCGCCGGTCTTAAAGCCGGCGGTATTATCGCATTTTCGAGTTTCGCCCCGGAGACTTTTCGCGAGTTAAAGAGCGCGTTATCGGTAGCTTTCGGGAAAGATGTTACGATAGCATCCGGCGCTTTTCCGGGCAAAAATAAATTGACGGCAGTAGTAAAGAAATATTTCAGGGAAGTCCGCGTAACCGAAGAATTCTTCAGGGAGCGTTACCCGTCGCTATCCGCGCTATTAAAGAGTATAAAATATTCCGGCACGACGGGCTTCGGCATAAAAGCGCGGGCTGTCTGGAGCCCGGGCTTAGTGAAAAAGATAGAGGCCGTTTATATGGAACGGTTCGGTTCTATCGAGGCGACGTATCAGGTATTTTTCTGCAGGGCTCGGTTATGAGCGGTCTATTTGCTGTAAAACGCACCCCGGGGCGCAAATGCATATTTGTGGCGGGCACGGATACGGGTGTCGGCAAGACGGTGGTGACGGGTTTACTCGCGCGGTATTTTGCGGGCAAAGGTTTTAAAGTAGCGGTTCAGAAGTGGGTTGAGACCGGTTGCGTAAAAAGCAAGGCGGTGTTTTCGTTTAAGATGGCGGCGTCTCCGCACCTGGCCGCGGGAATGGAAGGCAAGAGCGTCGATGTAGCAAAAATCAAAAAGGATCTACGGCGGCTTTCGAATACGCATGATATCGTTGTCATCGAGGGCACCGGCGGGCTTCTTGTGCCGTTAACAGAAAAGAAGTTATTGATAGATGTGGTGAAAGATCTGAAACTGCCCGTCCTGCTCGTCGCCGCCAACAAGATCGGCGCCATAAATCACGCGCTATTAAGCCTCGAGGCGCTTTCGGCAAGAAAGATAGAGACGCTCGGCGTTATATTCAACAATATTTCGCGCAAAGAGAATAAGCGGGTCTTAAAAGACAATCCTAAGATAGTGAAAAAGTTCGCTGGACAGATTCCTGTTATAACATTATCCTTCGAGCGAGGCCTCGCCACCGAAGGTGTCAGGGCCGAGTAGAGAAGTTCTCGACTCGCTCTTGCTTCGGCTTCGCCTCGCAGTCGCTCGCTCGAACAATAAATAAAAGCAATTTATGGATAAACTGATAGCCAAAGACCTCAAATATAACTGGCACCCTTATACGCAGATGAAGGATTGCCGCACCTTCCCGCCGATATTGATAAAGCGATCCAAAGGGCTTAAGCTTTACGACGCCGGCGGCAGGTACTATTACGATACGATATCGAGCTGGTGGTGCAACGTCCACGGCCACAACCATCCGAGGATCGTAGAGGCGATCACGCGCCAACTAAAGACGCTCGATCACGTCATGTTCGCCGGGTTTACGCACGAGGGCGCGATTTGGCTTGCCGAGCGGCTCGTCGGTATCGCGCCGGAAGGCATCGCAAGAGCGTTCTTCTCCGACAATGGTTCAACCGCCGTCGAGACCGCGCTGAAGATGTCATTTCAATACTGGCATAATACGGGGCTACCGGAGAAGACGGAGTTTATTTCGCTCGACGCCGGGTATCATGGTGATACGATAGGCGCTATGTCCGTCGGAGGCGTCGGATTATTTAACAAAGTCTTCTCGTCCATGTTCTTTAAATCTCATAAAGCCCCGTCGCCTTATTGTTACCGCTGTCCTATGGGAAAGGCTAAAAGTACATGCCGGATCGATTGCGCAAAACCGCTCGGGGAGATATTGAAGAAACATTCCGGCAAAATTTGCGCCGTGATAATGGAACCGCTCGTGATGGCCGCAGGCGGGATGATCATATATCCGAAAGAATATTTGTCTGCCGTAGCACGGCTTGCGAAAAAATATAACACTCACCTTATATTAGACGAGGTAGCGACCGGGTTCGGCAGGACGGGCAAGATGTTCGCCTGTGAGCACGCCGGTGTCGCTCCGGATTTTCTTTGCGTTTCGAAAGGCGTAACTTCCGGAACTTTGCCATTGGGGGCCACGCTTACCACAGAGAAGATATACAGGGCATTCTATGGAGATTATGAAGACAAGAAAACTTTTTATCACGGGCACACTTATACCGCGAATCCGATAGCGTGCGCGGCCGCTTTGGCGACGCTCGATATATTTAAAGAAGAAAGAACGCTCGAGAAGGCGGTGCGGAGTGCCGAAATATTACACGCTGTCCTGGAACGATTCCGCGACCTGCCCATGGTGGGAGATGTGCGGTCTATCGGTATGATAGGCGCGATAGAACTTGTCAAAAATAAAGAAAAAAAGACGCCGTTCGATTTCCGGGAGAGGGTGGGGCTTGAAATATACAAAGAAGGGCTTAAAAGACACCTTATCCTCCGGCCACTGGGCAATATTATATATCTATTCCTGCCTTTATCCGTCGGGCGAAAAGAATTGGATTACATCCTCGACCAGACCTTCGAAATTATTCGGTTGACAAAAAAGTAACTATTCGGTATAATCACTACTAAGTTAATCATATTTATTGGGTTTAGGAGGAGGCAGAGTTATGCGCATATTTTCAGACATAACCAAGACCGTAGGCAATACACCGCTTGTAAAGATAAACAAGCTTGCCGACGGTTTAGACGCGACCATCCTGGCGAAGCTCGAGTATTTTAACCCGCTATCGAGCGTTAAGGACAGGATAGGCGTGGCGATGATAGAGGATGCTGAAAGAAAAGGCCTTTTAAAAAAAGACTCCGTTATTATCGAACCGACCTCCGGCAATACAGGCATAGCGCTCGCTTTTACGGCGGCCGCCAAAGGTTATAAGCTTATACTGACGATGCCCGACACGATGAGCGTAGAGCGCAGGCAGTTATTGAAGATATTGGGCGCGGAGATAGTGTTGACGGACGGCGCCAAAGGGATGAAAGGCGCGGTAGATAAGGCGGAAGAGCTGGTAAAGAACACGAAGAATGGTTTCATGCCGCAACAGTTTAATAATCCGGCGAATCCCGAGATACATCGCAAGACGACAGCTGAAGAGATATGGAACGACACCTGCGGGGCTGTCGATATCTTCGTGGCCGGGATAGGGACGGGCGGTACGATAACGGGGGTTGGTGAAGCGCTCAAAGAGAAGAAGCCGGGCGTGAAGATCATAGGCGTTGAGCCGGAAGACTCACCTGTTTTGTCGGGCGGGAAACCCGGGGCGCACAAGATACAGGGTATCGGGGCGGGTTTCGTCCCGAAAGTGCTGGACAGGGCGGTTGTCGACGAGATATTGACCGTCAGCTCAAAAGATTCGGGTGACATTGCCAGGCGCTTGGCCTCGGAAGAAGGGATATTCGCCGGGATTTCGAGCGGCGCGGCGATGTCTGCGGCGCTGGAGATTGCCAAGCGAGACGACGCGAAAGGTAAAACGATAGTGGTTCTATTGCCGGACACCGGCGAGAGGTATTTGTCCACCTGGCTGTATGAAGATTTCCGATAGCGCGGAGAATATTTTACAATGAAGATAACATATAAAGGCGATTACGCGCTCAAGGCGCTTTTCCAATTGGCGCTTCATTATAATGAAGGCGAAGAGGGCGTAATGTCTATAAACGATATAGCCGGATCCGGGGACATGCCCGTTAAATTTTTAGAGCAGATACTTCTTACGCTCCGACGGGGCAATTTCGTAAAATCCCGAAGAGGCATAAACGGCGGATTTATATTGGCGCGGTCTCCGAGGGAAATCACGATAGGCGAGGTCGTAAGGTTTATGGAAGGGCCGATAGAGCCGATAGCGTGTGTACAAGATGAATATTATAAAGGCTGTAAGGATACCGCAAGCTGTATATTCAGGGACGTTTGGAGAGAGGTCAGAGACGCCATATCTGCCGTGGTGGACACGGTGACGTTTGAGGATATGGTGATGAAATATAGAGAGAGGGAATTATCAGTAGCGCCGTCGGGCGATTACGCGATATAGAAGCTCTCGGCTTAAGCCAAATTTATCTTCCCGACAAGCGCGAAAAATAAATTTGGCCTCACTCGAACGATAAGGAGGAATTATTAAATGGCAAAAACAATAAAAGAGATAAACGAGAAAATAAAATCAGGCGATGTGGTTGTCGTGACCGCAGAAGAGGTCATAGATCTCGTCGAGAAGAAAGGTTTAAAAGAGGCGGCCAGGCATGTGGACGTGGTGACGACCGGAACTTTTGGCCCTATGTGTTCAAGCGGCGCCTATTTAAATATAGGCCACACAAAACCTAAGATCAAGATAGGCGGAGGGCGCGCGACATTGAACGGAGTGCCCGCTTACACAGGATTCGCCGCGGTCGATATCTATATCGGCGCGACGGCAGTGCCTGAAGACGATCCGCAGAATAAAGTCTACCCCGGCGAGTTCAGGTACGGCGGGGGGCATGTGATAGAGGAATTGGCCGCCGGCAAAGACGTGGTGCTCGAAGCGACCGCTTACGGCACCGACTGCTATCCGCGGAAATGTCTGAAGACATACATCAATATAAAAGATGTGAACGAAGCCGTGCTCCTGAATCCGCGGAACTGTTACCAGAATTACAACGTAGCGGTAAATCTGTCGGGCGAGAAGACGATATATACATACATGGGCGCGCTGAAACCGAACCTGGGAAACGCGAATTATTGTTCGGCGGGACAACTGTCGCCGCTTTTGAAAGACCCGTATTACAGGACCATCGGAATAGGGACGAGGATATTTTTGGGCGGTGGCGTAGGGTATGTTTACTGGAACGGCACTCAGCACAATCCGAGCGTGAAGCGTAAAGAAAATGGCGTGCCTCAGGCACCAGCCGGGACACTGGCTCTGAACGGCGACTTGAAACAGATGAAGCCCGAATGGTTGCGCGGAACATCATTCCAGGGATACGGCGCAACCCTCGCAGTGGGTGTCGGCATACCAATTCCTATATTAAATGAAGAGGTATTAAAATCCGCGGCTGTGAAAGATGAAGACATATGGGCACAGATTGTGGATTATAGCGATGATTATCCAAACGGTAAAGTTGGTTCGCTGGGTGAAGTTAATTATAAACAGTTGAAAAGCGGGAAGATAACGATAAAAGGCAAAGAGGTGCCGACCGCACCGTTGTCGAGTTATCTAAAAGCTATAGAAATAGCCGAAGAGTTGAAGAAGTGGATAAGCCAGAAAAAGTTCTTTCTAACGGAATATGTACAAGCGTTGCCACTTGCCGATTCCGGCGTAGTGTGTAAACCTCTGAAAGAGAGGCCGTTAGGTAAATGTTAAGATATAAAAAATCTTAATTTTAGCACTTGACATTCCTTATATATGATATATACTTATAGTGTGCACAGGAGGGCGTATTTTTTTTGAGGTGTTATTTATATGTTTGTAAAAGATTTTACAAAGATACATAGGTGACAAGATGGATACAATGGCGATCGATAAAACAAACGACATCAATCTCATCTATTTGAGACGGAACAAGCATGCCAATGTATTCTTCAAAACAATATCGTCTTTTGTAGCGTTTGTATTTATATTACAGCAAGTAACATATGGATATGCTTATATCACACCTACCCCGGCACAGGCTCCTAAGACAATCGAAGTTACAACTCATGATGAGATCGGTTATAAATCAAAGTTAACAGGCGCCGGAGGTTTACTCCAAACCAACTACGAAAAGAACAAAGATTCCGCCTCATATTCTCCAAACTATATCGCAAGCCAGCAGAAGGTGCACGAGGATATCATAAGCGCCAAGCAGACCACCGAAGAATTAGTCTTCGACCTTCGCGACGCGAAGACCCAGGAAGAAGATAATAGCCTTGTCCTGCAGAAAAAACGTTCCAGCGCCACAGGCGGCGGACAGGTCAAGTACACCATGGCCGACTTCGACGCAAACGGCAAAGCAAGACAGCTCAACGTTTACCATTATGAGGGCAATGTCTTAAAAGAGATCATCTCATACGACGTCTCAGGATTAAGCGAGGCGGATTCATGGCAGGCCGGAACAAAAGAGATAAAAGACAAAGAAGGCAATGCCTTCTTTGGTTCCTACACGGAACTGACCGGGGAAGAGACGATATCATTAGGACGTATATTGACTAAAACCGTATATTCGGGCACAAGCGGCAATGAACGCATCGACTATGTCTTATCGGATTACGACGAAGAAGGAGCCGCCCAGGAAGTCTCGATATACGATTACACAAAAGATTCCGCCTCCGACACTCTCGATGAATCCCGCACTTACAATACATACGGCCTCGAATTAGACTTTACTACAGATACCTGGAAAGATTCTTTAACAGGCGACCGTCTCACTTCAAAGACCGTATACACAGGCGCCGCCGAAGAAGAGAGGGCATCCTATACTCTTGATACCTACCAGATCGACGAAGAAGGCAATAATAACGCCAACCGCATAACCATATACGACTATACCAAGAATGGCAATGATTCGCTGTCCGAAGTCAGGACATACGATATATCCGACGTATCGGAAGCCGATTGGCTCACCGAAGACTCATCCAGGCTCGAGAGCGTCATGGTCTACGAAGGCGAGAAGGACAAGGAGAAGATTAAATATGTCCTGTCGAGCTACACGGCAGAAGGCGGTGTTTACAAGGCATGGCAGAGGACCGATTATTCTTACGAAGAGGACGAACTTGTTAAGACGAAGACCTATGACGTGTCTGCCCTATCGGCGGACGAGCTTACCGTAGCGGGAAGCGGCGCTCTACAGGAAGAATCCGCCTATACAGGCGACGAAGGTTTTGAAAGAATCCAGCACACATATTCCATATATGGCGACGACGCCCTTGCTCAGGTAAGAACCGATTATATCTATATTGGGAAAACATTAACCGGCACCGAAGAATACGATATCGCCGGGGCTACGGCGGATAGCAAGGATAACCTCACAGGTACCGGCACCTACGAAGGCAAGACAGGACAGGAGAGGATAATATCGAGCGTAAGCTATGCCGGTACCAGGATAGAGACGACATTCACATATTCGCGCAATTCCCGAGGCATCTATTACGCATCCGCGATCACCGAGATAACATATTCCGACTCCGGAGAAGTCATTGAGAAAGTAGTCACCACCTCAAGTGTCATGTATACGGCTTTAAGCGGTAGCGAGAAGGAAGATTTAAACGGCAACATCAGAAGCCAGAACATAAAGACGTATTACTTTACCTCAGGGGCAGAGGAATTAGTTACCGAAGAGGATGTCATATATTCCGACTATGAGGGAGAAGGCAGAGCCGGTAAGGAGACGAGGACCACATATACATATACCGATGGAGTAAAGACGGCCTCCGCCTACAAAGTTATAACCAATGATAACTTCGACTCCCGCGGTAATGTAACAAACCAGACCATTTACAATTACACTTTCGCCGATTCAGGCGATAAGGTCTTTGATACAGTAGTCGTTGTCGCGAACCTTAGGTTCGATTACTACGGCAATATAATCGACAGGACCGAAGATACATGGACCGACCTCGGAAAATCAGAGTTCGCCAACCGCAAAGTGATTCACAGTGAATATGACAATCTCATCGGAAGAAAACATGGCAATGCTTCGACAACAATCGTAACAAAGTACCAGGATATAGCCCAGACCTCGATAATAGACCGTACCACAACTACTACATCTCTATTCGATTCCCTTGGTAACGCCATAGACCAGGAATCCATAACCGAGGTAACGGACTCTACCGGCTCTTTAGTCAAGACGAGTAAGAGCGTCATACACAATTCCGATATCGATAATAGAGGCGATGCCGGGAGCCAGGAGGTAACAAGCTACCTTATAGATAACGAAGTGGAGACCCCCGTCTCATACGCCGTATATACCAATAGAGTATTCGATGTCTCCCACAACATAGTAAACCAGCGCGTCCTCACATACGATGAGTTGGGCGGCACCCTCTTAGACGTCCAGGAGATCCGCTCCATAGGATATCACTCCTCCGGTGTAGCCCTAAAGCAGATCATAGTGACATACGCCAATGAGTTGAGTACGGAACCAATCGGAGTAAAAGTAATAGAGAACTCCTCTATCGACTCACAGGGGAACATAGGAACCACCGTCATAACGACCTATGAGGGCGCTACCATTGCCGATAGCGGCACAGGTGTAATCACACCTACTAGTCCTGTAAAGAGGCAAGCCTATACCAACCTTACCTTCGACGCCCGTGGTAACGCGCTCACCCAGTCTTTAATAACAGAAGTGTATGAGGACTCTACCTGGAGCTTCTCGGAGGCTCAGGATATCACAACAACCTACGACGTACATGATAGAAGCACTCATTCCATAATATTTAACTACACCTCAGCCGACAAGGCCACAAGAGCCTTTATAGATATGCAGGATATCTACTACGATAAGTACGATAACTTCGGCAACGTCTTAAACCAGACCATAGATACCTATTCCACTTCCACCGTGGACCAATCCGGCTTTGTAAACCGCAAGGTGATCGAGAATAGCTACAGCGACACGGTCCTTGTCGCGGGCGTGGAAGTATCAGGTATTGTAGCCCAGAGGAGAGGCAACGCCACTAAGAGTGTCGTTACCAAGTACTCATCCATTACCGCCGAGGATGACGCAAGAATAGACCGCACTACGACTACCACATCTTCATTCGACCTCCTCGGTAACGCCATAGACCAGGTATCGATAACGGAGGTCGCCGATTCTATTGGCACTTTGGTTAAAACAAGTAAGAGCGTCATACATAACGATCCGGCGAGTATCGACAATCGTGGAGACGCTGGTATGCAGGAGGTCACGACTTACCTTATAGATAACGAAGTTGAGACCCCCGTCTCATACGCCGTCTATACCAATAGGGTATTCGACACAAGCCACAACATAGTAAACCAGCGCGTCCTCACCTATGATGAAAAGCTCGGCACCTTGCTTGACGTCCAGGAGATTAGGACTATAGGATATCACTCCTCGGGAGTAGCCCTAAAGCAGATCATAGTCACCTACGCCAATGAAACATCCACCGATCCAATCGGGGTAAAAGTTATAGAAAACTCCTCCATCGACTCACAGGGTAATATAGGTAAGACGGTCATAACGACCTATGATGGGGCTACTATTGCCGAGAATGGCGCAGGTGTAATCACGCCAACAGACCCCGTAAAGAGGCAAGTCTATACCAATCTTACCTTCGACGCCCGTGGTAACGCTTTAAAGCAGTCTTTGATAACAGAAGTCTATGAGGACTCTACCTGGAGCTTCTCGGAGGCTCAGGAGATCACGACAACCTACGACGTACATGATAGAAGCACTCATTCCATAATACTTAACTACACCTCAGCCGATAAGGCTACGCGTGAGTTTATCGACATGCAGGATATCTACTACGATAAGTACGATAACTTCGGCAACGTCTTAAACCAGACCATAGATACCTATTCCACTTCTTCAGTAGACTCTACCTCCTTCGTGAACCGTAAAGTCATCATCAATACCTATACAGATGTGATAGCCCAGAGAAGAGGTAATGCCACAATAGTAGAGGTAACCAAGTACTCCGATATCCTGGCTACAGTAATAATAGACCGTACCACAACTACTACATCTCTATTCGATTCCCTTGGTAACGCCATAGACCAGGAATCCATAACCGAGGTAACGGACTCTACCGGCTCTTTAGTCAAGACGAGTAAGAGCGTCATACACAATTCCGATATCGATAATAGAGGCGATGCCGGGAGCCAGGAGGTAACAAGCTACCTTATAGATAATAACGTGGAGACTTTGATCTCATACGCCGTATATACCAATAGAGTCTTCGATGTCTCCCACAACATAGTAAACCAGCGCGTCCTCACGTATGACTCTAAGGGCGGCACCCTCTTAGACGTCCAGGAGATTAGATCCATAGGTTATCACTCCTCCGGTGTAGCCTTAAAGCAGATCATAGTAACCTACGCCAATGAGACATCCACCGATCCTATAGGAGTAAAGGTAATAGAGAACTCGTCTATCAACTCACAGGGTAATATAGGTACGACCGTCATAACGACATATGAGGGAGCCACCATTGCCGAGAATGGCACAGGGGTTATAACACCAACAGACCCCGTAAAGAGGCAAGTCTATACCAACCTTACCTTCGACGCCCGAGGTAACGCGTTAACCCAGGAGCTTGTGACAGAAGTGTATGAGGACTCTACCTGGGGCTTCTCGGAGGCTCAGGAGATCACAACAACCTACGACGTACATGATAGAAGCACTCATTCCATAATACTTAACTACACCTCAGCCGACAAGGCCGCAAGAGAGTTTATCGACATGCAGGATATCTCTTACAATAACTACGACTCCTTCGGCAATGTCGTAAACCAGACCATAGACACCTATTCTACTTCCACAGTTGACTCCACCTCCTTTGTAAACCGTAAAGTCATCATCAATACCTATACAGATGTAATAGCCCAGAGAAGGGGCAATGCCACTATAGTAGAGGTAACCAAGTACTCCGATATCCTGGCTACGGTAATAATAGACCGTACCACGACTACCACATCTCTATTCGATACCTTGGGTAACGCCATAGACCAGGAGTCGGTAACCGAGGTAACGGACTCTACCGGCTCTTTAGTCAAGACGAGTAAGAGCGTTATACACAATTCCGATATCGATAATAGGGGAGACGCTGGGGTTCAGGAGGTAACAAGCTACCTTATAGATAATAACGTGGAGACTTTGATCTCATACGCCGTATATACCAATAGAGTCTTCGATGTCTCCCACAACATAGTAAACCAGCGCGTCCTCACCTATGATGAAAAGCTCGGCACCTTGCTTGACGTCCAGGAGATTAGATCCATAGGTTATCACTCCTCCGGTGTAGCCCTAAAGCAGATCATAGTAACCTACGCCAATGAGACATCCACCGATCCTATAGGAGTAAAGGTAATAGAGAACTCCTCCATCAATTCACAGGGTAACATAGGAGTAACCATCATAACCACCTATGAGGGAGCTACTATTGCCGATAGCGGCGCAGGTGTAATAACACCTACTGATCCCGTAAAGAGGCAAACATATACCAATACCTCCTTCGACTCCCGTGGTAACGCGCTCACTCAGGAGCTTGTGACCGAGGTTTATGAGGACTCTACCTGGAGCTTCTCGGAGGCTCAGGATATCACAACAACCTACGACGTACATGATAGAAGTATGCATTCCATGATCCTTAACTACACCTCTTCCGATAAGGCCACTCGAGCCTTTATCGACATGCAGGATATCTCTTACAATAGCTACGACCAATTCGGCAACGTCTTAAACCAGACCATAGATACCTATTCGACCGCTACAGTGGACTCTACCGGCTTTGTAAACCGTAAAGTAATAATAAATACCTACGATAACGTGATAGCCCAGAGAAGGGGTAACGCTACTATAGTAGAGGTAACCAAGTACTCCGATATCCTGGCTACGGTAATAATAGACCGCACCACTACCACCACTTCCTTATTCGATACACTTGGTAACGCCATAGACCAGGTATCCATAACGGAAGTCA
>JAQVUX010000005.1:108547-166350 GCA_028699255.1 Candidatus Omnitrophota bacterium | reverse complement strand
ACGGCGATCGTCTTTTTTCGCGCGGTCAGGATAGCGCCGACAGAACCCTCCAGCGTTTCATCGTCGTAACCGAATATATAATCTTTAAGTCTCGAGCGTATCTTCGTTTCAATTTTCCCGATGGCCTTCGCGGCGCTCTTTTCATCGCCGGCTTTGGCCATTATCCTTAAATTGACCTCGTCCAGTTTCGCGTAAATCCCGACGGTGGTCGGCGGCTTTAGTTCCAAAAGGTCTTTTACCGCCTTATTTACCATAGATTCGGCAAGGCCGGTTATCTTTATCGTCCTGTTTCTCAGGGTAGACGGCCCATGATAGGGCGCGCTAAAGTGTGCCCTACGGACGTACCTATCTCTACTCATAAGGTACGGGACGATATCGTCTACGACCATCGGTTCCAATTCTCTGGGTGGGCCGGGCAGGCATATTATTACTTTATCTTTCCAATTTATCAAAAGCCCCGGAGCGGTGCCTACTTTATTGCGCACGCACTTTACGCCTTCGGGCGTATATGCCTGGCGCAGGGTCGCCTCGGGCATCTTTATCTTTTTGAATTTGAAATAATCTCTTAGGCACTTGAGAACCATTTTGTTCAGGACGAGCTTTTTACCGATAAGAGCGGCGACCGTTTCGATCGTGACATCATCTACAGTCGGGCCGAGCCCGCCGGTAGTGATAACGATGTCGGAGCGGCCTATGGCCTGCCGTATGGAAGAGGTGATGCGCTCGGGATTATCGCCGACGACCGAAGTGTAATAGACGTCTATTCCGGCTTCGGCAAGTTTTTGGGAAAGAAACGCCGTATTCGTATTTATGATGTGGCCTAACAGGAGCTCTGTGCCTATCGATATTATTTCGGCGGTCATGTCTGGATTATAGCACACCCCAAAAAAAAGTTAAAATATTTTGCAACAAAACCGCGTTTTAAGCGTCTATATAGTGAGGGGATGTGAGCGCATAAAAATAGAACCGTCATAATTAGTGATTGGTTCGGGAAGGTGAGGCGATGAAAGAGATAATACCGCAGGATATGATTGAAAATAGGATATTTGTGATAAGAGGACAAAAAGTTATGATAGATAGAGATTTGGCCGAATTATACGGCGTAGAAACAAAATATCTTAACAGGCAAGTCAGGTATAATAGTCAGCGGTTTCCTGAAGAGTTCGCATTCCACCTCACTCGTGAAGAAAAAGATGAACTGGTGCAAAATTGTCACCGGTTCGAAACGATGAAACACTCGATAACTTTCCCGTATGTGTTTACCGAACATGGCGTAGCTATGCTTTCAAGTGTCTTGAACAGCGAAAAGGCAATAAGGATAAATATCGGTATTAGCAAAACATTTATGAGACTACGCGAAGTTGTTGCAACCCACAAGGAACTTGCGCATAAGCTGGCCGAGCTTGAAAGGAAGATGGATAAACACGATAAGGATATCGGGTTGATATTCGAGGCTATCCGGCAATTGATGGCGCCGCCGCCTGAAAAACCGAAGAGATTGATAGGTTTTAAGCGCCCTTAGCCGCGCCAAAATCGCTTTACACTAAGGAGGTGATGAATGTATAATATATGCTCTAAAATGATATGATAACGATATTGTCCGATTTTCAATAAACGAAAAGAAAAGGAGAATGAGAGATGGTTAAGCAGAAGGGGAAGGAAAAGGAAGAGGTTAAAGAGGCTAAGGATTCGAAGGATATGTCCGAGGCTGATAAGCAAAGCCAGAAGATCCAGGATCAGAAGACAAAAGCGCTCGACCTGGCGGTTGAGCACATAGAGAAACAGTTCGGGAAGGGCTCTATAATGAAGCTCGGCCAGGACTTTAAGCTCGACGTGCCGGCTATCCCGACGGGGTCGGCGGCCATCGACATAGCGCTCGGTGTGGGCGGGGTTCCGCGCGGCAGGGTCATCGAGATATTCGGCCCGGAGTCGAGCGGCAAGACGACGCTTACCTTGAGCATCATAGCGAACGCGCAGAAGATGGGCGGGACGGCCGCCTTCATCGACGCGGAGCACGCATTCGATCCGGGGTACGCGAAGACGATAGGCGTCAACCTCGACAATCTCCTCATGTCTCAACCGGATACCGGCGAACAGGCCCTCGAAATTGCCGAGACGCTCGTTAAATCGAACGCGATCGACGTCGTAGTCATCGATTCCGTCGCGGCATTGACGCCGAAGGCGGAAATCGACGGTGAGATGGGCCAGTCGCACATGGGATTGCAGGCGCGGCTCATGAGCCACGCCCTGCGCAAACTCTCCGGATCGATCGCGAAGTCTAAGACATGCGTAATATTTATCAACCAGATCCGCGAGAAGATAGGTGTCATGTTCGGCAATCCCGAGACGACCCCGGGCGGCAGGGCGCTTAAATTTTACGCATCGGTTAGGATCGACCTCCGGCGCATCGCGTCCTTGAAGAAGGATGAAGTGGCGGTCGGCAACCGTGTCCGCGCGTCGATAGCTAAAAATAAGGTAGCGCCCCCGTTCAGAAAAGCGGAATTTGACATAATGTTCGACGAGGGAATATCAAAGTCGGGGAGTGTTCTGGACATGGCGGAGACATACGGCGTTACGCAGAAGTCGGGCGCGTGGGTCATCTACGGTGAGGATAAGCTGGGCCAGGGCAAGGAGAACGCCCGCGTATTCCTGAAAGAAAATCCTAATGTCATGGCGAAGATCGAGAAGGAAGTGCTGGAAAAAGCGTTGAAATAAAATTGGAACCCGATAAGAAAACGAAAAAAGCGATTAACAATGCCTACGCATTGTTGCGGCAGAGGCCGCGGAGCGAGTATGAGATACGCTCGCGCCTCAAACTCAAAGGCTATGGGAGCGATGTCGTTTCGGAGGTCATCGCCGGGCTTATCAAGTCCGGCGAGATCGACGATGCGCGGTTCGCCTGGCTCTGGGTCGAGGAACGTATGCGGCTCAATCCCGCCGGCGACGTCGTCCTGCGCCACGAGCTGAAGGTGAAGGGCCTGCCGGAGGCGGTGATCGACGCTACCCTCGCGAAGAAGGCCGTGGAGTACGACGAATACGGGATAGCCCTCAACATGGCTCGCGAGCGTTTCGAGCAGTTGAAGAAGCTCGATCGTCCGAAAGCGATAAAGAGGCTTTATGACCTCCTCGTCCGACGAGGATTTAAATATGATACGGTGCAAAGGATAGTGGATAAAATACTCAATGCGAACTGACGATATAAGACAGTCATTTCTGGAATTCTTCAAATCGAAGGGGCATACTTTTGTGCCGAGCGATTCGCTCGTGCCCAAAGACGACCCCACGCTTCTTTTTACCGGAGCGGGCATGAATCAATTCAAGGAGAAGTTTCTCGGGCGGAATATCACATATAAACGCGCCACCTCGAGCCAGAAGTGCCTGCGCACTGGAGATCTCGATAATGTCGGCAGGACGTCGGGCCATCACACGTTTTTTGAAATGCTCGGCAATTTTTCCTTCGGAGACTATTTTAAAAAAGAGGCTATCCAGTGGGCGTGGGAATATTTTACCAAAGTTTTAAAGATCGACTCTGAAAGGTTATGGGCTTCCGTTTACAAAGACGACGAAGAGGCGTATGAAATCTGGAAAAATGTTATAAAGTTGCCGGAGAACAGGATAATGAAATTCGGCGAAAAGGACAATTTCTGGCCTTCGGAAGCGCCTACGAAAGGGCCGAATGGCCCCTGCGGCCCGTGTTCCGAGATATTCTACGATTACGGCAAGAATGTCGGGTGCGGCAGGCCGGGCTGTACGCCTGCCTGCGATTGCGGCAGGTTCGTCGAGGTATGGAATATGGTGTTCACACAATTCGACAGGCAGAAGGACGGGGCGTTGAAGCCT
Source organism: Candidatus Omnitrophota bacterium (assembly GCA_028699255.1). Classification (NCBI taxonomy): domain Bacteria; kingdom Pseudomonadati; phylum Candidatus Omnitrophota; species Candidatus Omnitrophota bacterium. Next base: position 162,510 of record JAQVUX010000005.1, on the reverse strand, counting down.
CTGCCGAATAAAAATATCGATACGGGCATGGGGCTCGAGAGGCTCGCTTCGGTGATGCAGGGGGTAAAGACCAATTTCGAGATAGACATATTCGTGCCGATCGCAGAAGTCATTGCGAGTCACGCCGAAGGCGGGACGAAGCAATCTAAAATAGGGATTACTTCGTCGGCCGAAAAGAGATCGCAGCCTCCTCGCAATGACGCGCGAAGCAGGATCAGTGCTATCGCCGATCATATCCGGGCTGTTACTTTCTGCGTCGCCGACGGTGTGATGCCCTCGAATGAGGAGCGTGGTTATGTCGTCAGGAAACTTATCAGGCGCTCGATGTCGCATGCCAGGGAGATCGGAATAAAAGAGGTATTTCTTTATAAGCTCATCGGCGTGATAACGGATATGATGGGCGAGGCGTATCCGGATTTGAAAGAGAAGCGGGACGATATAGCGCAGGTTGTGAAGCGCGAAGAGGAAAATTTTATAACGGTCATTCATACGCAACTGCCCAAAGTCGAGGAGGTATTTTCGCGCGCGCATAGCACTGGCACGACAGGCAAAGACCTCGCCGCGGCGGCATTCGATTTTTATGATACATACGGCATGCCATACGAGATGCTCGAAGAGATAGCGGAAAAGTTCAGCCTAAAAATAGATAAGGCCGCGTTCGACGGATTTTTGGAAGAACAGAGGCAAAAATCCCGCGCGGGTACCAAGATAAAAGGCGAGATATTTACCGAAACATTCGCCAAGAAGGTGGAAGCGCTGGGCCTTAAGACGGAATTTTTAGGCTACGAGAACTCGCACGCCGAAGCGAAGGTCGTCGCTGTTCTGGATGGCGGCGAGGTGATACTCGACAGGACGCCATTCTACGGCGAGTCGGGCGGGCAGGCCGGCGACTGGGGCAGGATCGAGACGCCGTCGGGCGCGATGGAGGTAGAGGACGCCAAAAAGATAGGCGCTACGATAGTCCACATCGGGCGCATGTTGCGCGGTAAGCTCGTAAATGGTGAAACGGCTAAGGCTACGATAGACGAAGATATCCGCATGAAAGTGGCCGCCAACCATACCGCTACCCATCTTTTGCAGGCGGCCTTAAGAAAGGTGCTCGGCGAGCACGTCCATCAGACGGGTTCGCTCGTCGACAGCGAACATTTAAGGTTCGATTTTACACATATGAAGAAGATGGACGAGCGCGAGGTCTCGCGTGTCGAGGAGATGGTGAATGGTTTCATCAAAGACGCGGTGCCGGTCGGCAAGACCATCGAGTCGCTCGAAGAGGCGCGTAGCGAGGGCGCCATGGCGCTATTCGGCGAGAAGTACGAGAAAACGGTGCGCGTGGTTACGATAAAAGGTGTATCGAAAGAATTATGCGGCGGGACGCACGCCGATAACACAAAAGATATCGGCATATTCAGGATAACGAGCGAGAGCTCGATAGCTTCGGGCGTGCGGCGCATAGAGGCCCTTACCGGCGCGGCGGCGGTGGAGTGGATCGCGAAACAGGAAGAAGCTAAGGAATTAAAACTTAAGGCGCAGAAAGAGAAAGATGAAGGCCGCAAGAGGATGGGCGCGGTTTTGCAGGAGAACGCCGCGAGGATCGATTCATTTTTGGCCGGCGCGAAGACGGTAGGCCAAATTAAAATAATAGCCGAAACGATAGACGGCATAAATATAGAGGGCCTGCGTTCTTTAAGCGACAGGATAAAATCGAAAGAGGCGTCGTCGGTCATAATATTGGCCGCGAAAGACTCTGCCAGGGTGTCATTCATAGTAGCTGTCGGTGAGGCTCTCGCGGGAAAGAGTTTAAGCGCGGGTGACCTGGCCAAAGAGTTTGCCGCCATGATCGACGGTTCCGGCGGGGGAAAGCCATTATTCGCGCAGGGCGGCGGCAAGGCGCCGGAGAAACTGTCGGGCGCTTTGAAGGCTATAACAGAGGTTATCGCGAAGCGGTTAAAATGATAACCCGGCGGTAGGGGGTGAATTTCCTCTACGGCTAATTGGAGGTCTACGGGATGAAACTTGTCAAGGTTGGTAGTAAACAGTTCCAGAAACTTTGCGATCGCAATTCCGGACGCAATAAGCGTGTTACGGAGAGCGTGAGAAAGATAGTCGAGAACGTGAAGGTCTCGGGCGATGAAGCTGTTATAAAATACACCAAAAAGTTCGACAACGTGAAGCTTTTACCTAAAGAATTAAAGGTATCAGCCTGCGAGACGTCCGGCGCTTATCAGGATATAAAGCCGGAGTTTGTTTCTACTCTGAAGGTCGTTCTGGAGAACGTCCAGAAATTTTACAAAAAACAGCTTAAGAAATCATGGAAGATAAAAGACGCCGACGGCGTTCTGCTGGGCGAGCAGGTGATGCCGCTCGAACGCGTCGGGGTGTATGTGCCGAGCGGCACGGTGCCTCTCGTATCGAGTGTCTACATGACCGTGATACCAGCAAAGATGGCGGGAGTAAAGAAGACGATCCTCGTGACGCCGCCGAACCAGTACAAGTCGGTCGATCCGCACATTCTCGTAGTGGCGGATCTCTTGAAGGTCGACGAGATATATAAGATAGGTGGCGCGCAGGCGATAGCGGCGCTGGCGTTCGGCACAAAGTCGGTGCCGAAGGTAGACAAGATAGTCGGCCCGGGCAACGCGTACGTTACCGAAGCGAAGAGACAGGTATTTGGATACTGCGATATCGATATGCTGGCAGGTCCGACGGAGGTTGTGATAATCGCGAATCACCAGTCGAACATCAATTTTATCCGCGCCGACCTCGAGGCGCAGAGCGAGCATTTCATGGGATTGTCGATACTTATAACGAATTCTAAACGTGTCGCGCAGACATTAAAACGGGAGAATGTAAAAGGGTACGTTATTCTGGTTAAAAATATGGACGAGGCCGCCGATATCGCGAATATGCTCGCGGCCGAGCATCTGCAGATACTGACGAATAATCCGAAAAAGGTTGCTAAAAAGATAACGAACGCAGGCGCTATATTCCTGGGCCCTTACACGCCGGTCGCTGTAGGTGATTATGTCGCGGGCCCCAGCCATGTGCTTCCGACCGGAGGTAGCGCGAGGTTCTTCTCAGGGCTGGGCGTGTCCGATTTTTATAAGAGCTCGCACATTATTTCGTACACAAAGAAAGCGCTTGAGAAGGTAAGAGAGCCGCTTGAAAAGGTGGCGGGGATCGAAAGGCTTACAAAGCATCTGGATTCGGTGAAGGTAAGGTTTGAATAGATGAGAGACCGGTGCCAACCTCCGAGGAGGAATTACTTAAACTGGTTCCACCTCGGAGGTTATCAGCGCCTATGTTATCAGCGCCTCTGAGGTTATCAGCGCGGAGGAAGTTAACAAAGGATTGTAGCGGGATAACCGCGTAGGTTATTTGAGTAAAATAACTGGCCAACCTACGCGGTTAGGCATGAGGTACGCGGTTAATTGCAGAAAGGTTTGAATAAACGGAGAGTAGAAGTTATTGACTGTTAACATGGGAGTTTATGATGGCAAAGAAGATACGCGGCGCGAACATTAAACGTAAAACTACCGAGACGGATATATCCGGGAAGCTCGTCATCGACGGCTCCGGCAAGACGGATATAAAGACGGGTATAGGCTTCCTGGATCACATGCTTACGCTCTTCGCGTTCCACGGGCTATTCGATCTCACGCTCAGGGCGAAGGGCGACCTGCAGGTGGACGCGCACCACACCAATGAGGACGTCGCGATATGTCTCGGCAAGGCGTTCAAAGAAGCTCTCGGGGATTGTAAGGGTATCCGGCGCTACGGCGCTAAAGAAGTGCCGATGGATCAGGCGGCGGCCAAAGTGAGGGTCGACATAGGCGGAAGATACGCGTTCCTGTGGAAGACGCCGCCGTATTCGAACACGTTTCCCTCCGAGGGGTATACCATCGAAGAAGGTAAAGATTTTTTCGACACATTTGCCAAGAGCGCCAATATAAATCTCCACGCCGAAGTCTACGCGGGAGAGGACACTCATCACGTGCTTGAGGCGCTATTTAAAGCTCTCGGTATAGCGATAGACGAAGCGACTCAGATAGACGCACGACGCAAGGGCGTGCCGTCGACTAAAGGGACTATAGATTGATAGCAATCATCGACTACAGGATGGGTAACCTGCGCAGTGTCGAAAAGGCGCTCCAGGTTGCCGGCGGCCGGACGAAAGTTACCTCGGATCCGAAAGATATAGAGAAGTGCGATAAGGTCGTCTTCCCGGGTGTCGGCGCGTTCGGCTCGGCGATGAAGGAACTTAAAAAGCTTAAACTTGTCGCGCCGATCAGGGAAGCTATAGCTGAAGGGAAGCCTTTTCTCGGTCTGTGCCTCGGCTTACAGTTATTGTTCACGAAGAGTGAAGAGGCACCGGGCGTCAAAGGGTTGTGTGTTTTTGAGGGGGAGTCGAAAAAGTTCAAATTCAAAAGTTCTGCGTTTAAAGTTCCGCACATGGGATGGAATAATATAGCGAAGAATGGAAAAATAAAAACGAAAAATCCGGAAATATTAAGAGGAGTTGCCGACGGAGCTTATATGTATTTCGTGCATTCGTATTATGTACGGCCGAAAGACAAAAGCATAATTCTCACTACAACGGATTACGGCGGTGATTTTGTTTCCGGTGTATGCCGGGATAATGTCTACGCTTTCCAGTTCCATCCGGAGAAGAGCCAGGCGCTGGGACTTAAGATATTGAAAAATTTCGTAAAATTATGAGGCGTGAATGCTGGTAATACCCGCGATAGATATTAAAGCCGGTAAGGTGGTCCGGCTTACACAGGGCAGGGCTGATGCGGAGACAGTCTATTCGTCATCGCCGGTTGAGATGGCCCGAAAGTGGGCGTCCTGCGGCGCGAAGCTTATACACGTCGTAGATCTGGACGGCGCGCTGGAAGGAGAGCTAAAGAACCTGAAGGCTGTTAGCGAGATCGTGCGGGCTCTGCCCGGGATTAGTGTTGAACTGGGCGGCGGGATACGGGATCTGGGAACCATAGAACGCGTTCTCGATACCGGTATCGAGAAAGTCTGTATCGGAACCAGCGCGCTCGATGTCGGATTCCTGGCGTCCATCTCAAAGAGCGATTTTCGGGAGATGGTCGTTATAAGTGTGGATGCGAAAGACGGCATGGTCCACACAAAAGGGTGGGTGCAGAAGACGGATATCAAAGCGGTCGATCTTGTGAAGGAAGCGGTCGATTTCGGAATAACCGCTGTCAATTATACCGATATCTCGAAGGATGGGATGATGGAAGGGCCGAACATATATAGCTTAAGAGGGATACTGGCTGTGCCGCGCGCCAGGGTAGTAGCCGCCGGCGGCGTTACGACTATTGAAGATGTAAAAAAATTGAAGATGCTGGCCTCCGACGGGTTGGAAGGCATGATAATCGGCAAGGCGCTGTATGAAGGCAGGATAGACCTTACGGAAGCGATAAAAGTATGCTCACAAAAAGAATAATCCCGTGCCTCGACATAAAGGACGGCCGCGTGGTGAAGGGTGTGAATTTCGTCAATCTTCGCGACGCGGGCGGGGCGGTCGAGAACGCGCGTTATTATGATAAGGCGCTCGCCGACGAGCTTATATTCCTTGATATTACCGCCAGCCATGAGAAAAGGAATACAACGCTTGAGCTGGCGCGCAAAGTCGCGGAGACGGTTTTTCTGCCGTTTACAGTCGGCGGAGGTATCCGTTCCATAGACGACATACGGGCTCTTCTGAACGCCGGGTGCGACAAAGTTTCGATAAATACGGCGGCGGTTAAGGATCCTGCGCTTATACGGAGATCCTCGTCCAGGTTTGGCAGTCAGTGCATCGTTGTCGCGATTGACGCGCGGCGCAAAGCGCAAAGCGTCCGGCGTAAGACGTCCGGGTGGGAGGTTTTCATAAATGGCGGCAGGACGCCGACGGGCCTCGATGCCGTCAAATGGGCGAAGAAGATGGAGACACTTGGCGCCGGTGAAATACTTCTGACGAGCATGGACTATGACGGCACAAAGGCCGGCTACGATATTCCGCTAACCAGGGAGATAAGCGAATCGGTAGGTATTCCAGTGATAGCTTCGGGCGGGGCGGGCGAGCTCGAGCATCTTTATGAGGCGTTGACGGACGGTAAAGCGGACGCGGTGCTCGCGGCTTCGATATTCCATTTCCGGGAATATTCGATAATGGATGCTAAGAGATATCTAAGGAAGAGGAAAGTGGAAGTCAGGATTTAAAAGCACGTCATTGCGAGCGAAGCGAAGCAATCTAAAGCGAGATTGTTTCGGGTGCTTCGCACCCTCGCAATGACGGATAAAACAAGGAGATATATGGATAAGATTTTAGAATTAATAAAATTCGACGATAAAGGATTGATACCATCCATCATACAGGACGAAAAGACCAAAGAAGTGCTGACACTATGTTACATGAACCGCGACGCGCTTTTAAAGACGCTTGAGGCGGGCAAGATATACGTATTCAGGCGCTCAAAGGGGCGGCTTATGTTAAAAGGCGAGACGAGCGGTTGCACGCAGGCGGTCAAATCGCTGGCGATCGATTGCGAAGGTAACTCGCTTCTTTTTATGGTCGACCAGGAACGCGCCGCATGTCATGAAGGATATTTTACGTGTTATTTCAGGAGATTGAAAAAAGACGGGCAGTTCGAAATTATCGGCAAGCGTATTTTCGACCCGAAAACCGTTTATAATCAACCTACGCGGTAACCTACGCGGTTACCGCGTAGGTTGTAGGGTTAAGAGGTAATTAGATGTATCATCCGACGAAAAAAGAGTTCATGGCGCTGGCTAAAAAAGGCAATCTGATACCCGTATATGCGGAGATCATGGCCGATTTTGAGACGCCGCTGTCATGTTATACGAAAATAGACCGCGGTGATTATTCGTTCCTTTTGGAATCGGTCGAGGGCGGGGAGAGGATCGCGAGGTATTCGTTTCTCGGCAGTTCGCCTTCTCTGGTCTTTTCGAGCGAAGGCAACAGGGTCACGATCCGAGAAGGCAAGGCCGTTAAAAGCTTCCTCGTGATGGATCCCATCGAAGAACTTAAAAAACTTCTAAAGCCGTACAAGGCCGTGAATGTTCCGGGACTGCCGAGGTTCTCCGGCGGGTTCGTAGGATTTTTCGGATATGACATGGTGCGGTTTATGGAGAAATTGCCGAACAAGAATCCCGACGACCTGAAAGTGCCGGATTCGCTTTTGATGATGACGGATACGATCCTTATATTCGACCATGTCGATCACAAGATAAAGGTCGTGTCGAACGCCCACATAAAAGGCGACCCGGCGAAAGCATACGAAGAGGCTGTGAAGAAGATCGACAAACTCATCCGCGACCTGAAGGCGCCGTCTTCGGAGCGTTCTTACCGCTCCGCGAAGCCGCGTAAAATATTTCCTAAAATAAAATCCAATTTTACCAAAAAGGCTTTTGAGGAGCTGGTGCGTAAAGCCAAAGTTTATATAAAGAAGGGCGATATTATACAGGTCGTACCGTCCCAGAGGTTCGAGATACCGGTGTCGGCGCATCCATTCCAGATATACAGGGCGCTACGGTCGATAAATCCGTCGCCGTACATGTATTATCTGAGATTAGGTTCATTCTCGCTCGTCGGATCGTCGCCAGAGGTTATGGTCAGATGCGAAGAAGGCAAGGTCGAGTTGAGGCCGATCGCCGGGACGAGAAGGCGCGGGACAAGCGACGAAGAGGATTCTAAACTTATGAAGGAGCTTCTGGCCGATCCGAAAGAGCGCGCCGAGCACATAATGCTCGTCGATCTCGGCCGTAACGATATCGGCAGGGTCTGCGATTTTAAGTCGGTGCGCGTTTCAGAGCTCATGACCATAGAAAAATATTCGCACGTGATGCATATAGTAAGCGACGTCTCGGGACGGCTGACCAAAGGCAAGGATATGTTCGACGTCATACGCGCGACATTCCCAGCCGGCACTGTCACCGGAGCCCCGAAGGTGCGGGCGATGGAGATAATAGATTCGCTCGAAAACGTTCGCCGCAAAACGTACGCCGGGAGCGTGGGTTATTTCAGTTTTTCCGGGAACCTCGATTGCTGTATCACGATAAGGACGATCCTCGTAAAAGGCAGGACGGCGTACATACAGGCCGGCGGCGGGATCGTGGCCGATTCCGTTCCCGCGAAGGAATATCAGGAGACGGTCAATAAGGCCCGCGCGCTCGTTCGCGCGATAGAGATGGCGGAAGAGGGGATAGAATGATCTTAGTCATCGACAATTACGATTCATTTACGTATAACCTCGTCCAGTATCTGGGCGAGCTGGGCGCGGATCTTGAAGTTTACAGGAACGACAAGATAACGATAGACGCGATAACGAAGCTCTCGCCCGACAAGATACTTATCTCCCCCGGCCCCGGCGAGCCGAAGGACGCGGGTGTCTCGGAAGACGTTATCCGCCGGTTCGGCGCTACGACGCCGATACTCGGCGTATGCCTCGGCCACCAGGCGATAGGCGAGGTATTCGGCGGCAGGATCGTCGGCGCGAAGTCGCTTATGCACGGCAAGACGTCGAAGATATACCATAAAGGCAAAGGTATATTCAAAGGCTTGAAGAATCCTTTCGACGCGACCAGGTACCACTCGCTCCTTATCGAGAGAAAGAGTTTTCCGGGCGCGCTTACGATAACGGCGGAAACTAAAGCAAAAGAAATAATGGGGTTACAGCATAAAAAATACCCCATTTACGGCGTCCAGTTCCATCCCGAATCGATCCTGACGCTCGAGGGCAAGAAGCTGTTGAAAAATTTCTTAGAGATATAAAATGAATCCATTAGTTTCGCTATTCCCGGAATTCGTTATTGATTTCGATAATCCATATTTTACATCGCAACTTATTACTTATATCGGCAATAAAAGAGCTCTCCTGCCGTTTATTAACAAAGGAGTGGAAGCGGTTAAAAAGAAGCTCGCGAAAGATAATCTTATTATTTTTGATGGATTTTCGGGAAGCGGCGCTGTTTCGCGCTTACTCAAATATCATTCAAACAAACTTTGGGTGAACGATCTGGAAGATTACTGTGAAATCGTAAGCAGGTGTTATCTTTCGAATAGGTCGGAAGTTGATGAAAGGTTTATAAGAGAAACCATAGACCGGCTTAACGAAAATAAATTTAAAAGGCATGGAAAAGGGGCCGGATTTATCGAGAAAAATTACGCGCCGAAAGACGATGAGAATATAAAACCCGGCGAGCGGGTATTCTATACAAATAAAAACGGCAGAATTATCGATAATTTAAAGAGGATGATAAATACGGAGATCGATAAGGATATGCGGCATTTTTTTCTGGCGAGCCTTATCGTTAAAGCATCTATTAACACGAATACCTCGGGGGTATTCAAAGGATTTCATAAAAATGGGGATATCGGCTGTTTTGGCGGCCAGGGGGAGAATGCGTTGACACGCATAAAGAAGGAGATATCGCTGGAGTATCCGATTTTCAGCGATGTGGAATGCGAAGTTCATGTTTCTAAGCGCGATATTAATTCACTGATCAGGTCGACGGATGTACCGGAGGAATTCGATCTGGCGTATTACGACCCTCCTTACAATCAGCACCCTTACGGCTCGAACTATTTTATGCTTAATATTATAGCCGGAGAATCCGAAGAGGCTGAGATTCAGGATGGGGTGAGCGGGATAGCGCAGAATTGGAACAGGTCCGCTTATAATAGAAGTAGCCAGGCAAAAGAAGCGCTTGACGATCTAATATCAAATACGCGGGCAAAATACATCCTGCTCTCGTATAATGATGAGGGGATAATCGGCATAGACGATATAAAAGATACGCTTGGCAGATATGGCGCGTTTGAGCAGTTAACGCAAGAATATAATACTTACCGTGGATCTCGAAATCTGAATGGAAGAAATATAAAAGTAAACGAGTGTCTCTGGATCCTCGAAAAGAAGTAGGGGTATATTATGTCGGATAAACATTTATTGCGCAAGACCTATTTTCGTAATGAAAAATGGTCGATAAATGAGATGGTAGATATCATGTATGATATAGCTGAAAGAAGTACTCAATATTATTTTTCCAAATATGGAAAGAAGAATTTTTTGAAGGATTAAAAAATATGCAGACATGTCATAAAATTATTATAGGTGATTCGCGACAGATGGGAGAATTATCAGATTCTTCCATACAATTGATCGTTACATCGCCGCCATATTGGCAGTTGAAAGACTATGGTAACGATAATCAGATAGGGTATCACCATACTTATGAAGAATACATAAATAATCTTAACCTGGTATGGAACGAATGTTATCGGGTCTTAGAAGATGGGTGCAGGCTTTGTGTAAACATAGGAGATCAATTTGCGCGTTCAGTATATTATGGTCGTTATAAGGTTATTCCTATCAGAACTGAGATAATAAAATTTTGTGAAACAATCGGTTTTGATTACATGGGGGCTATTATATGGCAGAAGGTTACAACTTGTAATACTACCGGTGGAGCCACCATAATGGGATCTTTCCCATACCCTAGAAACGGAATATTGAAATTAGACTATGAATTTATTTTAATCTTTAAAAAGCAAGGTATTGCAAAGCCAGCCAATACCGAAGTACGGGAAAAGTCAAAATTAACAACGGAAGAGTGGAATAAGTATTTTGCCGGTCATTGGAATTTTGCAGGAGAAAAACAGGGCAAGCACTTAGCGATGTTTCCCGAAGAATTACCAAAAAGGTTAATCAAGATGTTCACATTTGCGGGCGATGCTGTTTTAGACCCTTTTTTAGGGAGCGGCACTACAATGTTGGCGGCCAAGAACTTAAACAGAAATTCTGTCGGATATGAAATAAATGCAGATTTTTTAACAGCTATAAAAGAGAGGGTGGGGTATGGTCAAAATTTGTTCAGTAATAATATTAAATTTGAAATATTAACGCAGGAAAAACAGCTAATGAATTTTGAAGAGAAGATTAAAAGTTTGCCGTACATTTTTAATGATCCGATAAAATTTGATAAAAAAATAGATCCGAAAAAATTACAATTTGGTTCAAAAATTGATCAAAATAGCAGTGGGAGAGAAGAGTATTTTACGGTTGAAAAGGTAGTTAGTCCTGAACTTCTGGAATTAAATAATGGTTTAACCGTGAGATTATTGGGTGTGAAACAGGATGACACAAAAAATGGCAAGGCCACCGAATATTTAACGCATAAGACCCAGGGGCAGAAAGTATTTTTAAAATATGATCAAGTGAAATATGATTCTATGAATAGATTATTGTGTTATATGTATCTAAAGAATAAAACTTTTGTAAATGCTCATCTTATTAAGACGGGGTTTGCGCTTGTTGATACAAGCATGCCATTCAAGCACAAAGAAAAATTTTTAGAATTGCAAAATCTGGAGTATGCGCATTATGAAAAATAAAAAATATTCAAAAGATTTTGGAAAAAAGGAAAAGGTTCTTAATTATGCTTGCCAAACATATCAATTATCTCGACCTAATAAGGTTGGGGCCGTGATGGCGTTAATCCGGGAGTGTCAGCCTAAGTCGATAACGGATTGGGAAGAGTGGTATTTTAAAAAAGCTTATACGGATGGTAAGAATCCAGCAAAGATTACAGAAGGGGTCATGGAAGAACTCGGAGAAAGATTGTATGTTAAGATAACCGAAATAGTTATCCCTGAATGGCAGGAAGCATTCAAGAATTTAACTTTGCGTGATTGTGTCGAATATATCCGAAACCTTACTATCGCAAGAACGTATGATGGTTTTCTGCGTGAAAAGTCGGTAGTGACAGATAACATTGCTAAAAAATTTCCTCAAGTGCGTTTCGAAGAATCTGATCCTGAGCTTGATCATGCAGGAGACATTGATTATTTAGGTTATGTCGGGACGAAGGCGTTCGGGATACAAATCAAGCCGGTAACGGCCAGGGGAAATTTTGGCAACTACTCAGCTACTGAAAGAATGAAGGCAAGCTTTCGTGAATTTGAGGCGAAGTACGGCGGAAAAGTTTTTACGGTTTTTAGCATTGATGACGAAATCGAAAATATGGATGTCATAGAAGCGATAACGAAAGAAGTAAGTCGCTTGAAGAAAACAAATATTTGATGGGATGAAGGACCTGATGTGGGGCAATACGTCGAAGGCAAGAAGCTGTTGAAAAATTTCCTCGATCTTTAAAGGCAAATATTTAGCCTAAGTGGATAAGTTGCGGACGTTTAAACAGTCGTAAAATTAGGAACAGTTTTTTTGGGTGTCGTATCAGTTGATATAAATATTGGCATCTGCGGTGGTGAAAAGGAATGGGTTCCCGCTTTTGCGGGGATGACATTAGAAGTGATGCGATAGGCGAGGGGACTATGCTTACGCGACGACGTAAAAATCGCGAGCGGGCAAGGTTCCCGAGCCGGGGTTAACAAAGGTGCGAGGGAGAGCGAGCGATTTTTCTCGAACAAAATTTTTCTCGCTGGGAAAAATTTTGTGTTCGGCGCGAAGCATAGTCCCCTCGCCAGATGAGAGTTAAGTGTGATGCTGACGGAAGCGATCGAGAAAGTTAAACAACATAAAGACCTGACCGACGATGAGATGACTGCCGCGTTCGGCGAGATAATGTCGGGAGCGGCTTCGCCGGGCGCTATAAGCGTCTTCCTCGCCGCGCTTCGGGCGAAGGGCGAGACGGTCGACGAGATAACCGCCGCGGCAAAGGTTATGCGCCAAAAGTCGCTACGCGTTGATGTAGGCGGTGAGGCGGTTCTCGATACATGCGGCACCGGAGGCACGGGGATAAGCACTTTCAATATTTCGACTGCGGCGGCTTTTGTAGTGGCTGGTTGCGCCGTCAAGGTCGCCAAACACGGCAATAGGACAGCCTCGCGCCGGTGCGGTTCGGCGGATGTTCTGGAGGCGCTCGGTGTCAGGATAGATATAACACCCGGCAGGATCGCCGGGTGCATCAGAGAGATAGGGATAGGTTTCATATTCGCGCCTATGTTTCACACCGCGATGAAATATGCCGCGGCCCCGAGGCGGGAGCTGGGCGGCAAGACCATCTTTAATCTGCTCGGGCCGCTCTCGAATCCGGCGCTCGCCACACTGCAGGTTGTCGGAGTCTATGACGCGAAGCTGACGGAGACGGTGGCGGGTGTTTTGAATAAACTGGGCACGGAACGGGCGTTTGTCGTAGCCGGCGCCGACGGGCTCGATGAGATAACGATAACCGGCAAGACAGTAGTTTCGGAGCTTACGGCGGGCCGGGTGAAGACGTACTATGTCGAACCCGCCTCGTTTGGTTTGCGCTCCGGCCGCCTCGAGGATATAAAAGGCGCGGGGCCCGAGGAGAATGCTTCGGCGATCCTGTCGATACTGAAGGGCGAGTCGGGGCCAAGGCGCGACATAGTCCTGGCGAACGCGAGCGCGGGGCTCGTCTGCGCGGGGAGAGCTAAAGATATTGTAGAAGGCGTAAAACTTGCCGCGGAATCCATAGATTCCGGAGCGGCTTTCGAAAAGTTGTCCGGATTGATCGAGATGACAAACAGATGATACTATCGCGTATAATCGAAGAGAAGAGGCGGGAGGTTGAAGAGGCGAAACGCGTATTGCCTGTCGAGGCGATCGCTAAACTGGCCGGGGCTATTTGCGTGAAGAGTTCTTTTAAGAAAAATATTTCCAGGCCGCATCATATAAATCTGATAGCGGAGATAAAGAAGGCGTCGCCGTCGCGGGGGATAATCAGGGCGGATTTTAATCCGGTAAAAATAGGGATAACGTACCAGGCCAATGGCGCCAGCGCCATATCGGTTCTGACGGACGAGCGTTTTTTCGAAGGGAAGCTCGAGTATATAAAAAAGATCAAAGACAGCATTTCGCTTCCAATATTACGCAAGGATTTCATAATAGACGAGTACCAGATATACGAATCGGTTGTGGCGGGAGCGGACGCGATCTTATTGATAGCGGATCTATTATCGACGGGTGAAATGAAAGCATTTTACGATCTGGCCGTTTCGCTCGGCCTCGATGTTCTTATGGAAACGCACACCGAGGAAGATGTCGACAAGGCGCTGGCTACAGGCGGGTCTATTATAGGAATAAACAACAGGGATCTGCATAATTTTAAGGTTGACCTGGGTGTAACACAAAAATTGATCCGTATGATACCTCCGAACAAGATAAAGGTGTCCGAGAGCGGGATACGCACATATGAAGACGTGATGTTCCTGAAATCGATAGGCGTGAATGCCGTCCTGATGGGCGAGGCGTTTATGGAGGCCGGCGACATCGCCGCAAAAATGCGAGAGGTGATGAGGTACTGATGACACTTATAAAAATATGCGGGATAACAAATAAGCTCGACGCTATAAACGCCGCCGATCTCGGCGTGGATATGCTGGGATTTGTATTTTACCGGAAATCGAAGAGATATGTTACGCCCGCCATGGCGGAAGATATTATAAATGAACTGCCGCCGCGTATCGGCAAGGTCGGCGTATTTGTGGACGAGAAAACGGAAGATGTAATAAGGATTGCCGAAGACACAGGGCTTAATATACTGCAATTCCACGGTAATGAAAACCCTGAATATTGCGCCGCGTTCCGCAACGGGTTCAAGACGATAAAAGCGTTCAGGGTAAGCACTCGCGACGATCTAAAGAGTGTTAACGGATACGCGACGGATTATTACCTCTTCGATACTTTGACAGGCGATTGCCCCGGAGGCTGTCCCGGAGGCTGTCCCGGAGGGACGGGCAAGCGTTTCGATTGGAATATATTGAAAGATTTCGAGATATTAAAGCCGGTTATATTGTCCGGCGGGTTGACGCCGGAAAACGTGGAGAGCGCTATAAGCGCCGTCGCGCCGTTTGGCGTCGATGTGTCGAGCGGGGTTGAATCCGCGCCGGGGAAGAAGGACGCGAAACTCTTAAAACAGTTTGTCGAGAATGTGAGGAAAGTCAGATGAAATTACCAGATAGGCGCGGATATTTTGACGGTTTCGGCGGCAGATTTATGCCCGAGACGCTAATGCCGGCTTTGTACGAACTTGAAAAGGAATACATTCGCGCGCGCGCCGATAAGTCGTTCAGGCGCGAATACGATTATTACTTAAAGGAATACGCGGGCCGTCCGACGCCGTTATATTTCGCGAAACGGCTTACCGGCATATTGGGCGGGGCAAAGATATATTTAAAAAGAGAAGATCTTTTGCACACAGGCGCGCACAAGATAAATAATACGCTGGGCCAGGTGCTTCTTGCCGTCCGGATGGGCAAGTCGCGCGTTATAGCGGAGACGGGCGCGGGCCAGCACGGCGTCTCCACCGCCACGGTCGCCGCGCTATTCGGGCTCGAGTGCGAGATATTCATGGGCGAGGAGGACATCCGCCGCCAGTCGGTGAACGTATTCAAGATGAAGCTTCTCGGCGCTAAGGTGACGCCGGTCTCGAGCGGATCGAAGACGCTCAAGGACGCGATGAACGAGACGATCAGGGATTGGGTCGCGAATGTCCGTAACACGTATTACGTGATAGGTACGGTCGCCGGGCCGCATCCGTATCCGGAGATGGTTCGACAGTTCCAGTCGGTGATCGGCCGGGAGGCGCGGCGTCAGATACTCGCGAAAGAGAAGCGTCTGCCGGATTATCTTGCGGCGTGTGTGGGCGGCGGTTCGAACGCGATGGGGTTATTCTACCCATTCCTGAAAGATAATGTTAAGATGGTTGGTGTCGAAGCGGCCGGGCTCGGCATAAATACCGGTAAACACGCGGCGACGTTATGTAAAGGTTCGGTCGGTGTTCTGCACGGCTCGAAAAGTTATATCCTGCAGAATGATGATGGCCAGATCGAGATAGCGCATTCGATCTCGGCCGGGCTCGATTACCCCGGCGTCGGGCCGGAACATGCGTATTACAAAGACTCGGGCCGCGCCGATTATGTCGCGGTTACGGATACTCAGGCGCTCGAAGGGTTTAAGATGCTGACGGAGACCGAAGGGATAATACCGGCCCTGGAATCGTCGCATGCGCTCTATCACGCCTCGCGCATGGCGCGGCGCATGCCGAAGACGAAGTCCATCATCGTCTGTCTTTCCGGCCGCGGCGATAAGGATGTCGATATCGTACGAGGTGCGCTTTAAATATATCGGGAATAGAGAAAAATGGATAAAGAAATAACTACTACCAGGATAGCGATTTTCAGAAGACGTGAAATAAGGAAGACCGTTTATAATAATGAATGGTGGTTTGTAGTTGTCGACGTGGTAACTGCCCTGACCGATTCTGTCCAGCCGGATGGCTATATTAAAGATATGCGCAGACGAGATCCGGAGCTTTCTAAAGGGTGGGGGCAAATTGCCACCCCCCTTTCGATAAGGACTTCGGGAGGTATTCAAAAGCTTAATTGTGCTAATACAGAAGGTATTTTTCGCATCATTCAGTCGGTACCATCCCCAAAAGCGGAACCTTTTAAGCGGTGGCTGGCCCGAGTCGGTTACGAGCGGATTCAGGAGATCGAGAACCCTGAACTTGCCACAAAAAGAACAAGGGCTTTATATAAGGCGAAAGGTTATAGCGATGACTGGATCGAAAAGCGGATGCGAGGAATCGCTATCCGTGAGGAGTTGACCGACCAGTGGCAGACACGCGGCATAAAAGAGCAAAAGGAATACGAAATATTGACAGCCGAAATATCAAAAGCGACTTTCGGGATGACCCCGTCCGCTTATAAAAAACACAAAGGATTGAAACGGGAAAATCTAAGGGATCACATGACAGATCTCGAGCTTATCTTTTCAATGCTTGGCGAGGCATCAACGAAAGAGATAGCCGTTAATAAAAACACTCAGGGGTTTGCTGAAAATAAACAGGCCGCTTTTGAAGGCGGCGCTGTCGCAGGCAACGCGAGAAAAGAGCTCGAGAGAAAAAGCGGAAAGAAAGTAATCAGTATGGAAAATTATAAAAAACTGCCGCAGAATAGAAAGCTGTTGAAGTAAGCGTGGGAAATAAGGTAAGCATATGAAAATGTTCTTAATCATTAGTAGCGTTTTAGTAACAGGCATTGTTATTTCTTGGTTGCTATCTGGGGATAGAGAACGGATAAAGACGCTTTTTCGGCTTTATAAATCTGGTAAATCAAAATTTCCAGAAATATCGGAAAGAGAAATATTGGAAATAGTAGTTGAAGAACTAATCCCTCATGGTAAAGCTGTAAAATTGCGGAATACAGGCATGACGGGAAAACAATACATTGATGGAGTGTTTGAAGCAAAACAGCTTGATATAGATGAGTTAATTTATCATATTATTACTAGTGAGTTTTATGTAAAATACAAATCTTTTACTGGGATTAGCTTAGAAGATATTAGGAAGCAAAACAGAAACATGGAATTGTCTGCACGCGATAAACTTAAATTGGCTATTAAAAAATATCATCAGAAATATCTTGGGTAAATGAAAACTGTTGACGTGAGTATTGGCACCTGTGGTAAAAAAAGGTTTTAAATAAAAGGGTAAAGAAGAGTTATGTGGGTAGGGCGGGTGGCATGAAGCAGACTTTTTTCGATTATCGTAGCGAGGCATGGGATGGGGGTGCCGCCGCTTAGGATTGATATGGTCAGGGCGGTACTGTCTGACTTAAAAATATCGCAGTCAATCCTGGCGGCATACAGATACGCGCCTGGCTTAAGCGTTAATTGTAAACCCCATGCCGAGCGATAAAGAAAAAAGAATGCTTCATGACAGGACCCGCCTAGAGCTCCGGCAGGGTTTGAAAAGTTTCAAAGCGAGGTGATTAGTGAAAATAAAACCGAATCTGCAGTTTTCGGTGATGTGCGACGATGTACGGCGCGAAGATAACGGCAAGTTTATACTCGTAGGCCTGTTCGAAGCGATAAACGCCAAAAAGTTCCCGGCGACGCACCCGACGCTGTTTCTGGCGAACAGGTGGTCGAAAGGCTCCGGTTCATTTACACAGAAGATACGCATTATGAACCCTAAAGACAATTCGATCATATTCCAGACGGATGAGCAGGTTTTTGAGTTATCCGATATCGACAGGCACCATACACTCGTTTCGAGGTTCAATAATCTCGTATTCCCGAACCCCGGTAAATACTGGGTCGAGGTACTCCTCGATGGCGAGCTTGTTATTAATTATCCAATAATGCTTACCGAGGCAAAATGAACAGAATAGATAAAAAATTCAAAGTGTTGAAGGCGTTGAAACGAAAGGCGTTCATACCTTATATTACTGCCGGCGATCCGGATATCGCGACGACGGGGAAGATAGTCCTCGCCCTGGAAAATGCCGGCGCCGATATCATAGAGCTCGGGATACCGTTTTCCGATCCGGTGGCCGACGGGCCGACGATCCAGGCGGCTTCACAGCGCGCGCTTGCCAAAGGCGCCAGCCTTAAGAAGATATTCGCGATGGTACAGGCCTTAAGAGCCAGGACCCGCATACCTCTGGTATTCATGACATATTACAATCCGGTTTTTAAATACGGCCCGGAAAAGTTTTTCAGGATGTGCCGTGAGGCGTGTGTTGACGGAGTGATAATCCCGGACCTGCCGATCGAAGAGGCGCGTGAAGCGATATCTTTAAGCAGGAAAGAAAACGTCGCATTGATATTTCTCATCGCGCCGACTTCACCGAAAGCGCGTATAGGCAAGATCGCCGCGAAGTCCACAGGATTTATCTATTACGTTTCGCTTACAGGGGTGACGGGCGCCAGAAAGAAGCTTCCACCGGAAGTTTTGGCGAACGTACGCCTCGTTAAATCCCTTACGGATAAGCCGGTTGCGGTTGGGTTCGGCATATCGGACGCGAAACAGGCCAGGTATATAGCAGGGGTGGCCGATGGAGTCATAGTGGGTAGCGCGATAGTGAAGATTATAGGCGAAAAGAAAGATGCGATCGCCCGGGTCTCGAAGCTGGCAAAAAAATTAGCGAACGCTATACATGGTAAATAAAAAAACATACGTAGTTGTGCTCGTGGGCGGAAAAGGCCGGCGGCTTCGGCCGCTTTCGACCGCGGCTGTTCCTAAGGCGTTTTTATCAATAACAAAAGACCGGAAGACATTATTCCGCAAGACGCTTGATAGGGTAAATGGGCTTGTGCCGGCTAAGGGTATGGTAGTCATTGCGAACAGGGCGCATAATAAACTTGTGAGGAAAGATTTCCCCGCTATCGCCGACGAGAACCTTATCCTTGAGCCCGTTTCGAGGAATACGGCCCCGGCGATAACATTGGCCGCCTCGATACTCGAAAAAAGGTCGCCCGGCGCGATAATGGTTGTATTGCCGACTGACCATTATATTACCGAAAAAGAACGATTCGCCCCGGCATTGAGGCGCGGCATAGCTTTTGTAAAAACGAACCGCGAAGCGATGCTGGTTATTGGCGTCAAGCCGAGATATCCTTCGGCGCACTTCGGGTATATTAAGATGGATGGGACTTCGCCCGTTAAGAAAAGCGCGCATAATGTGACGCGTGGCATAGTTAAGGTGCGAAAATTCGTAGAAAAGCCGGACAGGAAGACGGCGGAAAAATATTTGAAGACCGGTGATTATCTCTGGAATACAGGGGCATTTATATTCAGCGCGTCGACGCTCCTTAAGGCGGTAAAGAACCTCTCGCCCCGGGTTTATAACTCGATCATAGGTTCCGGCGATATCGGGAAGGTTTATCGGAATGTACCGGATATATCCATCGACTATGCTGTGATGGAGAAGGCGCGAAATGTGTATTGCCTTGCGGCTGACTACGAATGGCATGATTTAGGCGGATTTGAGAGCCTGATAAAGATATTAACCAGGGAAAAGAGAGAGTTTTCCTTAAGGGGAGGAAAGGTGGTAAGCATCAAATGAGGATAATGGCGCTCGATGTCGGTGCGAAAAGGATCGGCGTGGCGATGTCGGATGAACTTTTTCTTACGGCGCAGGGCGGCCAGACGATCTATCGCTCTTCGCTCCAAACCGATTTCGACAGTATAAAAAAAACGGTTGAGGCTAACGGTGTGGGCGAGATAGTGGTAGGCCTTCCTATAAATATGAACGGGACATTCGGCCCCAAAGCAAAAGAGGTTACCGAATTTATCGAAGCTCTCGCCAGGGTGGTGAGTGTCCCCATTAAAACATGGGACGAGCGTCTTACGACGGCGCAGGCTAACAGGGCGCTTCTCGAAGCCGATACAAGCCGGGCCAAACGTAAAAAGTCGGTGGATATGTTGGCCGCGCAGATAATTTTGCAGAGCTATCTCGATTCGCGAAAGAGAGGATGAGTGAAAGGAATGCTTAAAATAGAGACGTTGGATAACGGGCTTCGTGTGATCACACAGCCGATGGAATATATGGAATCGGTTGCCATAGGCGTGTGGATACGCGCCGGAGGAAGGTTTGAGAATGAGAGCAATAACGGCATCAGCCATCTTCTCGAGCACCTCCTTTTTAAAGGTACCGCCAATCGCGACATGATGACGATAAAACAGCAGATCGAAGGCCGTGGCGGCAGTTTCAACGGATTCACTTCAGAGGAACATACCTGTTATCTGGTAAAGGTGTTGGCGAATGACGCGGAACTCGGACTCGATATTTTAAGCGATATGGTCTTACATCCGAAGCTTGATGCCGACGAGATGGCGAAAGAGAAGGATGTCATCATAGAAGAGATAAACATGTACAAGGATATGCCGGCCCAGTATGTCCACGAAATTTTAGCGGAGATGATGTGGCCGAATCAACCGCTCGGGTTTCCATTGGCCGGTACCGTGGAATCGGTAAAGTCGATAACCCGCGAGCGCCTGATAGAATATAAGGAAGCGCACTATAATCCTAAAAATATGCTGGTTGTAGCCACGGGCAGGATTGAGAATGAGAAGCTTTTGCGGTTCTCGAAGAAATATTTTAAAGATGCCCCCGAAGGAAGCGTTTCCGGATTCAGCAAAGTCCTTTTGGGGCAGAAATCGCCGGAGCTCAGGTTGTCTTCCAAGGATACGGAACAGACGCACATGGCTTTAGGGTTCCACGCGGTTGACCGGTTTCATTCAGATAAACATGTCTTGAGCCTTTTAAACATTATTCTCGGTGCGAATATGTCGTCGCGCCTTTTTCATATAGTGCGCGATGAGATGGCCTTATGCTATGAGATATCTTCCAGCGTAAGGCGCTACGATGACTGCGGCGCGTTTGTCGTTAGCGCGGGGGTGGATAACA
Source organism: Candidatus Omnitrophota bacterium (assembly GCA_028699255.1). Classification (NCBI taxonomy): domain Bacteria; kingdom Pseudomonadati; phylum Candidatus Omnitrophota; species Candidatus Omnitrophota bacterium. The sequence continues at coordinate 141,317 of JAQVUX010000005.1, read as the reverse complement.
AAAAGATAACGAGGGCGCTTGAGGTTATTTTGCGCGAACTTGGCAGGATGAAGACGGAGCCCGTCGGCGCGGAGGAGCTTGCGCGCGCTAAAGAGTATTACAAGGGGCAGATGCTTTTCGCGCTTGAGGATACGATGAGCCGCATGCTGTGGCTCGGCGAGAAGATCGTGTCGGGGGAAAAAGATTTCAGCCTCAAGTCGATAATCGCGAAGATCGAGTCGGTGGGTCCGGAAGATATTATGCGGCTTGCCAACGGCGTTATAAGGAACGATTGTCTCAATCTTGCGGTGATAAGCCCGACTAAGGACGACAAGGATATCAGAGAGGTGTTAAATATAAAGGCGTGAAAGAAACCTTGAAAAAAATCAGGGTTCGCGATATACTGCCTCGCGATTTTGGCATAAGGAGAAGAAGATGCAAAAGACACTGATCGCACCGAGCATACTGTCCGCCGACTTTTCAAAACTGGGCCAGGAGATAAAGGATGTTGCCGCCGCCGGCGCCGACTGGATACACGTCGACGTAATGGACGGCCACTTCGTCCCGAACCTCACGATAGGCCCCGTCGTAGTGAAGTCGATACGGCCCGTAACGAAATTGCCGCTCGACGTCCATCTTATGATAGATAATCCGGAAAGGTTCGTCGAGAGCTTTGCCAAGGCAGGCGCCGATATTATAACGTTTCACATAGAGGCCGAAGATGATCCGAAAGAGGTTATAAAGCTTGTACGCTATTTTAAAAAGAAAGTAGGCGTTTCCATAAGGCCCAAGACATCATTAAAAGCTATCGAGCCCATACTATCAATGGTGGATATGGTTCTCGTAATGACGGTCGAGCCGGGATTTGCCGGGCAGGAGTTCATATTGGACTGCCTGCCGAAGATAGAAGAATTGCGGAAGGTATTCAAAAAGGATATACAGGTGGACGGTGGTATAAACGCGATCACGGTAATGGATGCCAGGAAAGCGGGCGCGAACGTCATAGTGGCGGGCACTGCCGTATTCGGGACTAAAAATTACAAAGATGCCATAAATACTTTAAGAGGAGGAGTGTGATGGGAGCGATTAAGTTCGGAACGGACGGGTGGAGGGCGGTAATAAGCGAAGATTTTACATTTGACAATGTAAAGATAACGGCGCAGGCGATGGCGGACTGCATAAAGTCCGACGATGGCCCGGCGTCGAAGGTGAAAGATAAGAGGATAGTCGTAGGTTTCGACACGAGGTTCCTGTCGGCTAAATACGCGGAGCTCATAGCGTCCGTCATTGCCGCCAACGGCATAAAAGTCATCCTCGCCGAGAAAGCTACGCCGACGCCCTCGGTAAGTTTTACTATCAAAGACCGTTCGCTAATGGGCGGCGTCATGGTTACCGCCAGCCATAATCCGGCCAGGTATAACGGCATAAAATACAAAGCTTATTACGGCGGTTCCGCCGGCCCTGAGATAACGAAGAAGTTCGAGGCGTGTCTTGGCGCAAGCGAAGTAAAATATTCGACGCTCGATGAGCTTAAGGTGGCGGGCATGATCACCGTCGAGGATATCGTCCCGGAACATCTCGGATTCATAAAAAAATATGTGAACCTTAATCTATTGAAAAAAGCGCGCCTTAAAATACTCGTGGATTCGATGTACGGTACGGGTAATAATTACATCGCCGATCTTTTGAAGGGCGGAAAGTGCAAGGTTGACGTAATACACAATGAAAATAATCCGAGTTTCGGCGGCATAAATCCTGAGCCGATACTTCCAAACTTAAAAGAGCTTGCCGATAAGGTAAAAGCAGGTAAGTACGATTTGGGTATCGCCACCGACGGAGATGCGGATAGGCTTGGGATAGCCTTGCCAAACGGAAAGATATTGACCGGACACAAGGTCATGACGCTTCTTCTCCTGCACCTTCTGGAAGATCGTAAAATGAAGGGCGGCGTAGTCCAGACGCTTTGCGGCACGTTCCTCATCGACAAGATATGCAGGAAGTACGATATGAAGATGTATGAGACGCCGGTCGGATTTAAGTACATCTGCGAATTGATGCTGAAAGAAGATATCCTGATAGGCGGTGAGGAGACCGGCGGAGTAGCATTCAAAAATTCGATACCGGAGAGAGATGGCATACTTTCCGGGCTTCTTATAGCCGAGATGATGGCGATGAGGGGAAAGAAGATACTCGATATATTGAAGGCGATTGATAAAGAATACGGCACATACGAATACAAGCGCCTCGATTTGAAATATCCCGACGAGAAGAAGCCGAAACTCATGGATCTTCTCAAGGGTAACCCTCCCAAGGAAGTGCTCGGCAAGAGGGTTATCGCCGTTAACAGGAAAGACGGATATAAGTTCATCTGTGAGGATTCTTCATGGCTGATGTTGAGGCTCTCCGGTACGGAGCCGATACTCAGGGTATATGCCGAGGCCGCGGGCGAGAAGAAGGCGCTTGCGATATTGGAATACGGAAAAGAGCTCGCGTACAGCGTGTAGGTGAATGGATAAATCTTTAATCAGAAACTTCTCGATAATAGCTCACATAGACCACGGCAAGTCGACATTGGCTGACAGGATACTGCAGTTTACCGGTGCGATAAGCGACAGGGAGTTCCATGATCAGCTCCTCGACGATATGGATCTCGAGCGCGAGCGCGGTATAACGATAAAGGCGAGCGCCGTCAGAATAAATTATAAGGCAAAGGACGGGCAAACATACGAGCTTAATCTTATAGATACGCCGGGCCACGTCGATTTTACCTACGAGGTATCGAAATCGATCGGCGCCTGTGAAGGCGCGCTTCTGGTCGTGGACGCCGCCCAGGGCGTCGAGGCGCAGACCGTAGCGAACCTGTATCTGGCTATGGAGCACAACCTCCTCATAATCCCTGTCATAAACAAGATAGACCTCCCCAGCGCCCAGATCGAGAAGGTGAGCCACGAAATATCTGATATCCTCGATCTCGATAGAGCCAATATTATATTGGCCAGCGCGAAGCAAGGGGTAGGTACCGAGGACATTCTCGAAGCCGTAGTTACCCGCATTCCTCCTCCGGGAGGAGAGGTTACGAACCCTCTGCAGGCGCTCGTATTCGATTCTAAATTCGACGCGTATAAAGGCGTCATCGTCATGGTTAGAGTAATGAACGGCGTGATACGCAAAGGCATGAAAGTAATGATGATGTCCACTAAAACCGTCCACGAAGTCCTGGAGGTCGGCATATTCAATCCCCGGCAAGAGCCGATAGGCCAGCTCAATTGCGGCGAGGTAGGTTACTTAGCCTGCAATATCCGCGACGCCAAGGAAGTGACCGTCGGCGATACCGTCACCGACGCTGAGAATCCGGCGCTGGTCGCGTTACCCGGCTACAAGAAGGTTCAGCCGATGGTATTCAGCGGTATATATCCGGCGTCGAGCGCGGACTTTCTCACTTTGAAAGAAGCGGTGGAAAAACTGAAGCTTTCCGACGCGTCGTTCATATTCGAGCCGGAGAAGTCGGCCTCGCTCGGCATGGGGTTTCGGTGCGGCTTCCTGGGGCTTCTGCACATGGAGATAGTGGAAGAGCGCCTGGAACGCGAATTCGATCTGAACCTCGTCGTAACCACGCCGAGCGTTATATACAGGATAATGAAAAAGTCCGGCGAGATAGTCGAAATAGACAATCCGATGAAACTGCCGAACGCCGGTGAGATCGAAGATGTGGAAGAGCCGTATGTCAGGGCATATATCATAACTCCCAAGGTCTCGATCGGGAACATCCTGGAGCTTTCCGAGTCGCGCAGGGGCTCTTATGTATCGACGGAATATCTCGATGAAGACAGGGCGCAGATAGTCTACGATATACCGCTCTCGGAGATAATAGTCGATTTTTACGATAAGATAAAGTCGGTAACTAAAGGGTACGGTTCGCTTGATTACGAACTTTTAGATTACCGCCCTACGACTATAGTAAAATTAGACATACTTATAAACGGCGAAGTGTATGACGCGTTCTCTTCGCTGATATTCAAGGACAGGGCATATGTGAAGGGAAAAGCTATAATAGAGAAACTGAAAGAGACGATCCCGAGGCACCTTTTCCAGATAATCCTGCAGGCGGCAATAGGCGGCCAGGTCATAGCGCGCGAGACGATAAAGTCGGTCGGTAAGAACGTTACGGCCAAATGCTATGGCGGCGACATTACCCGTAAACGAAAACTCTGGGAGAAGCAGAAGGCGGGCAAGAAGCGCATGAAGCAGTTTGGTAAAATAGACATTCCGCAGGAAGCGTTCTTCGCGGCGCTGAAAGCGTAACCGTGGATAGAATGACTAGAATAACCGTGTAGGTTATTCTGTGATAAACTGGTAGCAAACCTACGCGGTTAACAAGTTGGCGGCACCGTGTGAATAGGATAACCGTGTAGAGAATAACCGCGTAGGTTGTTCTGTGATAAACCATTAGCAAACCTACGCGGTTAACAAGTTGGCGGCACCGTGTGAATAGGATAACCGTGTAGAGAATAACCGCGTAGGTTATTCTGTGATAAACAGGTAGCAAACCTACGCGGTTAACAGGTGCTTAAATACTACAAACTCAAGGGAGAATGATGAAAGAGCATACAAAAACAATTGTCAGGGAATGGACCGAATCGATAATAATAGCGGTAATACTGGCACTCGTCATACGGACATTCGTCGTACAGGCGTTCAAGATACCGTCGGGTTCGATGATACCGACGCTCCAGGTGGGCGACAGGATATTCGTCAACAAGTTCCTCTACGGCGCGAAGGTGCCGCTTCTTAATGTTAATCTGCCCGCCGTGCGCCAGCCGAAACGCGGAGACATAGTGGTATTCATATCGACCGAGTCGCCCAAAAAAGATTTTGTAAAAAGGCTGATAGCGTTTGAGGGCGAGAAGGTCGAGATCAAGGATGGCAAGATACTGATAAACGGCAAGGCGATAGACGAGCCGTCATCGATACGCTCGGTATATTATTATAATGCCGGGGACTTCGGCAGGGAAGGCCGGGTAATAGAGGTACCGAAGGATTCATATTTTGTTCTGGGCGATAACAGCGGTAGTTCCCGCGATTCGCGATACTGGGGCTTTGTTCCGAAGAAAAACATGCTGGGCAAAGTCATATGTATATACTGGCCGATGCACAGAATGAAGATCATGTAATATGGCGGGGGAGAATGTATGGGTAAAAGGCAGGGGCTGAACCTGGCCAATAAGATAACGATCACAAGGATCGTGCTGATACCTTTTTTCATCGCGGCTATAGTGTATTCGTGCCATACTTTGGCGCTGGCTATATTTATAATCGCGGTTATTTCCGACGGAGCGGACGGATTTATCGCGCGAGCGCTGAAGCAGAAGACCCAGCTGGGTACGATACTCGATCCCATCGCGGACAAGCTTCTTCTTATGACCGCGTATATCGCGCTCGCTATTACCAACAGCATCCCCGAAGGCATAAGGATACCGGCATATGTAACGATAATCGTAATATCCAGGGATGCCATAATAGTCTTAGGGTCAATAGTGGTGCATGTGGTCACGGGCGATCTTAAGGTTTCCCCAAGCGCTGTGGGTAAAATAACGACATTTTTTCAGATGATAACAATTGTCAGCGTATTGCTGGAGTTTAAATATTCCTTTATAATATGGAATACCACCGTGCTTTTTACCGTACTTTCAGGCGTGGATTATATTATTAAAGGTAGCCGCTTGTTTGGTGAAAACCATGCATTGCCGAAGAAAGCGTAGAGCAGTATGATAATGAGCGTAATATTTTTTATATTTTCTACCGTACTCGGATACATGATCGGTTCTTTCCCGACGAGTTTTCTTATGGCCAGGGCGTTGAAAGGCGTCGATATCCGGCAGGTTGGCAGTGGAAACGCCGGCGCGACCAACGTTTTAAGGTCGGTCGGTAAATTGCCCGCGCTTGTAACGCTCATAGTAGACGTGCTTAAAGGCGTGTTCGTCGTAACGATAATGGCGAACTTCTTCTACGGCTACATCGAGAATCTCGATTATGATTTTTATCGTTCGTTTCTGGGTCTGGTTGCGGTTTGCGGACACATCTGGCCTGTCTGGTTGAAGTTTAAAGGCGGGAAAGGTGTTGCCACTACTCTTGGCGTTGCTCTCGGTCTGGCTCCGATAGTTCTTATACCGTCATCCGTGATTTGGCTTATCATATTCTTTACCACGAACTATGTGTCGTTAGCATCGATATGCGCGCTCATCGTTTTTCCGCCCTTCGCGATAGCTTTCGGACAGTCGTTCTATCTGGTTCTTATCAGCGCCGTCATATGCTCGATCAGTATCTTCAAACATCGCGAGAATATAACGCGTCTTCTGAAGAGGCAGGAGAATAAGACGATTTTGTTCAAAGATAAGCAAGGTTAGTATTTCAAAAAGTGAGATTTTGGTCATTGACGATCGTTTGTTTATCAAGTATACTTATTAGTGGATTGAAGGTAGGCCGAGTCCATCAACAACAATAGTTGAAAAAGAATGTTATTTTTTTTGACTTCCAATTAAAAAGTTTTAAAAAGTATGGAAATGGGTGGAGTTATGAGAGAAGTATTATTTAAAAATCTTACATCCGTAAACTCACGTAAAAAAGACATCTTCTTGAGGGAGGTCTTTGAGCGGGATGGCCTGCGCGCCAAGACCGAAAGAAGGTGTTTTTATTTTATAAAGGATGTGAAACATCTTGCCTCCGACGAGGAAACGCAGAAATGGCTTACTGCGCAGGGCGGTCTTCAAAGCGTCAATAGGCGGCAGTTCCATATCATGAAAGAACATAACGACGCCAATCTTGAGGATAAGATAATCTGCAAGATACTCGGGACGTTCTATGCCGTCCTGAATAGAAGTGTATATACGATCGGCTTTATGCACTCGTTCAAGGTGCGTTTCGAAAAGCCGGCCGTAGCAAAATAAGGAGGGTGTATGCCGTATTTGACGACGCGCAGGTTGCACGATACTTTTGGGAAGAAGGTGTCGCGTTCAAGAAGTTACAAGAAGGCGAAGAAGCTTTATAATGAGATTAACAGGGGGATAACTATGCTTGAGGCCAGATACCTCAGGTCAAAAATGAGCCACGCATGATAATTCCGCCCATTACGGAATCGACGGCGGAATAATTTTCTCCACCCAAAAAGAGGCCCTTAAGTAAAAGGAGGCTTATGCATCCTTAGGGCCTCTCTTTTTTATGCCCAAATATAATTGACTTAGGCCTAATTATTATATATACTTATATAATTATGAAAATATATATAGATGGAAAATTTGTAGATAAGGATAAGGCCTATATATCGGTATTCGACCATGGGCTATTATACGGGGATGGGGTTTTTGAAGGCATCCGCACTTACGATTGTCTTGTATTCCGCCTGAAGGAGCACATAGATCGGCTTTACAGATCTGCCGCGGCTATCAAGTTAAAAATACCTATGACGGAAACTGAAATGGTGGATGCGCTTATCGCCACACTCAAAGCTAACAAACTCCGCGATGCGTATATACGGCTGGTCGTGACAAGAGGTTACGGCGATCTCGGCCTTGACCCGAGAAAATGTCCGAAGCCTACCGTATTTATAATAACGGATAAGATAGCTTTGTACCCAAAAGAGTTTTACCGCAATGGGCTTGCCATAATAACAGCCTCGACGAGGCGCAATAATCCCGCGTCGCTGGATCCGCGGATAAAATCGCTGAACTATCTGAATAATATACTTGCGAAGATAGACGCGATAGACGCCGGCACGCAAGAGGCCATCATGCTTACCAGCGATGGATATGTTGCGGAATGCACCGGGGATAATATATTCATGGTGAAGGGCGGGGTTCTTTTTACGCCGCCTGTAAATATAGGCGCGCTCGAAGGCATAACCAGAGACGCTGTCATAGATGCGGCGAAAAAGGCAGGAATACGTTTTAATGAAAAGCTCTTAAGGATAGAGGATTTTTATCAGGCGGATGAAGTCTTTTTGACAGGCACAGCCGCGGAGATAATCCCCGTCGTGAAGATAGATAAAAAACAGATCGGCGCAGGTAAGCCCGGAGAGATGACATTCCGGCTTATGGAAGGTTTTAAGGAATTCACTAAGTCGGATGGGGTAAGATATGAAGTGTGATATCTGCGGTAAAAGAGAAGCGACCGTTCACCTGACCGAGATAGTCAATGAAAAGGTGACGAAGCTCCACCTCTGCGAAGAGTGCGCCAAGGAGAAAGGCGCCGAGATGGAGGAGCATTTCGGATTAAGCGACCTTCTCGCCGGACTGGCCGACCTCGGTGCCGGGCTCGAGCCGAGCATTACCGATAGGGTAAAATGCCCGGTATGCGGATTCACATACGGCGATTTCAAAAAAGTGGGCCGCCTTGGTTGCGGCGAATGTTATGAGGCTTTTAAAAAACAACTCACCCCGTTATTGAAACGGATACACAGCGCCGATCGTCACGTGGGTAAAGTTCCTCTCTCGGCCGGTAAGACCGTGAAAGATACCAGAAATCTTCAGGATCTGCGCGTGAAAATGGAGAAGGCGATACAGTACGAGGAGTTCGAGGAGGCGGCCAAACTTCGCGACCAGATAAAAGATTTGGAAAAGAAGACGGGAAGCGTTAAATGACGATAGATGATTTTGTAAAGCAGGATACCGAGTGGCTCAAAGGAACGGGCCCGAGCGCTAATATAGTCATGTCCTCCCGGACGCGCCTGGCGCGGAATATCGAAAAGTTACCTTTTTCGAACAGGGCGACAAAACAGCAGTTGGAAGAGATATTAAACATAACGGAGGCCGCTGTAAGGCAATCCGGATTTTTAAAGAATGCCTTATTTATAAGGTTGAAGGACTTAAGCGAAGTCGACAGGATATTCCTCGTCGAGCGTCACCTCATGAGCCCGGAGCATGCCCGTGGCGCGGACTATAAAGCTCTGATAGTCGATCCGAATGAGATAGTCAGCATAATGGTGAATGAGGAGGATCATCTCAGGATACAGGTGATGCAGTCCGGCCTTAATGTCAGGGAATGCTGGCGCATAATCGATGAAATAGATACGGAGTTGAGCAAATCGTTGCCGTTCGCGTTCTCGCCTAAGTGGGGTTATCTCACCGCGTGTCCGACGAACGCCGGCACGGGCCTCAGGGGGTCGACTATGCTTCATCTGCCGGCCCTGGTCTTCACCGGCCAGATCGGCAAGATACTGCAGGCGATAGCGAAACTGGGTATGAACGTAAGGGGCCTCTACGGCGAAGGCACCGAGGCGATGGGTAATATATTTCAGATATCGAACCAGATATCCATGGGGATCACCGAAGAAGATATTATCGATAATATCGAGAGGATAACAAATCAACTCATCTCCCGCGAAGACGCTACCCGGAAGATGCTCGTTGTTAAAAATAAAGAAGGATTAAATGACAGGATATCGCGCGCGTACGGAACGCTCAAGAGCGCGCATATAATAAATAGCAGTGAGACGGTGGCGCTCTTGTCGGCTATACGGTTGGGGGTCGATCTCGGGCTTGTGAAAAACATGGACAGGAGAACGGTCAACGAACTTTTTCTGCTTACACAGCCTGCCCATCTTCAAAAGCTCGAAGGGAAATTGCTGAACGCGGACGAGCGTGACGTGAAGCGCGCTGATATCGTCAGGGGAAAACTGAAATAATTCATAGTTATAGGAGATTTACACATGCCGATGTTCAATAGATTTACCGAAAGAGCCAGGAAGGTAATATTGCTGGCTAAAGAAGAAGCTAAAAGATTTAATCATGATTATATCGGTACCGAACATATATTGCTGGGCCTGGTGCGTGAAGGCGAAGGCGTCGCCGCCGCGGTGCTGGCGAGTTTTGGATTGAGTTCGGACAAGATACGGCTTGAGGTCGAGAAACTTGTACAGCCGGGCCCGACTACCGTCGTTTCCGGCGATCTGCCATTTACGCCAAAAGCCAAGAAGGTGATAGAGCTCGCTATGGAAGAAGCTCGCTCGCTCGGCCACAATTATATCGGCACCGAGCATCTCCTGCTGGGGCTTATACGTGAAGGCGAAGGCGTCGCCTCACAGGTACTTGTGAATCTGGGACTTGAACTGGGTAAGGTACGGGACGAAGTGATGAACCTCCTCGGCTCCGAGATACCGGGCTATGAAATGGGGCAGAAGGTTTCTCACGCCAAGACCCCGGCGCTCGATGCCTTCGGCAGGGATCTTACGAAGTTGGCAAAAGACGGCAAGCTCGATCCTGTCATAGGCAGGAAGAACGAGATCGAACGCGTTATTCAGATACTTTCCCGCCGGACGAAGAATAACCCTGTATTACTTGGAGAGGCCGGTGTCGGAAAAACTGCCATAGTCGAAGGGCTCGCGCAGAAAATAATAGCCGCGGACGTACCTGAATTATTGAAAGACAAACGCCTTATAATCCTGGATATCGCTTTGATGGTTGCCGGAACAAAGTACAGGGGCCAGTTCGAGGAGCGCATAAAGGCGGTCATGGACGAGATAAAGCGTTCCGAGGATGTGATAGTATTTATCGACGAACTCCATACGCTTGTGGGAGCCGGCGGCGCGGAAGGCGCGATCGACGCGTCGAACATATTGAAGCCCGCGCTTTCGCGGGGCGAGATACAGTGTATCGGCGCTACTACGCTTACCGAATATCGTAAGCACATAGAAAAAGACGCGGCTCTCGAGAGGCGTTTCCAGACGATAATGGTCGAGCCTCCGAGCGTTCTTGAGACGATAGAGATATTAAAAGGACTGCGTGATAGATATGAAGCCCATCATAGAGTTAAATTTACGGATGAAGCGCTTGATGCCGCCGCAAAGCTTTCCGATCGATACATAAGCGGTAGGTATCAGCCGGATAAGGCGATAGACCTCATAGACGAAGCGGGCGCGCGCGCGCGTCTTTCGGTCATGACCGCGCCGCCGGATGTGAAGCACATCGAGGAGAAGATGGCCGTCGTGAAACAGGAGAAAGAAGCGGCGGTAAAAAATCAGGATTTTGAGAAAGCGGCGAAGATCAGGGACGAGGAGCGTAAATTAAAAGAAGAACTCAATCGCATAAAGAAAGAATGGAAAGAATCCAACGGGAAGGTGGAGCCAAAAGTTACGGATGACGACATAGCCGTTATCGTATCGAAATGGACCGGTATCCCGATATTGAAACTCGAAGAGAAGGAGCAGGACAAATTCCTGAAGATGGAAGATGCCCTGCGTAAACGCGTCATAGGCCAGGACGAAGCTTTATCCGCCATCGCGCATGCCGTCAGGAGATCGCGCGCCGGAATAAAGGATCCGCGCAGGCCCATAGGCTCTTTCGTCTTCCTGGGCCCCACCGGTGTAGGTAAAACGCTGGTCGGCCACGTGCTCGCGGAGTTCATGTTCGGCGATGAGGACGCGATTATACAGATAGACATGTCGGAGTATATGGAAAAGTTCAATGTCTCTCGCCTTGTGGGAGCGCCTCCGGGGTATGTCGGCTACGAAGAGGGCGGACAACTCACCGAGAAAGTCCGCCGCAAGCCGTATTCTGTGGTTCTTCTCGACGAGATAGAGAAGGCGCACCCGGATGTATTTAATATCCTCCTGCAGATGCTGGAGGAGGGGCGGCTCACCGATTCATTCGGCCGTAAGGTGGATTTCAAAAACACGATAATAATAATGACCTCCAATATCGGCGCGGAGATGCTGAAGAAACAGGGCTCGATAGGGTTTAAATCCCAGGAGGAAGATGTTACTTATAAGTCGATGAAGGAGCGCCTGCTGGATGAGGTGAAGAAGACATTCAAGCCGGAGTTTATCAATAGGGTCGATGATATCATCGTGTTCAGGGCGCTTACGAAGGAAGATCTTGAGCATATAGTCGAGATCGAGGTGCGTGACGTCGAATCGCGCTTAAAAGAGCAGAATATAAAGATCGAGCTTACCAAAGAGGCGGAAGATTTTCTTATCGAAAAAGGGTTCGACAAAAGTTTCGGCGCGCGGCCGCTTAAGAGGACGATACAGCGCTTTTTGGAGGATCCTCTTGCGGAAGAGATAATACGAGGCACTTATAAAAAAGGCGGCACGGTGAAGGTTGCGGTAAAAGGCGACCATCTGGAGTTTAACCTGTCGTAGGTATATGAGAAACCTGAGGACAAGACGGCATTTTGGATCGGCTCTGACGTTTCTACTCGTCATATGCGCTGTTCTTTTCATAGAAGGCAGGATAGAGGCTTTTATGCCTCAGGTCAAGATCTTTGCCGAATCGCGGATGGAAGATGCGCTCGGCGGAAAAGTTAATATTTCGATAGGACGTATAGACGGCGGTATATTGCATCCGGTTACATTTAAAAATATCAAAATATCCGCCGTCGGAGGGAAAGAGAAGTCGCCGTTTTTAGAGATAAGCGCTATAAAGACGGCTTACAGGGCATGGGATCTTCTGGGGGCAAAAGGGGCCAAAGACGCTTTTGAGGCCGAAGGTTATTTTAGTATGCCGTCCGGCGAAAAAGTTGGTTTTGAAGGCAGTATAAAGAATGGCGCTTACAATATCGAGGTCAAACCCGCGCGCGGTTTCATCGCTATACAGGGTACGGTCTCGAAAGATAGCGCCATCGAAGCGAATTTTAAGGTATCCCATCTGGCGATCGGCGGGCAGGACCTGGTATGCGACGGCGTTTTGAAGAGTGAAGTGGTTTTAGTGCCCGGCATCGAGGTGGCAAGGCCCGCTATACAAGGCGTGATCGAGACGCGGAACTGTGTGCTCAATTACAGGCCGTTCTTAAACCTTAAAACATCGTACATAATAGCCGACGGCAAGATCGAGATATCCGACTTCAGTCTTTCCGATATTTTCAGGGGCCACGGTACATTTGGCTTGAAGGCGCCGTTTGACATGGATGCCGTAATTACTATAAATAACATGAGCTCAACATGGCTTGCCCTGGCCCTGGGAGCAAAAGACGCCTCTTCGATAATATCCGGCACGTTCAACGTCAAATGTGAATTAAAAGGCCCGGCAAATAATATCCGCAGTAATGTAACGATAGACGCGAAGAAGGGCACGATCGGGCCTATGTCGTTTGAATATTTAAGCGCACACCTAAAAGGTGATGGGCCGATAATGCGCATAGAAGATTCGCGTATAACCAGGGAGAGCGGGGCGTTCGTCATCGCCGGTGAGATGGATTTGAGCAAGATTGGCAGAGGCAGTATGTTCGAAAAGCTTCAGCTTGTGGGGGATGAGAAGGCGATAAACTGGGATGGGTGGAATTCTACCAGTAGTCTCGGGACCAGCGAGACTACAATGACCAAGCAGATAAGCGACGAGATCGGCATCGATTTTAAAAAGTTCACCTCCGAGGATGCCGTCGATGAAAGATTGAAGAGCGGAGACGAAGTCCAGCTGGAATATAAATTGCATCCGAACGATAGCCTTAAAGTTTCGCTCGGACAGGATAAAGACTTTATGGGCATAGAACATAAGAATAAGTTCTGACAGGAGCCTTTGATGAGAAATTTTTTACAGATGGTGGGAAAGCAGTTTACGGATTTTATAAGATACGCCGGCGGCATATCCATACTTATGGGGCAGACTTTATTCTGGATACCTATGCCGCCTCTGCGCCGTCGCCAGATACTCGAACAGATGGCAAAGATCGGCGTTGATTCTCTGCCGATAGTATTTCTTATAAGCATGTTCACCGGTATGGTGCTGGCGCTTCAGAGCGCGTATCAGATGCAGAGATTTTCCGCCGAGATGTACATAGCGTCCTTAGTCGCGTTTTCGATGACCAGAGAACTCGGGCCAGTTTTGACAGCGCTTATAGTGGCGGGCAGGGTCGGCGCCTCAATAACCGCCGAACTGGGAACTATGCAGGTTACCGAGCAGATCGATGCTATGGAAACGCTGGCAACCAATCCTATAAAATACCTGGTTGTGCCGAGGTTTTTGGCGCTTATAATTATGCTTCCGATACTAACAATATATGCCGATATAGTCGGTGTCTTCGGAGGTTATCTCGTCGGAGTGTATAAATTGGGAATATCGCACGCCATGTATATGAAAAATACGTGGCAACCGCTCAAATATAAGGATTTTTTTACAGGGCTTATAAAGAGTTTCTTCTTCGGAGTAATTATTTGTATCGTCGCCTGCTATGAGGGAATGACCGCGGAGGGCGGCGCGGAGGGCGTAGGGCGCTCGACCACCTCCAGCGTAGTTGTGAGTTTTATATTGATAATAGCTTCGGACTGTTTCTTCACGGCTTTGTTTTATTTTGTAGCGAGATAACCGAGTTGCGAAATAACCGCGTAGGTTATTTGAGTAAAATAACTGGCCAACCTACGCGGTTAGATAAGAGACGCGGTTAGTCATGATAGCGAGTTGCGAGATAACCGCGTAGGTTATTTGAGTAAAATAACTGGCCAACCTACGCGGTTAGACATGAGGCGGTTAGACATGGTTTGTTCGTTTAGTCATAGTTTGTTACTATAGTTTGATAGTTATGTTTCAGTGATGAGGTAAAATAGACATGATCGAAATAATTAATTTATGTAAGTCATTTAACGGTCACAAGGTTTTGGATAACCTTAATCTTAATATCGACACCGGCGAAACGACGGTTATTATAGGGCGCTCCGGTTGCGGCAAGAGTGTCCTTCTGAAACATATAATAGGGCTCCTTAAGCCTGATAGCGGCCAGGTTATAATAGACGGAAAAGATGTTACGAGGATGGACGAGAAAGAGCTCAGCGCCCTCAGGCTGAAGTTCGGCATGCTATTCCAGGGCGCGGCGCTATTCGATTCGTTGAGTGTTTTTGAAAACGTAGGTTTCAATCTCATCGAACATACGAGTTCAAATAAGGACGAGATAGCTAAAGCCGTAAAAGAGTCTCTGGCGCTCGTCGGCCTTAGAGGCATCGAGGACAAAAAGCCGGCAGAGTTATCCGGCGGTATGAGAAAGAGGGTGGGGCTCGCGCGCGCCATATGTATGCGGCCCAAGATACTTTTGTACGACGAGCCTACGACCGGTATAGACCCGATAATGGGTGATGCCATAAATGAGCTGATCGTGGAACTGCATAATAAATTGAAAATCACGGGAATAGCCGTTACGCATGACATGACGAGCGCTTACAAGATAGCCGACAGGATAGCGATGATGTATAACGGGAAGATCATAATCAATGGCACGCCCGACGAAATAAAGGCCGCGAAAGATCCTATCGTCCGGCAGTTCATTACAGGGGCCAGCAAAGGCCCGATAACCGAGGGAATAGATTTCGAACATCTTATATGAGGTAGCCCCGCCCGGGGCGAGATTAGGGGCGGGACGATTTGCCTGAATAGTACAATATCAAATCGGGGGTAAAGTATGGAGAGCGTCAAGAGTTTTGAATTGAAGGTAGGTGTTTTTATATTGATCGGCGTTATGATATTATTCATAATCGTATTTTCGATAGGCGGGGCGAATTTCTCAAAAAAGGGTTATAAGATAAAAGTCCAGTTCAGTTTCGCGAACGGCATAGGCGGCACCGCGCCGGTGCGTCTGGCGGGTGTGGGTGTCGGGCAGATCCAGGGGGTGCGGATAATCCGCGACGCAAATACCAACCTTACCAAGGCGGAGCTTACGGCCTGGATAGACGAGAAGGCAAAGATAGAGAACGACTCGGTCGTAACGATAAATACGCTCGGCCTGCTGGGCGAGAAATATCTCGAGATATTCCCCGGAACGCCCGGAAATCCATTGCTTAAAGCGAACGATATGATAGTCGGTAAAGACCCGATACCGATGGAGAAATTTACCGAAGATCTGGCCAATCTTACCGATTCGGTGAACGCGATAGTGTCAAAGATAAAACGCGGCGAAGGTACGATCGGGAAACTTCTGGTGGACCAGGCCGTGTACGATAATCTCGAAGCATTTACCGCGGATATCAAAAAGAACCCGTGGAAACTCCTGGTGAAACCGAGCGGCGATTAAAGGCTTTGGAGGTGTAAGATGACCATAATAGCGATAAGAACGTTTTTCGTACTGCTATCGACTGTGGCCGGGTACTATATCGGCTCGATCCTCGGCGTATATGATCCGGCATGGATAATCGGCGGAGCCATTGCTGGATTCTGCAGTTCCATACTCGTAATTTTGGTCGAGATGGCGATGAAGAGACTTTCTATCAGGAACCTTTCCGCGGCGGTATTCGGCCTTATATTCGGATTTTTCATGGCCTGGGTGTTGACGAGCGTTATGCGGCTTATACCGATGACACTCCAGCTATTCTCGTGCCTGCAGATAGTGCTTATACTTATATTCTGCTACCTGGGGATGGTTATAGCCATTAGGGGCAAGGATGAGTTTAATCTCATAATACCGTATGTAAAATTCGTCAGACAGGATAAAAAGGATGACATAGTCATTCTTGATACGAGCGTTATAATAGATGGCAGGATCGCGGACATATTTCATACTCATTTTGTAGAAGGCAGGGTCGTCATCCCGCGTTTTGTGCTGAAAGAACTTCAACAGATCGCGGATTCGCAGGATTCGCTGAAACGCAATCGCGGCCGCCGCGGCCTCGACGTGCTTAACAAGATACAGAAATCGGCGGATCTCGACGTCAGGGTGCAGGAAGAGGATTTTCCCGAGGTGAAAGAGGTTGACGCGAAACTTGTGAAGCTCGCCAAGCTTCTGGGCGGCAAGATATTGACAAATGATTTTAATCTTAACAAGGTGGCCGAGTTCCAGGGTGTAACAGTCCTCAATATAAACGAACTTGCCGGCGCGCTCAGGCCTGTAGTGCTTCCGGGCGAACCGATGGAAGTTTTAGTCTCGAAAGAGGGCAAAGAACACAATCAGGGTGTGGCATACCTCGACGATGGTACGATGATAGTCATAGATAATGCCCGGAATATTATCGGGCAGACGGTTAAAGTTATAGTAACCAGCGTATTGCAGACATCCGCGGGCAGAATGATATTCGCGAAGCTCGACGAGACTCAGAGACCCGGCCTCTCGAAGCGATAATAGATGAAGACAGCAGCTATAATAGCGGCAGGCGGATACGGCAAGCGATTAGGGCTAAAGGTAAAGAAGCCATTTGTGCTTCTGGGCGGAAAACCTTTAGTTAGCTATGCGCTCAAGGCGATGGAGAGATGTAAGGCGGTAGATGCGGTAATAGTCGCGGCTGAGCGGCCTTGTATAGGGCGGCTTAAAGTGATCGCCGGACGCCTCAAGATGCGCAAGCTGATAGGCGTGGTCGCCGGAGGCAAGACACGGGCTGAATCGGTGTGTAATTGTATCGCCCGGCTCGAAGGGCCATTCGACATTATCCTTATCCACGACGCAGCCCGTCCGTTGGTCGATAAAGCGCTCATAGAAAGCGTTATAAAAGCGGCCGCCTCGTCCGGAGCGGCCATAGCCGCCGTGCCGGAGAGCGATACGGTTAAGCTCGTCGGAGGGGGCCGGTTCATAAAAGCGACTCTGCCCCGGAGCAGGATATTCCGCGCGCAGACGCCGCAGGCATTCAGGGCTGATATTATAAAGAAGGCGTATTCCGCGGGAGGCGCTTATTTTACCGACGATGCGGCCGCGGCCGAAGCGCTCGGATGCCGCGTAAAGATAGTCGAAGGCTCGTATCGTAATTTGAAAATAACTACTAAGGAAGATTTAAAGATTGCCGAGGCATTATTGTGAGGATAGCGCGATAACCGCGTAGTTGCGCGATAACCGTTGCGAGATAACCGCGTAGGTTATCTGAGTAAAATAACTGGCCAACCTACGCGGTTAGACATGAGACAGTTAGCTATGAGGTACGCAGTTAGCCATGATAGCGAGTAGCGAGATAACCGCGTAGGTTATCTGGGTAAAATAACTGGCCAACCTACGCGGTTAGACATGAAGTACGCGGTTAGACATGAGGTAAAATGAGGATAGGTTTTGGTTACGACATTCACCGGCTGGTCGATGACAGGAAGCTTGTTTTAGGCGGTGTCGAGATACCGTATATAAAAGGGCTCCTCGGACATTCGGACGCGGACGTTCTTCTCCATGCGATAGCGGATGCCATACTTGGGGCGGTGGCGCTCGGCGACATAGGCGAGCATTTCCCGGACACGGATCCGCGGTACAAGGGCATACAGAGTAAAGAGTTGATTAAGAAGGTAGTCGCCATTATTCGCGAGAAGGGATATGCGATAAAGAATGTGGACAGCGTTGTTCTTGCCGAAGAGCCGAAAATTGGACCGTTCAAGGAGAAGATGCTGAGCGAATTGAGCGCGATGCTCGGTGTAACGAGGGAAAGCGTCAGTATAAAAGCGACGACGAACGAAGGCGTGGGTTCCATAGGACGAGGCGACGCGATAGCCGCGTATGCCGTTGTGTTGCTGGAAGAGCGGGGTGGGGTATGATGACATCGTGCATGATTATATTGCTGGCTTTAGCGGGCGCATACATTATGTTCTGGTTAGTGATAGCCGCATTATTCAGCAAAGAGATAATTTCAGTTTTCGAGAAAGATCCGGCGGCAACCAGTTACCTCGAGGTGCTCCTTACCTATTCCGGCGTCCATGCCATGATTTTTTACAGGACGGCTCATCGTTTATTAAAGATGGGCGTTCCATTTATCCCGAGATGGCTTTCGCAGATCGGCAGATTTTTTACAGGTATCGAGATACATCCGGGCGCGGCGATAGGCAAGCGGTTTTTTATTGACCACGGTATGGGCGTGGTTATAGGCGAGACGACGATAATCGGCGACGATGTACTGATATATCAGGGCGTAACTCTGGGCGGGACCGGTAAAGAGCGCGGTAAGCGCCACCCGACGGTAGGTAATAACGTCGTCATAGGCGCGGGCGCGAAAGTCCTTGGTAATATAACGATAGGGGATAACTCATATATCGGTTCCAACGCCGTTGTGATAAAAGATGTGCCTTCTAATTCGACCGTAGTAGGCGTACCCGGGCGTATAACCAAACAGGAAGGCAAAAAGATAGACCTTTCACTCGACCATATCCATGTCCTCGATCCTATCCTGCAAGAGATAGATGAATTGAAGGAACGAATCAGAAAACTGGAAAAGTGAAATAACCGCGTAGGTTATATACGGGTTAACACATTGCTAACCTACGCGGTTGGCCTTGATCAAATGTCTCTATGAAAATATATAATTCCCTTACACGTAAAAAAGAAGAATTCGTTCCCATCACCTCCGGGCGCGTCGGTATTTATGTCTGCGGCCCGACCGTTTACGATTCTCCCCACATAGGTCATGCCAGAAGCGCGTACATATTCGACGTTGTAAGGCGATATTTCGAATACAAAAGTTATAAGGTTGAGTTTGTACGGAACGTTACCGATGTAGACGATAAAATAATAGAAAAAGCCAGAAAATCTTCCGGGGCGCAAGCTCCGGGGGGCGATTTAATAGAGGCGGCAAAAGAAATATCAAAAAAGTATCTCGACGAATATCATGACGATATGGAGCTTTTAAAAATTCGCAAGCCGGACAAGGAGCCGAAGGCGACGGAATACATAACGAAGATGGTGAAGTTCATTGAACTGCTCATTGAAAAAGGCGCGGCATATGTCTCGGGCGGCGATGTGTATTTCGACATAAAGAAAGCGAAAGAT
Source organism: Candidatus Omnitrophota bacterium (assembly GCA_028699255.1). Classification (NCBI taxonomy): domain Bacteria; kingdom Pseudomonadati; phylum Candidatus Omnitrophota; species Candidatus Omnitrophota bacterium. The sequence goes on along the minus strand of JAQVUX010000005.1, from coordinate 121,709 downwards.
TACGGCAAACTGTCGAATCAGGATACGGCCAGGATGGAGGCCGGGGCCAGGGTAACCCCCGGCGAGAAGAAGCGCGACGCGCTCGATTTCGCTTTGTGGAAGTCGGCTAAGGCCGGCGAGCCGTCATGGCCGAGCCCGTGGGGCGAGGGGCGCCCCGGTTGGCACATAGAGTGCTCCGCGATGAGCTCCGACATACTCGGAGATGAGTTCGACATACACGGCGGCGGCATCGACCTTCTATTCCCGCATCACGAGAACGAAGTAGCGCAGTCCGAGGGAGCCGGGAAACGTTTCGCCCGCCGCTGGATGCACAACGGCCTTCTGACGATAAACGCCGAGAAGATGGCGAAATCGCTCGGCAATTTTATATCCATAAAAGATTTTATCGCTAATTACAAAGATCCGGATTATCTAAAACTCCTATTTCTGAATACGCATTACAGACACCCGGTAGATTACACAAAAGAGAAGATAGGCGAGATGAAGGCGCAGAAGGAGCGGTTCCTGATCCTGTCCGAAAAAATCAATAGAATACGCGACGTAGGACGCGCCGCGCAGGGCACAGGACGAGGCGAAAAAATTAAAGAATTCGAGAAACAGTTCGAAGAGGCGATGGACGACGATTTTAATACGCCGCTGGCGTTGGCGGTCTTGTTCGATATGGTTACTTACGCCAATAAGGTCCTGCAGGGTAAAGAGGTTTTTACGGATGATGAGACGCTCGAATTGACCGCCATCCGCAAACTCATATCCGGCCTCGGCGAAATATTGGGACTGGATCTGCTTCGTTCGGCCGCATCCTCTCATGTCTCTGAGGCGGAGATCGCGAAGATGATAGGCGAGAGGAATAAAGCCCGCGCCGCGAAGGATTTTAAGCGCTCGGATGAAATACGTAGCGAGCTTCTCGCTAATGGCGTAATTCTCGAAGACGCCAAAGAAGGCACCGTATGGCGACGAAAAATATGAGGTTCCTCCGGCAAACTCGGAAGCCCGATTCTGAGCGAAAGCGAAGATCGAAGAGGGGCATATTCATAACATTCGAAGGGCCGGAAGGCTGTGGCAAGAGTACGCACTCGCGCCTTATATGCGAATTCCTGGGCAAGCAGTCTTATGATTGCGTGCTTACGCGTGAGCCGGGCGGCACAAAAGTCGGCGAAGAAATACGCCGGATATTACTGCATTCCGACGGGGTGGAGATAACGGATCTCGCGGAGCTCTTTCTTTTTGAGGCGGCGCGCGCCCAGATAGTTTCTGAGGTGATAAAACCTGCGCTTGCGAGAGGCGCTATAGTTTTATGCGACAGGTTCAGCGACGCTACGTTCAGTTATCAGGGGTACGCCGGCGGCATCGAGCTCGAGGCGATAGCCGCGCTCGATAAGGTCGCGACCGGCGGGTTAAAGCCCGACCTTACGATATTGCTCGACGTTGATACGGTCACAGGCTTAAGCCGCGCGAAGGCAAAAGGCGTTGACAGGATGGAGAAGAAGAAGCTCGCTTACCATAAGCGCGTGAGGGCGGGATACCTTAAACTTGCGAAGAAATATCCCGGCAGAATAAAAGTTGTGAAAGTGCGCGACACCATCGAAGATACGCAGGCGCTTGTGCGCCAAGAAGTCAAAAAACACATTAACCGCGTCAACCGCGTAGGTAACCTACGCGGTAACCTACGCGGTTGACACGGTTACTTTGGTTAATATATGTCATTCAAAGATATAAGAGGGCATGATACAGCGATAGGGTTCCTGAAGAACTCTATGGCCGGCGGCAAGGTGTCGCAGGCATATATGTTCGTAGGTCCGTCAGGGGTAGGCAAAAAGACGGCCGCGATTAATTTCGCGAAGGCGCTCAATTGTCTCGATCCTAAAGACGGCAACTCCTGCGATGTCTGCATACAATGCAGGAAGATAGACGCCGCCAACCACCCGGATGTCCGGATATTCGCTCCGGCAAAAGAAGAAGGCAGTTTCGGTATAGATATCATCAGGGCCGTTATCGGTGATATTAACCTTAAACCTTATGAGGCGCGCCGCAAGGTTTACATACTGGACAGGGCCGAGGCGATGAGGCACGAAGCGCAGAACGCGCTTCTCAAAACATTGGAGGAGCCCGCCTCGGATTCGGTGTTGGTTTTGATAGTTGAAAACGCGGACGCGCTCGTTTCTACGATACGCTCGCGCGCCAAGAGGGTGACTTTCTCGGCTCTCGCGCCCGAAGAGGCTGAACGCATATTGATAGAGAAGCACAAAATAGAGCCGGACAACGCGCGAATATTGTCGCGCATATCCTCGGGCGAGCTCGGTCGCGCGCTCAAATACAGTAAAGAAGGTTTTTTCGAAAAACGCGGCCGGATGATAGATGCGTTAAAAGAAGGCTCGTTCCCGGACTCGGAGTTTGAAAAGATATCCAAAACGGAATTGCGGCTGGTTCTCGATATAATATTGTCGTGGTACAGAGACCTGCTTATCGCCAAATCCTCTGCCGAAGGCAGTGCGGGTTTTATTAATTCCGACAAGGCTGTGCTCATACGCGAAGCATCTAAGCGGATCAGTTTTGATTCATTGAACAACATTGTAAAGCGTATCATACTTACGTGTTCATTCCTCGAACAGAACATCAACCCCAAGCTGGCCATGGCCGCCTTGGAAGGGAGTTTAAATTTATGTACGAAGTCGTCCAGGTAAGATTGCGCGATGCGGGCAAGATAACTTATTTCTCACCCAGCGGTATGCATTTTAAAGTGGGCGACCATGTGATAGTCGAGGCCGACCGCGGGCTTGACTATGGGCAGGTGCTTTCCGAGACTTCCGCGATCCTCGATTCGGATATTGATGAGCCATTGAAGAAGGTCATACGGAAAGCGAACCCCTGGGATATGACGCAGATCGATAAGAACAAGAAAAAGATACGCGAAGTTATGGATGCGTGTTCCAGGAAGATACAGGATCGCAAGCTCTCCATGAAGCTTATCGACGCGGAGTTTTCTTTCGACCGGTCCAAGATAATATTCTATTTCACCGCCGAGGGCAGGGTCGATTTCCGGGACTTAGTTAAGGATCTGGCCAACGCTTTCAAGGCGAGAATCGAATTAAAACAGATAGGCGTGCGCGATGAGGCGAAAATATTAGGCGGCCTGGGGCCATGCGGCCGGGCGTTATGTTGCGCTACTTATTTAAAAGACTTCGAACCGGTAACGATAAAGATGGCCAAAGAGCAGAATCTTCCGCTTAATCCTACGAAAATATCGGGATTGTGCGGCCGGCTCATGTGTTGTCTGGGTTACGAGCACAAGATGTATAAAGAGTTAATGAAGGGGCTTCCGCACGTCGGTGAACAGATCAAGACGGAAAAAGGTAATGGTAAAATTATCAGCGTCAATGCCCTGAAGAGATCCGTTACGGTGGAACTCGAGAGCGGGACGCTGACGGAAGTAGTGTACAAATAAAAACGGAATCGAAAAACATGAAAAATAAGTTTTATATAACGACGCCGTTGTATTATGTCAATTCCAAACCCCACATCGGGCATTCGTACACGACTGTTGCCTGTGATGCCGTTTCAAGGTTCATGAGGCTTTCCGGCCGGGACGTATTTTTCATGACCGGAACGGACGAGCACGGCGAAAAAATAGAGAAGGCGACCCTCGCGCGCGGTTTTAAGCAGGGCGAGGAACAGAAGTTCGTCGACGAGATAGTTCCCATCTTCAAAGATTTGTGGAAGCGGCTCGGCATAGAATACGACTACTTTATAAGAACGACCGACGATTATCATGTGAAGGCGGTGCAGGCGTTTTTTACGAAATTATATCAGGACGATAAAATATATAAGAAAGACTATAACGGGTGGTTCTGCGTGCCCTGCGAAACGTTCTGGTCGGAAACGCAGGCGCCCGGCGGCGTGTGCCCCGACTGCAAGCGGCCCGCGGAAAAGCTCGACGAGTCGAACTATTTCTTTAAAATGTCCGAGTACCAGGATTGGCTCATAGACCATATAAACAAGAACCCCGATTTCATAAAACCGGTATTCAGAAAAAATGAGGTGATGGGATTTTTAAAAGAACCTCTCTTAGATCTTTGTATATCGCGTCCGAAGAGCAGGATGAGCTGGGGCATAGAATTGCCTTTCGATAAAAACTATGTGGCGTATGTATGGTTCGACGCGCTCATAAACTATATATCGGGCATCGGATACCCCGGCGATACGGAGAGATTCAATAAATACTGGCCCGCGGATTATCACGTGATGGCGAAGGACATACTGCGCCATCATGCCGTTTACTGGCCCATAATGCTTAAGGCCGCCGGCATCGAGCCGCCGAAAACTATAATCGCTCACGGGTGGTGGGTGTTCAAGGGCGAGAAGATGTCGAAGTCGAGGGGTAATGTCGTGGATCCGTTTGAGTTTATCTCCCATTACGGCGTCGATGCTTACAGGTATTTTCTTCTGCGCGAAATCGCTTTTGGTATGGACGGCGCGTTCAGTGAAGAGGCGTTCATCACGCGATATAATAGCGATCTTGCCAACGATCTCGGCAATCTTTTAAGCCGAACCCTTTCGATGGTGGAGAAATATTTTGAGGGGAAGATCCCGGATGCGGGTAGCGGGGCAGGATTGGCGGTGCGTGGGGGAGAGTTGAAGGAGAAGGCGCTCTTACTTGGAGATGAACTGGAGAAGGCCCTGCCGGACTTCGACTTTGTCGGCGCGCTCACAAAGGTATGGGAAGTCATAAATATCGCGAATAAATATATCGAAGATTCGAAACCGTGGAACCTCGCCAAAGAGAAGAGGGTGGAGGAGCTGGCAACTATGATGCGCACCCTTCTGGAGATCCTGCGGATAATATCTATAGCCATTGCTCCGGTTATGCCCGGCACCGCAAAAGAGATACGCAGTCAGCTCGGAATATCCGATCCCGGCAACGCGAAATTCGCCGAAATACGCGAATGGGGGGGATTGATCACCGGAACCGCAATAAGCAAGTCAAATCCCTTATTCCCCCGTATCGAAACGAAGAAAAAATAGAAGAATGAAATTTAAGTGCTTTGACTCTTTGGATTTGTAAGGAGTAAAATATTATATTCTGTGACTCTGCGCGATACGATCTTCATCCTCCTGCAATCCTGAATAAATCGCAACACCTTATCTTCCGATTTTTTGTAATATATCATTCTGGTTTTTCTGTGACAGATACAGCGAACGGCACGCATAGCCTCTTCTAAGGGCTGTGTGATTGTTGTACTTTTATGTTGTAACTTTAGTAGAAAACTTTTAAATTGATCTTTCGCGTATTCTTCCTCTGTCATATCTGATATGTTGTTAGCATATCAGATATGACAGAGGAAGGCTTTTTGTCAAGAGTGTGTAACATTGTTTTGATAAACTGAAAACTGAAACCTTGAAATCATTTTTCTATCATTTTGTTTTTAGTAGGGTATAGTTTTTTAATAACATACTTCACAATGACCGTGATGTTTTTTAATCTTTATATGCTCTTGCCAAATAGTGATATATATGTTATACTTATAGTAGAACCATATGGTGATTATAATGAAAACCTTAACACGAATCCTATTATTCGCGGCGTTTATTATGTTGTCTGCCACTTCGGTATTTGCGGATGGCACTAACATGACGGTTGTGTCCGGTGATGTCCAGGTATCTACCGATTCCGCTACCAATACTACCACATATACCGTAGCAAATAATTCCATAGCCGAGTTTACTACATTCAACGTGCCTCAGAATACCACCGTAAACGTAGTATCACAGGCCGATTCAGCATCGGCATTGTTCAGAGTAACAGGCTCTGAAGCCACCACGATATCAGGCAATTTTAATTCATACATACACTTCTTAATGCTCGTTAACTCCAATGGCATCAACGTAACCAGCACTGCCAATATAAACGCCAATAACCTCGTGATGTCCACTCTCGATGTATCCAATACCAATTTCATAAATGGCAACTACGCGCTCTTGCGAGACCAGGGAGCGGACTATGCCAGGATACTCAATGAGGGTACTATCCGGGGAACCAACATCGCTTTAATCGCATCCGCTGTTGAGAATAGAGGCATCATAGTAGCGACAGCGGGTACGATACACTTAGCCTCAGGAGATAAGACGGTCGTTACATTCGATGCGAAAGGTTTCATCAATGTCGAAGTAACCGAGGCTACATCCGGCAGTGTGGTAAATGCCGATGGCTCTACCGTAAAAGACGCTATCGCTAATTCCGGAACTCTCGAAGCTCATCAGGTGTTCCTGACAGCCAAGACCGCCCAGGGTATATTCGAGAACGCTGTCAATAACACCGGTATCATAAGAGCTACGAGACTTGTAAGTGAGAACGGCAAGATAAAGATAGTTGCTGAAGGCTCTAATGTTACCATAGCGGGCACACTTACCTCGGAAGGTGATATCGAGATAGATTCGGACATGTCTGTTAATGTAACCGCCGCGATGACAGCGGACAATATTTATATTGGCAGTGATTCTTCGCCTACTCTTATAAGCTTAACAGGGGAGACGTTGGAAAATATCACCGCCCTATCGCCCAATGTGGAAATATACAAAACAGGCCCCACTCTCTACATCGAAACACTTACTATTAACGATACCTTGATCACGATAGAAGGTACAGGCTTAAACGTCTCATACCTTACAACAAGTAACGTCACCTTGAAATCTGACGGCCTTATAGATACGAGTTCAGCAGTTATACTTACAGCTCCCACTCTTACTTTAATAGCAAACCAGTTCGGCACATACGATAAGCCCCTTAAAATAGACGCCGACACCCTTAACATACGAAAGACTACAGGCGACTTCGATATACTCGAATCCACAGGCATAGGCACATCTATACTCTTAAGAGGCCCGCCCGAGGGCGGCTTCGGCTCAATTCTCTACAATAAAGACGCAATACTTAATTTAATCGCGAACTCCATCAATCTCATAGGGGCAGATCCTATAAACCTCTATGGCGATATCACATTCTCCAACCTTACATGCATAGTCCCAGGCAAAGTCATAACCTTTGAATCAGGACACACCTATACCATAACAGGCACCCTTACCATAGAAGGCACCTCCGACGCCTACATTACTCTGCAGTCCTCCGTTCCAGGGGAAGGCAACGAATTCACCATATACATTAACGCCGTAAGTGACGCTCAGGGCAACGCGTATCTCGCCTATGTTAAAGTCTACGACTCTATCGCTACAGGCCCTGCAACGCCTATCCAGGTAAAATCCGGCACTGTCATAAAAACTAATGCTTCAGGATGGGATGCCGATCGTTACTGGGTAGGTAGTGGTGACTGGTCGGATGCGGCGAACCACTGGTCCGATTCGTCGGGTGGGGCTACCAGCGCGGACTTTTTGCCGACATCTGATGATATGGTGATCTTTGATGGAAACTCAGGTTCATGCATAATAGATGGAAGCATTAGCATATATGGAGTAACTATTGCAAGCAATTATTTATCAACGATAACGCGATCGGATATAGCCGATAATATTACAATTGACGTAAGTTCTGGCGGTTGGGCGCAGTCTGGAGGTACATTTACAGCCGATTCCGCGAGTGGTACATCCACAATAACGATTTATAACGAAATGACTATGTATGGGGGAACGTTTAACGCAGGAAGCCAGGCGCTTACCGTAAATGGCGCTTTTTCTCTTAGAGGCGGATTGGGTGGTGATGGTGATATAGGTGGCATAGGTAATAATGGATGTATGGATAACACCGGCGGTACTGGCGGAAACGGCGGGGCTGGTTCAGATTATACTGGGGAGACAGGTAGCGATGGTAGCCCTGGCGCGCCTGGTGTCAAGGGAAGTACAGGAGCTACGGGAAGTACAGGAGCTACGGGAAGCACTGGGCTTAGTGTTATTTTTAATGGGGGAACAGGCGATATAATAATATCAGGCGATTTAAACATTGTAGCTGGTAATGGTGGTAATGGTGGTAATGGTGGTAATGGTGGTGACGGTGGATCTCCTGGTAATGGCGGCGCCGGCGGTTCGGGTGGTAGCGGTGGGTATGGAGAGTCGGGGTTGGGAAGCGGGGGGTCTGGTGGCGCTGGCGGGCATGGCGGTGACGGTGGTGCGGGTGGTGACGGCGGTACCGGCGGTACTGGCGGTACTGGCGGTACTGGCGGTACTGCAACCTTTACATGTGGCGGCGGTGATATAACTGTAGGAGGCAGTATAATAGTTACTAATGGAAGCGATGGTACTGCCGGCACTGCTGGTACAGGTGGGAGCGCTGGTACCGGCGAAGGAAGTCCCGGCGAAACTGGAGCTACTGGTCCTCAAGGCGGCGGTGATATGGGTGGCAGTGGAGGCCCTGGTGGCGGTGGTGGCTCAGGTAGTACTACAGTGGGCGATGGTGGCTTGGGTGGTACTGCCGGCACTGCTGGCACGGGTGGCACCGCTTCTTTTGTTTCGACCGCTGAGATAATAAGCGCTAAAGGCAATCTTACTGCTTCTGGAACATTTACAAATAGCTCCGGGCTGGTTTCTTTGAGTGGGGGGACAACTGCCACATATATTAACGTTTCAAGCGCATCAAGTCTTAATAATTTAACATTGTCATGCGATGATCCGGCAGGGAAGATCGTATATGCCGCGTCTAATATTACTATTAGTGGAACATTCACCGTATCAGAAGATGTAATGTTTTCACCATCTGGTTACACCGTAACAGGCTCAGGCACCTCAACTCTCGATGTTACGGGTACCCTCAAGGTCGATGCCGCCACATTCGCGGGTAACTACGCAGGCTTCGCGAGCCCGACGTTCAATGCAGGCTCAACGGTAAGCTATACTCGTTCAGGCGATCAGACGATATTAGCCGCCGCTTACAAGAATCTCACAATATCCGGCTCCGGCACAAAGTCTCTGTCCGGCGCCACGTCTTTAACAGGTGACTTCAGCGTTCCAGCAGGCATTACATTCGACCCCAACGGCTCAACTCTGACAGGCTCAGGCACCTCAACTCTCGATGTTACGGGTACCCTCAAGGTCGATGCCGCCACCTTCTCGGGTAGCTACGCTTCCTTCGCGAGCCCGACGTTTAATGCAGGCTCAACGGTAAGCTATACTCGTTCAGGCGATCAGGCGATATTAGCCGCCGCCTACAAGAATCTCACAATATCCGGCTCCGGCATAAAATCTCTCTCCGGCGCCACGTCTTTAACAGGCGACCTTGTTATACCCGCTAACGTTACATTTGATCCTGCGACATTTACGATTACAGGAAGTGGTACGTCATCTCTGACCGTATACCAAACTATTATCGTGGATGCTTCGACATTTGCTGGTAACTACGCAGGATTTGCTACCCCCACCTTAAATACCGGTGTTGTAAGTTATTCTAGAGAGGGCGACCAGGTGATACTTGTCGGTGCATATAAGTACCTGGTTTTTTTAGGATCAGGTACAAAATCACTTTCTGGCGCAACATCAACAACAGAAGAATTTTATATACCTGCCGGTATTACATTTGATCCTGCTACGTTTAAGATTACCGGAAATGCTTCGATGGAATTCCTTGTAAACGGCACCCTTAAGGTAGGCGCCGCGACGTTTGCAGATAATTACGCTTCCTTCGCGAGCCCTATATTGAATGCAGATTCTACGGTAAATTATAGCGCCTCCGGGGATCAGACGGTCGATAATACGCTATCTTATGTAAACCTGGCAATATCCGGTTCTGGAGCGAAGACGTTACAGGGAAACCTAAGCATAACCGGGAACATGACTGTTTCAGCTTGCACTTTTAACCCGGGTGGGTTCACGCTGACAGGCTCCGGCACCTCAGCTCTCGATGTTACTGGTACCCTCAAGGTCGATGCCGCCACCTTCGCGGGTAACTACGCAGGCTTCGCGAGCCCGACGTTCAATGCAGGCTCAACAGTAAGCTATACTCGTTCAGGCGATCAGGCGATATTAGCCGCCGCCTACAAGAACCTTACGATATCCGGCTCCGGCACAAAGTCTCTGTCCGGCGCCACGTCTTTAACAGGTGACTTCAGCGTTCCAACAGGCATTACATTCGACCCCAACGGCTCAACCCTGACCGGCTCCGGCACCTCAGCTCTCGATGTTACAGGCACCATTAAGGTTGACGCCGCCACCTTCGCGGGTAGCTACGCCGGCTTCGCGAGCCCGACGTTCAATGCAGGCTCGACGGTAAGCTATATCGGAGATACCGCTACAACGATATTAAGCATAAGCTATTATAACCTCCAGATAGGTAATGCCACCACAGGCTATACAGCAGGCCAGACTTACACATTAGGCGGTAATATAGGAGTAGCAGGCTCACTCACAGTAGGCCCCTCATCAGGCGACTATACTCAAACCTTAGACGGCTCTACCTACACAATCACACTATCAGGCACAGGCACTGTATTCAATATGCAGTCTAAGGGCGCATATACAGCCTCTACATCTACCATACTCATAACGGATACTTCAGCTACTGCCAAGACATTCGCAGGTAACGGTCAGGTCTATGGCAACCTCACCATATCGGGCGCGGCTTCATGCGGGGCTGTAATACTCACAGGAGCCAATACATTCAATACCCTCACCATCAATGCTGACGGCCATGTAACATTCCCAAGTGGTATAACAACCACTGTAACAACTTTTACTGCTACAGGCACATCCGGTCATGTTATAACGATAGATGCTTCATCGTCTGGTAGTGCGGCTACTTTATCTAAATCATCAGGTACGGTATCGTGTGACTACCTATCTGTGAAAGATTCTGCCGCTACAGGCGGTGCCAGTTGGTACGCTGGAGTTAACTCCACATCAGTATCGGGTAACTCAGGTTGGATATTTACGCCGCCAACTACTACCTATTATTGGGTAGGCGGTTCCGGCAGTTGGTCTGATGTAGCCCATGAACATTGGGCGACTTCTACAGGCGGGTCTCCGCAGGCCAACATACCAAGTGCAATAGACTCTGTCGTATTCGACTCTAATTCAGGTTCAGGCGCAGTTACTATAGACTCTGCGAGCGTATCGGTAGTCAACTTAACAGACTCATCCGCTAATATAGAGGTAGCCACAAGCACTAACGGTATCACTATCACAGGCGATATCACAGTTAACGGCACCCTGTCAGGCGCTACAGCAGTCGTTCTCTCCGGCTCATCTAAAGTCATCTACGGCACAGGCACTATCTCGGCTCCTGTTACGGTAAGCGCAGATCATACGATCGACTCTACCGCTAATATCATCATCACAGGCACTATGACCATCAATAACGCTATCACAGTCACCAATAACGGCATAGCTACCATAACTAACATGGGTTCAGGTACAGGCGCGTGGACGCAAGGGGAGAGTTCGACATTGAATTATCTCGGCACATCAATAACGCCGACACTTACTGCGACGGCGACAAACAACATAGTAACTTATTCCAGCCCCTCTAACACAACCATCGTTTCAACAACATATTATAATCTTGCAATAAATAAATCAGGAGTCATATTTACTGCCGCCGGCGCGATAACCGTAAATAACACTCTTACAGTTACTGCGGGTACGTTTTCACCGGGTGGCTATCTTATAACAGGCGGCGGCGTTTCCGACAGCTTAGACGTTACGGATACTATACTCGTTGATGCCACGACGTTCGCGGGCTCTTACGTAAATTTTGCAACCAAGACATTCAGTGCCGGTTCAACGGTAAATTATAATGCCTCTGGAGATCAGACAATTAACCATATGCTATCTTATGTAAACCTGACAATATCCGGCTCTGGAACGAAGACGTTACAGGGAAACCTAAGCATAACCGGGAACATGACTGTTTCAGCTGGCACTTTTAATCCGGACGGTTTCACGTTGACAGGCTCAGGTACCAACGCATTTATCCTCACAGGTACTTTATTGATCGATAAATCGACATTTGCCGGCAATTACTCAGGATTTGAGACGAAGACCTTAAATACCGGCTCTACGGTTAGTTATATAGGCGATACCGACACGACAGTGGAGAGCACTCTTACATACTATAATCTGACGGTAGGCAATGCTACTCTGTCGGCCGCGAGAAAATACAGTGTGAACGGTAATACCACTGTTACAAATCTTCTCACGATAGGGCCCGCGACGACTAATACAGCCACCTTGTCTTTTACAGGCGGTTTTACTATTACGCTATCCGGTACAGATGCCAGTACGGGCAGTTACCCGCTTCATATAAACGCGAATGGAGCGATAGATACCTCTGTTTTAATAACGTATATCAATTATACGGGCGACGGCGCGACGACGATTACGGCCGCAACGTACCGGAATCTCAGCATTGGTAACGCCGTAAGCCAGACGGGAAGCAGGATATACACACTTGGAGGCGATGTGTCGGTTATAGGGAATTTGACGATCGGCTCCAATACGAATAACAGCGGATACATCCAAACGCTCGACGCTTCCAGCTACACGCTCACTATCGATAATACAACTAACCAGGCCACGCCTTTTACGATAAATACATATGGCGCATTCACTGCCTCAACCTCAACCGTAATATATAGCGGCACAACCAGCGCTACCGCCGTAAAAGGAACTACGTATTATAATTTAATCATCGATCATGCAGGCACGACATTTACAGCCACAGGAGCGACTACGGTAAATGCGACATTCACTGTCACGGCAGGTACATTCAATCCTAACGGTTATGTTGTAACCGGCTCCGGCACCTCAGCTCTCGATGTTACGGGTACCCTCAAGGTCGATGCCGCCACATTCGCGGGTAGCTACGCTTCCTTCGCGAGCCCGACATTGAACGCGGGCTCTACCGTAAGCTATGCTCGTTCAGGCGATCAGGTGATATTAGCCGCCGCCTACAAGAATCTCACAATATCCGGCTCCGGCACAAAATCTCTCTCCGGCGCCACGTCTTTAACAGGCGACTTCAGCGTTCCAACAGGCATTACATTCGACCCCAACGGTTCAACGCTGACCGGCTCCGGCACCTCAGCTCTCGATGTTACGGGTACTCTCAAGGTCGATGCCGCCACATTCGCGGGTAGCTACGCTTCCTTCGCGAGCCCGACATTGAACGCGGGCTCTACCGTAAGCTATGCTCGTTCAGGCGATCAGGTGATATTAGCCGCCGCCTACAAGA
>JAQVUX010000005.1:0-108447 GCA_028699255.1 Candidatus Omnitrophota bacterium | reverse complement strand
TCGACCCCAACGGTTCAACGCTGACCGGCTCCGGCACCTCAGCTCTCGATGTTACGGGTACTCTCAAGGTCGATGCCGCCACATTCGCGGGTAGCTACGCTTCCTTCGCGAGCCCGACATTGAACGCAGGCTCGACGGTGGAATACAGCGGCTCAACAGCCCAGGCAATAGATAATACACTCACATACGTAAATCTCTCCACATCAGGCGCAGGCACAAAGACACTCGGCGGCGATACCACCATAACAGGTGACCTGACCATAGGAAGCGGCTCTACCCTTGCCTCAGGTAACTACGACATAACATTATCAGGTAGCTGGTATAATAACTCAGGTACATTTACTTATGGCACAGGTGAGGTAGAATTTGTAGGTACGGGTGATGCCAATATAACAGGGGATAACACATTCTACGACTTCACATGTGAAGTAGCCGGCAAATCCCTCATATTCGAAGCCGACAAGTTGCAGGACATCAAAGGTATCCTAACACTTAAAGGCACATCTGCAAGTAAGCTCACATTCAAGAGCTCCACCACAGGAACTACCAATACCCAATGGAAGATAAATCCTGAAGGCACTGTAGTAACCCAGTATCTTGACGGATACGACTCGAATAACTTAGGCGCTACCATATACGACCCTACGAGCCTATTTACCCGTTGTACAAATTGGATGGGAACCGCCAGACCGGTACCAGCGCCCAGCGGTAATACAAATACGCCCCAGATAAACAACGCGATCTTTTTCTTCAATCCAACATCGGCCATGATGATAACCAGCTCCATGGGCGGTGGAATGATGATGGGCCCGGGAGGAGTAATGCTGTCGGCTCCCGCGTATTCGAATATCAGCGTGCCGATAGCGGCCATGAGTCAATCGGTACGCACAGCCGCGATGGCACGCGCGGTTGCGCCGGCGATGGAACCGGAACAACCTACGCGGTTACATGTGGAAACCACTGCCCAACCGCGTAGGTTATTCGAGGGAGTGTCTGCGACGAGCGCGATGGTTACGCCGGAAGCGACTCAGCCGGAACAACCTACGCGGTTACATGTGGAAACCACTGCCCAACCGCGTAGGTTATCTGCGGTGGAGCTGTTTGGCGGTATGAATACCACGACCACATTGTCGCAGACTGTTTCGTTCGATGGCGTGAGCGCGACCTCCTCATTGGTTGCTCCGCTCGCACCGGCAAGCTTTGACAACGTCAGTATGATAGCTGTGTTACCGCAAGCGCCGTCGTTTAGCGGCGTCCAGGCATCTTCGGCAATGACTGTGGCTGTGATGCCGGGAGAGTTTAAAGGTGTGGCGACTGTAGCTACGTTGCCGCAGGCTGTTCGGGTGGAACAACCTACGCGGTTACCTGTGGAAACCACTGCCAAACCGCGTAGGTTATCAGCGGAGAGGTTATTCGAGGGGGTGTCTGCGACGAGCGCGATGGTTGCGCCGGAAGTGACTCGACCGGAACAACCTACGCGGTTACCTGTGGAAACCACTGCCCAACCGCGTAGGTTATCTGCGGAGAGGTTATTCGAGGGAGTGTCTGCGACGAGCGCGATGCCCGAGCCGGTTAGTCATGACATATTCAGCCAATTGACCGGTCAGTCAAATGTCAGAGTGGTATTTCCCGGAGGTCAGCAGATAACGTTAACGCAGAGCGCTGGAGTTCCTATGGGTTCGGAGGGTAAAGTGGTCGAGCCACGCGCAGAGCAGACGAAAAATAAGAAGAATTAATCTACATTAAAAGTGATCGATCTAAGAAGCCGCTTATCGAGGAACAAATCCGTGCGGTATTTGCCGGATGGCAAAGTCTTTCCTTCGGGCATCATAAGACGGACGCTTCCGTGTCCGGTCTTGCGCGGTATGGCGAATTTATGATCGAATATAGAGATGTCGTCCGTCAGAAAACGCCATTTTGCCGATATTCCGGTGCCTATTTTCGCATTCTCCCAACTGAACCAGCACTCTACTTTTGATGTGCCTTTAGGGAAGTTTGTCATTATCCCGACGGGCATTAATTTGTCATCTATCGCGTTAGCCATCTTTACATCGGTAATGTGGAAACCCGCCCTATTGGCAATATAAAAATAAGACGACAACGCTAAAACCAGCAATAATACCGCTACCGCTGATACTATGATAAGCATCTTTAATTGTGTCATTGTTTTCTCCGATTTTATTATATAAATATAACACCTTATCCGCGAAATTACAAGCCTATGTCCAGTAAAATTTCTTCCGGCCCCATAGCCAGTTGTAAATTTTTATGCTTAAAGCCGGGAATACACCGACCGAGAACGGGAACGCGAAATAATTCCATGAGTATCCGAGAGTGAGCAGGACGTAGCTGGCCGCGAAAAATACTGCTATCTCGATCCCTATAAATATGTACGCCATGCGGGTATCCAATAAAATGACAAGCGCCAGGGCAAGCATCACCCCCAATACCGTAAGAAATCTGTCGATGCCCATAGGATATTCTGTGATAAAGCTTTGCGTGTACAATGTTAAGAGGGAATTGGCGTTGAGCGTTATGCCCGGCATCCATCCTATGGGCGTGTTGTGGATATCCCCCAATAGCGAAGAGACGAAGCCTACCAGCACCATCTTATCTTTTATCATATCCCGGTCAAAATTGCCGTTGTAGACATTGTAAAAAGATACGCGGCCGAAGTCATCGGTATGCGCCCGGAAATTTATTATGAAAGATTTATTATACGAGTCCACGGGGATGAGCCATTTTTGACAGGTATTATTTTGTATCGATATGAAGGATTCGTTGCCCTTGATCGGCGTCAGGGACAATCCTTCCGCCGCTTTTAGTATGGCGAGCTCCCAGGAGAGAAAGCCTCTCGGGGGGACTTCGTCGCTTACCAGATAGGTGAGGGAGCGCCGTATTTCGCCGTCCGGATCCTGCAGTTTCGTGACTACGCCGAATGGCACATTAGCGCTTATGCCGGGGTTTGAACGTATCCTCAGCGAACCGCTTTCATCGACGGCGCTTGCCAGTATTATCTTGTTGTTATTGGATATCGCGCTTGCGAGGGCGGCGTCTTCCGCGTCTTCGGATTTACCGAGGAACACGAAATCGAACGCTATGACTTTTGCCTGCGCGAGGGTGAGATTTGTTACCACTTTCGCGAAGGCCGAGCGCGGATACGGCCACCGGTGGGCCATCTTCGTAACCGTTTCGCTGTCGATCGCTACGATGACGATATCTTTGATCTTGGCCGGTGGTTTTCTCAGGCGGTATTCTACGCGGGTAAGTATGTCGTATATCTTGAAATTAATAAGCCTTGCGGGTGGGATTAATCCTTCGCACGATAGGAAGATCGCGGTGATTGAAAACCCCAGGATAAATATTTTAACGTTTTTTTTGAAATGCGGCGGCATATTGGTTAAGTTTACATGATGTCTCGAATTTGTCAAATGAAATCCTTCGTCAGACGGGAAGATTATGTTATAATAAACGGCTAATATGAATAAGGCATCCATAAAAGATCTATCCAAAAAAGAGCTCGAAGAGGCTATCAAAGAGGCCGGAGGGCAGTCATACCGCGCCGGGCAGATATTCAGATGGTTGTATAAAATAGCTGTCGGCGCCTTCGACGAGATGAAGGACATACCCGCCCCGCTTCGTGAAGCGCTCGACGCCCGATTCCGGATAATATCTCTCGAAACCATAGATACGAGGCGGTCGCTGTCGGACGGTACGACAAAGTACCTCTTCCGCCTGGAGGACGGCAATACGGTCGAAGCGGTCCTTCTGCCGGAGAGAACGCGCGCCACCGTTTGCATATCGTCACAGGCAGGATGCAAGTTTAAATGCGATTTTTGCGCGAGCGCTTCGGCGCCATTCGCGCGAAACCTTACTTCCGGCGAGATAGCCGGTGAGGTTATGGCTATAAAAGCCGCCAATCCCGGCGCGAATATTACCAATATCGTATTTATGGGCATAGGCGAGCCGTTTGATAATTACGAGAATGTATTAAAGGCCGCGAGGCTATTTAACGATAAGGACGCGTTCAATATAGGTAGCCGCAGGATGACGATATCGACCTGCGGGGTGGTGCCCGGGATAGAACGCTTGGCAAAAGAGGGCATGCAGATAGAGCTTTCGGTTTCTCTGCATTCCGCCGGCGACGCTGTGCGTTCGAAACTTATGCCCGTCAACAAGCGCTATCCTTTGCGCGAACTGATGGCTTCGTGCAAAGATTATATACGTTCGACCGGCAGGATAATAACATTCGAATATGTGCTTCTGGACGGTGTAAATATTTCCCGCGAAAGCGCCGCGGAACTGGCCGGCCTTTTAAAGGGGGTCAAGTGCAAGGTGAATGCCATTTCGTATAACAAAGTCCCGGGCAGTAAATATGGCGCGCCGAAGGATAAAGACGTAAAAGTGTTCATGCAGACGCTCGCGGATGCCGGTGTTAATGTGATCCACCGCAAGCCGAAGGGCGAGGATATAGACGCGGGTTGCGGCCAGCTCAGAGCCTCGAGGTTGAAATGAAAAAAAGCGATAAGATAAAAAGGGCGATAGCATTCTATGTTTCGGTACTGCTATTTTTCATCACCCTTCCTATATTATTGTCCTACTCGCTTGGCTACCGCATAGAATATAAGGCTATGAAGGTTTACAAGACCGGCATAATCTTTATAAATACAAAACCTTCCGGCGCGTCCGTCTACATAAACGATGAATTGCTGGACGGTGTTACCCCGACGCAGGTAGAGGATCTGAAGCCGGGTTCTTACAGGGTCAAGGTCAATAAGGACGGTTTTTATCCCTGGGGGGAGGAGCTTATCGTAAGGCCCAATATGGTGACGAAAGCCGACAGTATAATATTATTCCCTGTAATGCAGGAGATGAACAGGATAAGCGGTTATCCGGCGGAAGATTTTGCCGTATCGGAGCGCGGCTATATTTACTATTTTACCGGTTCGGGTTTGTTCCGTTCGGATACAGGCGGTGTCGGTTTTAAAAAACTTTCTTCGTTTTCCGATTGGCCGAAAAAGATCATTAAAAAAAGGTTTTCGCCGGATGGCGATAAGATCCTGTTATTCAACGAAAAGAACATAGTGGTCGTTTATCTCGCCCATGATAAAGATCTGATGAAAGACGCCGAAGCGGCGCGTGTCGAGAATATATTGATTTCCGAGGAGCCGATATTGGATGTATTCTGGTATACGGGATCCGGTTATATCATAGCGGTAACGGAAAAGTATATAAACGTGCTCGAACTCCGCGGCGGCGGGAAGCGTAACATCGCCACCCTCTACAAATTTGCCGCAAAGCCGCAGTCGGTATCCTACGATCCGGCGAATGGGACGCTTTATTTTATGGATAGGGCGAGTGGTGATTCCGCTAAAGGCGGGGCTTTCCTTTACAGGCTGGATCTTCGCCAGAAGTTCTTCGATTATCTCATGCAATTACTGCTGAAGAAAGAACCGGAAGCTTCTTATGAAAAAAGATAGGTTTTATCAAAGGCTCTTCGAGATAATCCCGGGGTTTTTGACCTGGACGACACTTGGCGGGCTATTCGCGCTCGCTTTCATAAAACCGTTGTGGGTCGCTATATTTGTAATAACTTTCGACCTTTATTGGGTTATACGGATATCCTACCTGACATTCCTGCTCGTTTTCGCGTACAGGCGGCTTGGCAAAGAGAAGAAGATAGACTGGCTTAAAGAGTCGCGCTCCGCCGGATGCGTCGACGGCCTGGAATATAAAAATATCTACCATGCCGTGCTTTTTCCGGCTTATAAAGAAGGCCTGGACATATTGACCCCGTCGATAGAAGCGCTCGAGCATGCCAATTATCCCAAAGATAAAATGATAGTGGTTTTGAGTATAGAGGAGCGGGCGGGCGAGGAGGTGTGGCGGAACGCGCTTTCCTTAAAAGAAAAGTACGCCAAACACTTTTTTCATTTTATAGCGACACGCCATCCGGAAAATATCCCGGGTGAAGTTAAGGTAAAAGGCGCCAACGCTACATGGGGGGCGAAAGCGCTGAAAGAATTCGTTGATTCGAAAAAGATAGACCATGAGCACGTTATAATATCGTGTTTCGACGCGGATACCTGCGCGGACGAGGAATATTTCGGATGCCTTGCCTACCACTATATAATAAACAAAAAGAGGACGCATTCAAGCTACCAACCGATACCTGTATACAATAACAATATCTGGCAGGCGCGTTCGATCGCCCGGATACTGGAGCTCGGTTCGAGCTTCATGCAGATGATAGAGACGATGCGCATCGAGAAGTTTGTGACGTTCTCCAGCCACAGCATGAGCTTCAGGACGCTCTGCGAGGTCGGTTACTGGCCCGTCGACATGATCTCGGACGACTCGGTGATATACTGGAAGTGCTTCCTCCATTTCAACGGTGATTATTCGGTCATCCCGATGTATGTGACCGTATCGATGGACGTCGCGACGGAGAAGGGTATCATCCAGACGGTAATAAAGCAGTATAAGCAGAAGCGGCGCTGGGCCTGGGGCGTCGAGAATTTTCCTTACGTAATGATGGGGTTCAGGAAAAATAATAAGATACCTTTTTTTGTAAAGGCCCGGCGGGCTTTCAATATCTTAGAGAGCCATTACACGTGGGCGGTATGGGCGATAATCATAACTTTTATAGCGCCCCTGCCGCTTATATTCGGCGGCGGGCTTTTCCGCCAGACGGCGATAGGCTATAATCTGCCGAGTGTCGCGGCGGCGCTATTTAGAGTATCGCTATTCACGATATTCGTCTGTATGTTCATCGGCGTCAGGCTTCTGCCTCCGCGGCCGAAGGAAGTCAAGCGGCAGAAGATCGTGGTGATGGTCGCTCAGTGGGTATTTTCGCCGCTCGTTGCCGCGCTCCTGGGGTCGACTCCCGCGATAGACGCGCAGACGCGGCTTATGCTGGGAAAATATATGCACTTCTACGTAACTTCGAAATCCCGACGGCAAACCCATTCCCACTAATAGTGTTCATGTGTATGAAAACCACAATAGGTTGTGTTTTTATTTGACTTTTTCGGATATGTGTGATATATTCAATCCCGGCGTTCGGGGAAAGAAATTTTCTTATTATAATTTAAAATCGGGGGTAATGGGAAATGGAAGATCCGCGTGATGGTTCTTTGGGGTTGTCGGAAAACGCGATAAAGGTTCTGGAGAAGAGATATCTTAAAAGGGACAAGGACGACAAGGTTATCGAGACGCCTGCCGATATGTTCCGCAGGGTCGCGAAGAATATCGCGAAAGCCGATTCGCGTTACGGGCATACCGCCGCTGAAGTGACGGCGACGGAAGCGGAGTTTTACGCGATGATGACGCGGCTCGAGTTCCTGCCGAACTCGCCCACGCTCATGAACGCCGGCCGCGAGCTTCAGCAACTCTCCGCGTGTTTCGTCCTCTCGATAGAGGACTCGATGGAGTCGATATTCGAGACGATAAAAGATACGGCTATTATACATAAATCAGGCGGCGGTACCGGTTTCAGTTTTTCGCGTCTTAGGGGGAAGAACTCCCGAGTCCGTTCCACCGGCGGGATTTCCAGCGGCCCGGTTTCCTTCATGAAAGTATTCAATTCCGCAACGCAGGCGGTAAAGCAGGGCGGTACGCGCCGCGGCGCCAATATGGGCATCCTCAGGGTTGACCATCCGGACATACTCGAATTCATAACGTGCAAAGAGAGCGATAAAGAGATAACCAATTTCAATATTTCGGTGGCGCTGACCGAAGAATTCATGAAGAGGGCCGCCGATAATAAAGAATATGACCTTATCGATCCGCATACTAAAAAGAGCGTCGGGACTTTGAACGCGAAGGATGTTTTGGATCTTATCATAAAGATGGCCCACAAGAACGGCGAGCCCGGCATAATATTCATCGACAGGATGAATAAAGATAACCCCACCCCAAAGTCAGGCGAGATAGAGTCTACGAACCCGTGCGGAGAACAGCCGCTCCTCCCGTACGAAAGCTGTAACTTGGGCTCGATAAACCTGGCGCGCATGGTCGACGATGGCGCTATAAACTGGCAAAAGCTGGGCGACACCGTCCGCAAGGCCGTCCATTTCCTCGACAACGTCATAGATATGAACTCTTATCCGCTCAAGCGCATCGAAGATACGACGAAGTCCAACCGGAAGGTAGGCTTAGGCGTCATGGGTTTTGCCGACATGCTTCTCATGCTCGGGATTACCTACGGGTCCGAAAGTTCGATGAAGATCGCCGAGAAAGTCATGAAGTTTATACTCGATGAAGCTAAGATAGCTTCGCAGGATCTGGCCAAAGAGCGCGGGCCTTTCCCGAATTTTAAAGACAGCATTTATAATGTTGCCGGCGCCAAGCGCCTGCGCAACGCTACGTTGACGACGATAGCGCCGACGGGTACGTTGTCGATAATAGCGAATTGTTCGAGCGGGATAGAACCGGTATTCGCCATTTCCTATATAAGGAATATCATGGACAATACGAAGCTTATCGAGGTCCATCCCTATTTCAAGGAAGTCGCGGTAAAGGGCGGGTTCTTTACGCCTGAACTTATGAATATCATCGCCCAAAAGGGGTCGCTCAAGTCGCTTAGCGAGGTGCCGGAGAGAATACAGAAGGTTTTTGTTACGGCGCACGATATCGACGCGGTTTCTCATATAACGATGCAATCCGCGTTCCAGAAATATACGAATAATGCCGTTTCCAAAACGGTCAATCTCCCGCAGTCCGCCACCGTCGAGGATGTGGGTAGGATATATAAGCTTGCTTATGAGGGCGGTTGTAAAGGTGTTACCATCTATCGTGATCATTCCAGAGACGAGCAGGTTTTGAGCATACCTGCGGCCACAGAGCCGAAACAGCAGTTGGTGGGCGCTAAGATAAGCCCGCGGCCCAGGCCAAACGTTACAGTCGGCACTACCACAAAGATAGCGACCGGTTGCGGCAATCTGTACGTAACGATAAACGAAGACGAGAAGGGTCAGCCGTTCGAGGTTTTCATGTCGATGGGTAAGGCGGGCGGATGCGCGATGAGCCAGCTCGAAGCGATGGGGCGGCTTTTGTCTCTTGCGCTACGAAGCGGAATAGATACCAACTCCATAATCGAGCAGTTGCGCGGTATCAGATGCCCCTCGCCAAGCTGGGAGAAGGGCGGCAGGATATTCTCATGCAGTGACGCTATCGCGCGCGTTTTGGAGCGCAGGATAGTCGAAGCGAAGAAGGGCGCGGCCAAGCCGAAATCCGGGACGGCCGCCGATGCCGTCTCTCAGGCCTCGTCCTCGCCGGCTCAGGAGTCGGGCCTGTCTCAATCCGAATCTTCGGCAGTCAATACTCAGAAGGCGGTTAAAGCGAAGACGGGCAACATAGTAGGCGTCTGCCCCGATTGCGGCAGTTCACTGCGGCACGTTGAGGGTTGCATGGTATGCAACTCCTGCGGTTACTCTAAGTGCGGTTAGAAACAGAGTAAAAAAGTCAAAAAAAGTCAGATTTTAACTTGCCAAAATGTAAAATTGTGGTAAACTTTATTCAATGGCGATAGTTCCGCCCGGACTAAGATTAGAGGCGGGACGATTTGCCGGAGTTGAATTACAACAAATCGGAGGTGCTGTATGGATTGGCTGACGTTCGTTGTAGTTGACCCTGTTAAGGCTATGTTTATAAGAGTATGGGGTTATATTCCCGCCATAGCAGGCGCGATTGTCATCCTGGTAATAGGCTGGCTTGTAGCCAAGCTTATAGAAACGGTAATAGTAAGGGTTTTGAAGGCCATCCGCTTAGATGCGGCAAGTGACAAAGCGGGTGTATCGAATGTCCTGGCGCAGGGCGAGATACGGTTGACCGTATCGGAACTTATAGGCGCAGTGGTATATTGGATAATTATACTTGTAGTTATAGCGACCGCATTAGGTACGCTAAGCCTTACGGTAGCGGCAGACATGGTGCAGAGGCTCATTGAATATGTGCCTAACATACTGGGCGCGATATTCATCCTTATAGTCGGATCGTTCGTGGCCGATTTTGTCAGTACGATAGTGCGGACGACCGCTGGCAACGCCGGATTGAAAAAGGCGAGCATGCTTGCCAAGCTTACGAAGACGGTACTTGTTATCTTTGCAGTGGTCATAGCGATAGAACAGCTTAAGATCGCCTCGACGCTGATAGTTCTGGCCGTCAATATAGTTCTCATATCCGTAGGCATAGGCATAGCGTTGGCATTCGGCCTTGGATGCAAGGACATAGCCGGCAAGTTCGTTCAGGACGTTATCAACGACATGAAGAAATAGTAAGTTCGGATATATAAATAACGGTAGGGCACCTTTTCCCGCCATCGGTTTCGCACGGGCGGGATTCCGCCAAAGCGATAGCGACGGCGTGGAAGAGGTGCCCTACTTGTTTTATGGCGCGACTTCCTTTATAATGTCATTCATGGAACCTTCCCTGTATATACACATCCCATTCTGCAAAAGAAAGTGCATCTATTGCAATTTTTACAGCCGCATATACGATGAGGATGCGGCGGGCGCTTTGGTAGATACCGTTATTCTCCAGCTTAAAGACATAGATCCGAAAGTTTATTCGATATACATAGGCGGTGGGACACCCAGCGCCTTGTCTACAAAACTTCTGGGAAAACTTCTGGACGCGTTAAAAAACTTTTCCATAACATCCGGCGAGTTTACATTTGAAGCGAATCCCGAAAGCATGGATGGCGATAAGATGAAGTTTCTCCTCGATCGGGGAGTCGGACGCCTGAGCGTGGGTGTTCAGTCGCTGGATGACCGCAAATTAAAGAAGTTGGGCCGGATACATTCCGCGAAAAGGGGGGAAGAGTGTGTCGCGCTCGCCCATAGGATGGGGTTCAAGAATATAAGCGCCGATCTTATCTTCGGCGTGTGGGATGAGACGATCGATTCGTGGAAGAAAGAGCTTGATGGAATAACGCGCTTGCCGATAACGCACGTATCGTGTTACGACCTTACTTATGAGAAGGGTACGCCGTTGGCTGTGGCTGTGGCAAATAGGAGCGTCGAGCCTCTATGCGACGACATAACCTCGGTGATGTATGAAGACGCGATAGATATTTTAAGCCTGCGCGGTTTCAAGCAATACGAGGTGTCAAATTTTGCCCGCGCAGGGTTCGAATCGAAGCACAATACGAACTACTGGGAGAATAATCCTTATATAGGGCTGGGCCCATCGGCCGCTTCGTATCTGGACGGCGTCAGGTCGAGGAATGTGTCTGATGTGAAAGAGTATGTCGGGAGGGTGAGTTCGCGCAAGAGTGTTACGGGGTTCAGCGAGAAGCTCTCGCCGATTGAGCGGGCTATGGAGACGGCCGCCGTCAAGATAAGGACGAAGCCGGGTATCGACTTCGCCTGGTTTAAGGATAAGACGGGATTTGACTTTTGCGAGCTCGAGAAGAAAGCGCTACCCGCGTTACTGGCTGACGATTTAATCAAATACAAGAGGGCTGGCGACGCCATAACCGGAATATGCCTCAAGCGCAAAGGTTTCCTCTTCTGCGACACCGTCTCCACCGCGTTACTGTAGTCAACCATAAAAACCTATATCAACCTACGCGGTAACCGCGTAGGTTACCGCGTAGGTTGACAGGTCACTCAAGGAGTAAGTCCTTTATTTTTGCTAATTCTCGCTGATAATTAATTCTATCGGTTACGAAATTCATATATATTGTTGGTTGCATATCTATTAAATCAGCATATTTACATATCTGTAGATCTTTTGGTATTTTTAAATACTCATCATAAGAGGAATATGGCCATTTCCCCGGGTTGTCAACCAAATATGACGTAACAGGATTCAAATGTATGTATCTTGTGAGGTGTAGCAGTTGTTCATCGGTCTTTACTAATACCCTTCGGGATCTTCCCTGCCATAAAGGCCCTTTTCTATTATGTTTTATATTGAAATAACGAGTATAGCTATTAAGCAGGTTGTTAGTAAAAGAAGCTATTCCGCCTTCTTTTTGTTCATTTAAGATGAAATGGAAGTGGGTAGGCATAAGACAATACGCGATTACATCAACAATCTTATTTTCTGTTGGAATTTGCGTTTTTTCTTTTTCTAATAAACTAATAAATCGCGAAAAACTGGTTTTCCCCGGATTTGATTGGTAATACTGAATAGCTGTGAGCATCCGCAAGTACTCAAAAGCATCGTTGTATATTGTAAAATTCGATATACTTTTGTTAAAAATATGATAAATCATAATGCCCTCCTTGTCAACCGCGTAGGTAACCTACGCGGTAACCTACGCGGTAACCTACGCGGTTGAATGGTTTAATTGTTAACTGTCCCCTCACTATATAGACGCTTAAAACGTGGTTTTGTTGCAAAATATTTTAAAAAAAATTGGTTTTGTGTTATAATCGAATCTCGTAAAAAATAATATTAAGGGAGACGAATAATATGAAGAAGCTTGTTTTACTGCGTCACGGCGAGAGTGTCTGGAACAAGGAGAACAGGTTTACGGGATGGACCGACGTAGATCTTTCCGAAAAAGGCATGGGCGAGGCGAAGAAGGCCGGAGAGGTATTGAAGAAGGAAGGGTTTGTTTTCGACGTTGCTTACACATCGGTGCTGAAGAGAGCTATACGGACTTTATGGATGACGCTCGACGGGATGGATCTCATGTGGATACCCGTCTACAATTCATGGCGGCTGAACGAACGCCACTACGGCGCTTTGCAGGGGCTGAACAAATCCGAAACGGCGGCCAAGTTCGGCGAAGAACAGGTGCTTGTGTGGAGGCGTAGTTACGACGTACCCCCGCCGGTGCTGGAAAAGAAAGACCCGCGCTATCCGGGCAACGATCTCCGTTACAAAAACCTGACACCCAAAGAGCTTCCACTTACTGAATGCCTGAAAGATACCGTCGCGCGGTTCCTGCCGTATTGGCACGAGACTATCGCGCCCGCGGTGAAGGGCGGCAAGCGCGTGATAATCGCGGCCCACGGGAATAGCTTGAGGGCACTCGTGAAATATCTCGACAACGTTTCCGACAAAGACATAGTCAGTCTGAACATACCGACCGGACTGCCGCTCGTGTATGAATTGACCGACGACCTTAAGCCGATAAAGAGTTACTACATGGGCGATCCGGAAGAGGTGAAAAAAGCAATGGAAGCTGTAGCTAATCAGGGAAAGGCACAGCGATAATGAAGATAAAACGCGCGCTCATAAGCGTATCCGATAAGACGGGTCTCGATATACTCGCGAAGACATTAAATAAATTCGGGGTGGAAATATTGTCGACGGGCGGCACCGCCAAAGCGATAAGGGCGCTCGGCATACCGGTGAAAGACGTGTCGGAGCATACGGGTTTTCCCGAGATGCTCGACGGCAGGGTCAAGACCCTGCATCCGATGATACATGGCGGGCTTCTCGCCCTGCGTGAGAATAAAGAGCACATGGATATCGTAAAGAAACACGCCATCGGCCTCATAGACATGGTGGTCGTAAACCTGTATCCATTCGAGAAGACGGTCGCGAAAGCGGGCGTCAAATTGGAAGAGGCGATAGAAAATATAGACATAGGCGGGCCGTCGATGTTGAGGAGCGCGGCGAAGAACCACAGGTCGGTATGCGTCATCTGCGACGTTGCCGATTATGGCAGAGTGATAGCCGAAATGGAAAAATCCGGCGGTAGCGTGGCGGAGGCTCTTCTGGTCGAGCTTGGTGTCAAAGTATTCCAGAAGACATCGACGTATGACGCGGCGATATACGAATATCTTCAAAGGCAAGGGGCGACAGCGTCGAGCCAGGAGCCTGCCGGTGAGTTCCCGCAAGTTTTGAATTTGAAGTATAAGAAGCTACAGGATCTGCGATACGGCGAAAATCCGCACCAGAAGGCGGCATTTTATAAAGATGAAGCGTCTGCCGAGCCGAGCGTCTCCGGAGCCGTGCAGTTGCACGGAAAAGAGCTTTCATTCAATAATATCATTGATCTTAATGCCGCGCTCGAGATAGTCAAAGAGTTCAAAGAACCCGCCGCGACCATAATAAAACATACCAATCCGTGCGGTACGGCTACGTCTACGAGCCTGAAGCAGGCATATATCGACGCGCTCGATTGCGACCGGCTGAGCGCCTTCGGCAGTATCGTAGGGTTTAACAGGCCCATCGATACGGAGGTAGCAAAAACGATATTGGAAGAAGCGGATTTCGTCGAGTGCATAATCGCCCCATCCTATGACGCGCAGGCGCTCGAATCGCTTAAAGTAAAGAAGAACCTGCGCCTGGTCGAGGTTAAGAATTTCGGCGCGAAGCCTGCCAATTTTGATAAGGATATAAAAAAGGTCGTCGGAGGCCTGCTTATTCAGGATAGGGACGTTGTAACGCTTAAAGAGTCGGATCTGAAATTCGTTACAAAAATTAAGCCGACCAAGGAAGAGCTTGCGTCCTTACTATTCGGCTGGGTGGTGGCTAAACATGTAAAATCCAATGCTATCGTGCTCTGCCGCGGCACTAAGACCGTCGGTGTCGGCGCCGGCCAGATGTCCCGGGTCGATTCGGTAATGATAGCGTGCAAAAAAGCGGGCCAGAGAGCTTCCGGCTCGACATTGGCGTCCGACGCGTTCTTCCCGAAGGAAGACGGGATCGAGCAGGCTCATCAGGGCGGCATCACGGCTATAATACAACCGGGCGGATCGATCCGCGACGCGGAAGTGATAAAGGCGGCCGACCGTTTAGGCATAGCGATGGTCTTTACGGGGGTCAGGCATTTTAAGCACTAGGATGACTTACGAAGAAGCTCTTCGATATCTCGATACATTTGTCAATTATGAAAAGCGCGATGGTTATGATTACGAGCGCTCCTTCCGGCTCGACCGGATGCGGCGCCTTGCCTCGGAGATAGGCGACCCGCAAAAAAGTTTTAAATCCATCCATATAGCGGGGACTAAAGGAAAAGGTTCCACCTGCGCTATCACATATTCCATTTTAAAAGAAGCAGGTTTTAAGACCGGGCTATACACATCGCCCCACCTGATCTCATTCCGCGAGCGGATAATGATAAACGGTGAACTTATTACTGAAGGCGATGTGGCGCGGCACATTTCACAAATACGTCCTGCCGTGGAAAAGATGGGCGGTGAAGCGCCGACGCTATTTGAAGTGTGCACCGTTTTAGCGTACCTGTATTTTAAAGAGAAAGCTGTCGACTTTGCCGTCTTCGAGACGGGCCTGGGGGGACGCCTCGACGCGACCAATATACTCGCACCGCTCGTCGCGTGCATAACGCCGATAAGTTACGAGCATACCGATAAACTCGGGAATACACTTACGAGCATTGCCTCCGAAAAGGCGGGGATAATAAAAGATGATTCGATTTGTGTAATAGCCCCGCAAGAGAAAGAGGCGCTCGACGCTATTGTGAAAATATGCGGCCAGAAGCGCGCAAAGGCTATCCTTATAGGGCGCGACGTGAAGTTCGAAGAGCTTAAGCACGACGATTCATCGGAGGTGTTCAAAGTGCATGGGTTGGTTAACGAATATCCGGCGCTTACGATGTCTCTTTTGGGCGCACACCAGATTGTTAACGCGGCTACTGCCGTCGGGATTGTCGAAGCGCTATCGATGCGCGGCATCAGAGTAGGGAAAGATGTGGTGGAGCGCGGGATCGCCTGCGCAAAGTGGCCGGGACGGATGGAAGTAGCGGCGCGGCGTCCGCTGATTGTTTTGGACGGCGCCCAGAACCGCGCCAGCGCGAACGCGCTCGCGATAGCCGTTAGAAGAGCGTTTCAATATGAGCGACTTTTTCTGGTTCTCGGCGTGTCGGGCGACAAGGATATAAAAGGCATTCTCGACGAGCTTCTTCCTTTGGCGGACGAAGTGTTTTTGACAAAGGCAACGATAAAGGAAAGGGCCGCGGAGCCGGAGAGGATAAGGTCTTTTATCCCGCCCGATTATAAAAATATCCATATTACCGGTACGGTAGCGGAAGCCGTGGATAGCGCCAGATCATTCGCCGGGCCCGAAGACCTTGTGTTAATTACCGGTTCACTTTTTGTGGTAGGGGAAGCGAAACAATTAAGATATGAGTAGATACGACCAATCCGAAACAATAGTCGCTATAGCTACTCCGCCCGGCGAGGGCGGGATAGGGATAGTGCGTTTAAGCGGGCCTGATGCGGTAAAAATAGCCTCGGAGCTATTTCGGACGAAAAACGGCCAGGCGCCGTTAAAGCTTAAAACGTACACGATGCATTATGGGCACATAGTCGATGGTGAATCGAAAGATAACCGCGCGCCTTATCGGCGGGGCAACGCGCGGCCAACCTGCGCGGTTGTCGACGAAGTCATCCTTACCGTGATGCGCGCACCCGGAAGCTACACAAAAGAAGACGTGGTTGAGATAAATTGCCACGCCGGCATACGCGCCCTCGAGCGCGTCATGGAGCTCGTCTTAAAGCACGGCGCCCGGCTCGCCGCGCCCGGCGAGTTTACCAGGCGGGCGTTTCTCAACGGCCGGATAGATCTGTCGCAGGCCGAAGCCGTCCTCGATGTCATACGCTCCAAGACCGAAGGATCTTTAAAGGTCGCGATGGGCCAGCTTGAGGGTGAACTCTCCAGGAACGTGAACGCCATACTGGAAAAGGTTATGAATATAACTGCCGAGGTGGAGGCATCGATCGATTTCCCTGAAGAGGGGCTGGAACTGCCCCGCCGGCAGGAGCTTGCGGAAAAGGCCGATAGCGTAGTAAAAGAACTTGAGCTTCTGGCAAAAAGCTACAAGAACGGTGTGGTGTTCAGAGAGGGCGTCCTCGCTATAATATGCGGTAAGCCTAATGTCGGGAAGTCCAGCCTGATGAATCTCTTGCTAAAGAGAGACAGGGTTATCGTCTCGCCGATACCCGGGACCACGCGCGACGCGGTCGAGGAGACCATAAATTTGAATGGCGTACCGATACGATTGGTCGATACTGCAGGTATATCGTCTGCCGGGGATGCGCTTGAGAAAGAAGGGGTCAGGAAAAGTAAGTCGTATCTTAATATGTCGGATATCGCCATTCTAATGTTCGATGCTTCGACACCGCTCGACGGGGCGGATCGCGATATGCTTAATCTTGTTGGTGGTAAAAAGAAGATAGTAGTGTTAAATAAGATCGACTTGGCCGAAAGCCGCGTTTTAAGCGGTATAAAAAATGCTCTCGGCGATAATGCGGTAGTGGAAATATCCGTGAAAGACAGGCGCAATATTGACGCGCTCGAGGGCGCGATACGCGACGCGGTCTTAGGCGGCGGTTACGTTCAGGGCGAGAGCGCGGTTGTAAGCAATGCGCGCCATAAGGAGGCGCTTGACAACGCGGTGTCCGCCATGTTATCTGTAAAAAGAGCGATAGGGGAGGAACTCTCGCCTGAACTTGTGGCGATCGACCTGAAAGAGGCTATATTCAATCTTGGGCTGGTAATAGGTAAATCCGTATCGGACGACATGCTCGACCGTATATTCGGTCAGTTCTGTATAGGTAAATAGAGAGGGAAGGGTGCGCGGTGGACAAGAAACGTATAGAGAAAGCGGTAAAGGAGATACTTTTCGCGGTAGGAGAAGATCCCTCCAGGCCTGATATAAAGGATACGCCCAGACGCGTAGCCGAGATGTATGAAGAGATATTGGGCGGCATTAAAGTAAATCCCGAGAAGGAGCTGGAGGTTGTATTCGAGAAGGAGCACGACGAGATAGTGCTTCTTAAAGGCATACCATTATATTCTATCTGCGAACATCATCTATTGCCTTTCATAGGCAGGGCGCACGTCGCTTACATTCCCAGTAATAATAAAGTTACCGGTTTAAGCAAACTTGCGCGGGTGGTGGATACGCTATCCAAGAGATTGCAGGTTCAGGAAAGGCTTACGACGGATATAGCCGATATTATAATGCGTAAATTATCACCGAGGGGGGTAATGGTCATAATAGAGGCGGAGCACCTTTGTATGTCGATGCGGGGAGTAAAGAAGCCGGGTGTTATGACCGTGACAAGCGCCGTAAGGGGCATATTCCGTAAAAATGAGAAGACGCGCGCTGAGGCGATGGCGCTTATTAAAGGTTGGTAAAAAACCCCCGTCTTTTTATTTAGTCGGCTTACCGAAACACTTCCACAGAAAATGCCTTGCCATCTTTTCGGCAATGACCGATATGCTCTCCTGCGGCGTCATGCGCTGTTTTATGTAAGGATTCAACGTGTCCTGCCATAGTATTTCACCGTTGCTCGTCCTGGTTACCGTAAAGAGCGTCGTCATTTCGACATAATTCGCGGTCATCGATGCGGCGGCGTCAAGGAGCGTAGTGCCTATCCCGGGCGTCGGTTTGAACGGGCCTTTATCCAGATATTTGAATTGCTTTATTATAGAAGAGACCTGTATGTCGCTATCTTTTGGATCGGTCGTTATAACGAACTTCGTGGATTTTCTGTTCAATAGAGTTGTTTCTATGGCTTTCTTCAGGTTATCGGGCAGGATCTGCGCCTGATCGGATTCGTTTACAGGTTGAGCGATGAATACTTTTATACAGCCTTTATCATCCGCCAGGCGCCAGAGTTGGCCCTCCTCAGCCGATGCCGTGCCATAAGCGAAAAGCAGTACTGCTGTAATCAGCGACACAAAAAGCTTCTTCACCATGTCCGCCCCTCCTTTATTTATATTGAAAGTAACCGATGGATATATTATAATACCTAAACAAATAAAAGCAATGACAATGAACTATTTTATAGAATTCAGCAAAAATTACATATTCTGGACATCAGCCGCCGCCTGGATCATAGCGCAATCGATAAAGGTGGCTCTTGGCGTTTTCAGGGAGAAGCGGTTTGATTTTCGCTGGTTCTTAGGAACCGGCGGCATGCCCAGCTCCCACGCGGCCGGGGTCTCGGCGCTCGCGACCTCGATAGGCGTTACCTACGGATTTGATTCGGCAGTCTTTGCGATAGCGCTCACATTTACGCTTATAGTCATGTTTGACGCCCAGGGCGTCCGGCTGGCTACCGGCAGGCAGGCCGAGATATTGAATAAGATGCTCGATGACATTTATTGGAAGAAGAAGATGGACGAAGAGGAATTAAAGGAACTTATAGGTCACACACCGGTAGAGGTATTCGCCGGCGCGTTTCTTGGTATAATAGTTTCGTTACTGCTCTACAAATAGCGAAGGGTGCTTAAAGTGAATAAAAACATTCTTTTGATAGCGGTTATTGCCGTGATGCTTATATGCGCGGGGCTTCTTATCCTGGGGATCATCAGAAATTCAGGCGTCCCTAACGAGGAGGCCAAGACCATCGAGCCCAAAGCGGTTGTCGCGCCCGGAGAAAGCGAGCAGGATTATTTATCCACGGCCGTAGAATCCGAGAAGAAGGGTGACCTCGTAAAAGCTAAAGACGCATATCAAAAACTTACAGAAAAGTATCCAGCCTCGGGAAATGCCGCAAAGGTACAGGAATCCCTCGATAATCTGAATATTAAAATACTATTTTCTTCAGTAATAACCCCCGATTCGATGCTTTATGAAGTTCAGCCAGGTGACACCCTTAACAAGATAGCGAAGAAGTTCAACACCACGTCCGAACTTATAATGAAGGCGAATAACCTGAAAGACGCGGCGGTAAGATCCGGCAAGAAGCTGAAAGTAACCAAAGCGAAATTCAGTATCGCCGTGGACAAGTCCCAGAATATCCTTACATTGAAAAACGACCAGGAGATCGTGAAGACCTACCGCGTATCGACCGGTAAAAACTCCTGCACCCCCGTCGGAACATTTAAGATCACCAACAAGCTTATAGACCCGCCATGGTATCCTTCCGCAGGAGGCATGATACCTGCCAAAGATCCGAAAAATGTGCTCGGCTCCCGCTGGTTGGGCATATCCAAACAAGGTTACGGCATACACGGTACCATCGAGCCGGAATCCATCGGCAAGAGCGTTACCGAGGGCTGTGTGAGGATGAAGAACTCCGAAGTTGAGGAGTTGTACTCGATAGTGCCTATCGGCACGGAAATCGTTATAATAGATTAGAGGAGCGACCGTAAAATTGACCTCGGAGGTCGCTTTTTAGCGACTGCGGAGGAGAGGCAAGTCGTAAAATATGGCTACACATACACATATATCCGGCCTTGATTTCGAACGTCCCATAATGGAGCTGGAGCGCAAGATCGAGGAGCTGAAGAGCTTCACATCCGGCAGGGATATCGACATATCCGGGGAGATCGTGCGGCTCGAAGAGAAGCTCGCCCATATAAAGAAGGACGTTTACGACAACCTGACGCCCTGGCAGAGGGTCCAGCTTGCGCGTCATCCGAAGCGCCCGTACACGCTCGATTACATTGAGATGATGATGACCGATTTTATCGAGATACACGGTGACCGTCATTTTGCCGACGACAAGGCTCTCATATGCGGCTTCGCGAAACTGAACGGCGAGCGGGTGGTAGTTATCGGCCACCAGAAGGGCAGAGACACCAAAGAGAACCTCGAGAGAAGTTTCGGTAGCGCCCATCCGGAAGGCTATCGCAAGGCGATGAGGGTCATGAAGATGGCGGAGAAGTTCAATCTGCCGGTAATAGCGCTCATAGATACGCCCGGCGCATACCCCGGGATAGGCGCTGAGGAGAGAGGGCAGGCCGAGGCGATCGCGTATAATTTGCGCGAGATGGCCGACCTCAAGACCGCGATACTCGTATTCGTGATAGGTGAGGGCGGCTCGGGCGGCGCGCTCGGTATCGGCATTGGAGACAGGGTGTATGTGCTCGAGAACGCGTATTATTCCGTCATATCACCGGAAGGGTGCGCCGCGATATTGTGGAAAGAGCGCTCGAAGTCTCCGGATGCGGCCGCGGCGCTCAAGTTGACGGGTAAAGACCTCCTCGAGATGAAGATAATCGACGGTATAGTCAAAGAGCCGCTGGGCGGGGCGCACAGGAATCCGCAGGAAGTGGCCGATAATATCAAAAAGATAATCAAAAAAGATATCGCCGCGCTCAAAGCGATAGATAAGAATAAACTTATAGAGATGCGCTATAACAAGATCCGCGCGATCGGTGTGTATAAGGAATAGCAAAAGGGGGCTTTCATGAAGCATTTTATTTTGGCCGTGATTATCGCGGCTTTATTTATGTCCGGCTGTTGCGGCAGGACAGAGAAATGCGACGCCGATAAGAGCCGGGTTATCGTCAGGATAAATGATTACGATCTGACTTTAAATGATTTTCAGGAAGAGGCGCGGTTTATGCTACCGGATAAGCTTGCCGCATCGGATGCCGTTAAGGCGAAGGAGGACGCGCTCGACAAACTCATAACCAAGAAGATACTGCTTCAGGAAGCGCAGAGAGAATCTTTCGACAAAGACCAAAAGTTCATGAAGGAGATCGAGCGGTATTGGGAGCAGGCGCTTTTGAAACTTTTGATAAATAAAAAGATCGACGACTTCTCGAAAAAACTTCCAGCCGATCTGAGCGTTGAAGACAGGCAAAAGATGCTTCAGGACGAGCTTACGAAATGGGTATCGGGCTTGCGCGCTTCGGCAAAGGTCCGGATATACAGGGAGAACCTGAAATGAACAGGCGAAAAAATTATTATATAAAGAAAGAGTTCCAGCGGAATTTTATATTGAAATTCTGTGCTATCGTGTTGGCCGGGTCGGCCATATCGGGTGTTACGATCTATCTTTTATCCAGGGCTACAGTAACAACATCATTCGAGAACCTGCGCCTCGGCATTAAAAGCACCGCCGATTACATACTTCCCGCTGTATTATTATCGAGCGCGGTGGTGATAATAGCGACGGGCATAGCCACGATATTCATCACGCTATTCACTTCACACAAGATAGCCGGGCCGCTTTACAGGATCGAGAAAGACATCGAAGACGTCGCTTCCGGCAACCTTCGCAGAGAGTTCAATCTCCGGGAAGGGGACGAAATAAGGCCTATCGCGGAAGGCTTGAACGCAATGGTGCGGTTTTTGAAGAACGAAATAAGCGCGCTTAAAAAAACAGCCGCGGAACTTGAAGCATTACCGGCGGCGAACGATCTGCCGGGCGAAGTTAAGCAGAAGATAAAGGCGCTGAAGTCCGGCTTGGATAAGTTCAGGACATAGGATGATCCGCCGCGCCGCGATATCGGCATTACTCATAATCCTCACAATAGCCGCTCCCGTTTTTGCGGCCGGGCAGGAATGGATCATTCTCGAGACCGGCTATCTCACCATTTGCTATATGCCGGGGGCAGACCTGGACGCGGTCGAATCCAATCTGCGGAAACGCGCGACATATTTTACGAGCGAGATGCCCGGCGAGGATGCTCCCGTCGAAGAGAAGGTGCGCTATCAGCTTGACGCTCTATTCAGGCGCGCCGAAGAGCTTCTCGATATGTATCCCGCCAATGTTCATGTGAAGATAATGATATTTACCGCCCGAGCGGATGTGGAGGCCGAATACGTTAAGATATTCGGAACCCCCGCGCCGGTCGAAGAATATAAAAGCGGTATAAAATCATTTTATGTGCACAAGTTCAACACTATATATATTTCAGAAGAGGACATATCCGATTCGATCATAGCGCATGAGATGGCCCACGCGATAGTCGACCACTATTTCAATGTTATACCTCCGGAAAAGATAAGGGAGTTATTGGCGTCATACGTAGACTTGCATCTTGCGGAATGAGGATTTTCTTCGAAAAGTTTCTCGAGTTCTTCTATTTTGCGGAGCAAAATAGAAACTTGTCAAACCCCAGGCCCCTAAAATTTCCTTCGTATTGTTTCCTGAGTCCTTCTATTTTTCTCGAAATTTTCTCCGAAAATTTCAGGAAAAATAGAAGTATCTGAAACTGCAGGACCTGAAAACTTTCTTCGAAAAGTTTTCAGAGTATGGTGGAGCTGACGAGAATCGAACTCGTGACTACACAATGCCATTGTGTCGTGATCCCTCTTCACTACAGCCCCAATTTGGAAAAATAGTATAGCACAACCTTCCTCCAGCAAGCTACTAAAAAAATCAACCGCGTAGGTAACCTACGCGGTAACCTACGCGGTTGACATGGTTATTTTCGACCTCCGAGGTCGCACCTCGGAGGTCGAATGGGTTAAAGTGTTAGGTAGAAAAAAGATGGCTATCTTTATATTGTTTTAACATAATTCTATGTTATAATCTTCTCGCTATGTATAAAAAGTCATTGCGAGACGATACGCCTAAGGCGTGGCGGCGAAGCAATCTATATAAAATAATCTCACTAATCCTGGTCTGCCTATTCCTGCTCAACGACCTATCCTGGGCGGCGCCGCAAGTCCAAACGCCGCAACAGGCAACACTTGCCCCGCAATCCCGCTTCACCCTTTTCGATATTAAAAACGAAATAGATTTTAAATACAGGGCGAAGTTGAATTTGGCGGCCGATACGCTGGGCAAATTATTTATGGCCCCGAACCTTCCGGACGATGTGATTATTCGAAGAACGATCAATCGCCTCAATAGCGAATTATTTCCCGACCAATCCGTGTTTATTGATGAAACGTGGCGATCCCGCAAGGTGGCAGGGAAGGATTATAAATACGTTACCTTTAAATTTGCGAACGACGGAAAGATGATTGATCTATTTTTTATAAAGGATTATGAAAATATTGCCCACGAAGAGTTGGTAAAATTTGGAATTAAAACTCCGGATGACCGGCGTAATCTCGAGTCCACGGATCTCCCCGGCCTCAAAGGGCTGTGGTTCCGCAAAAGGCGTGACTCGGCAGACGATACACGAATGGTTTCCTATGCCAACATGCCTAAAGGCCTGCCCGGCCC
Source organism: Candidatus Omnitrophota bacterium (assembly GCA_028699255.1). Classification (NCBI taxonomy): domain Bacteria; kingdom Pseudomonadati; phylum Candidatus Omnitrophota; species Candidatus Omnitrophota bacterium. Next base: position 84,655 of record JAQVUX010000005.1, on the reverse strand, counting down.
GACGGACCCCGGGAGCAACTCTGGCGTCAGGCGATATTTACGACCGCCGGAGGTTGAGGGCGACTCAATGTCGCCGGATCGGTCAGTGTTCGGGCGTGCGGACGAAACCTCTCGTCAGGAAGTTGACCCCAAATATCCCTCCGGTAATACTTACGCGGTTAGGATGAAAGCAATATACGGCGAGCGGACGGGGCCGTCCGATTTTGAACGCAGGGCAGGGGTTTTTGCGTTAGCGCCGGTTTTAGATTTCGCCGCAGGAGGCGTTTTAAGTGTGGTATCGATGGCATTTTTTGTACTAATAAACGACGTCATGTCAGGCTTACTGGAAAGTGAAAAATTCTGCCGGATGTTGATCGATAATCATCCCCGGGCTTACCGGATATCGGATACAATTTTCCAGGGCCGATTTTTTCCTGCCAGCTACTCCCGATGGGCTGTTAAAATAATACTTCGATTAACAGATTCGTTATCATCGGCCGTATCCGTCCCTTCCAACATACCTATTCAACCAAGAAAGATAGAAACTACTTTTCTCAGGAAAGCGCTTCCTCCGGATTGCTTTAAAAAGTTTGAGGATTTCATCAGGCCGATCCCTGTAAATGATCAAGACGGGATGGTTGGAGTTTTTGAGGAAAACTATGAGCACTTTCGGAAGGTCTCTCATCCGGATATTAATGATCAAGTATATGAACCGGATTTTTATCGTTTATTAAAAGAATCTCATGACAACTTATATAATTATGATATGGATCCTGGGCAGAAATATGAGACTAAAATTGCCTTAGAGCAACTAATAGCTTTTTTAAATGCCAAATATCTGCATCAGCGCATAAGGCACTTATTTATACTTTCGGAGAAGAACAGCTATGAGTTTAGGTATGTATTAGCCAAGATGATGGTGTTGGATGTATTAGAACAGGAAAAGTATCTGGACTACAAGATAGAGAAGGCTGAGAGATGGCAGGACGTAGTGGCGCGAGGAACTTATGATTATCAGGTTGCGTATATCAACGCCGTCGGCGCAGAGTCGCAGTATAAATTTCTGATGTATATGCCGCTTCTGGATGAAGATATGCGAGCGCCTACCCATGAGTTTATCGATACCATAACGCCTTTACTCTTGTCCGGCGGGGTTACATTTAAAAAAATGCATCCCCATTTTGTACAAACGAATCAGTCCGGTGGGTATACTTTCAGCCTTTATCTTGATAATAGTAATGAGGAAGAAAGAAATCAGCCTTTACTTGAAAATATACCGTATTCTTTGGTCAGAAATCCCGGGGAGCGGGAAGTACTGGCGAAAATTCTTTCAGAGATGATTGAGAAAAATTTTCGCCAAATAGAATATCCATGCGGCAGTGCCACCCTGTATATGGACGGTGCGGACGCTATTCAGTTTATAGATACCGGCGATGATGTCGGACTATCGGGGGTGGCGCATATCCTTTTCGCGGCCATCGAGTTAAGAGATAATTTTTGTGCCGCAAGACCGGCGGGCAGTGTCAGGGCGTGTCTGACGACCGAAAAAGCGCATCTCGTAGTTCAATTTTATGAAGAAGGGAGTGGGGGAATGATACGACTTTCCGAGCGCCCTTTCGCGATATCCATGTATGATCGCGCCTCCGGTAAATTCGACGGTGTCCGTTATATTAATCTTCCCCACGGCCCCGGCGCCGATCCCGGGCCGCTCGGGAATGGCGGGCCCTTAGATGGCAATCGTTATTATAAACAGCCGAAGAAGCCGGGCGCTTTAAAACCGTCGGATCAGCCATTGACGTATGATAATGACGCTCTTCTACATGTGCATGCACCGGCGCATGTACATGTAAGACAGGCCGCCCCGACGGAAAATGGGCTCCTGCCCATGGAGAGGGAGGCGGGACAGGTAGTGTCAAAGGTTCAGGGGCAAGGGGAAACGGAAGCCGCGGCCGGGCGCGGCAAAGCGGGCATGACCCAGAACACAGTACGCAGAACGCCGAACGGGCAACCGGCTATTATAACCGATTCTGCCGTTGCCGAGGCCGGTCGGATACACGAAGAGAATAAAAAATATCGGCCAAAGGATCTCGGGAAAACGAAAACGATACTGTGCCATATAGCCGCGGAGGAAATATTTCCTTATATACAAAGAGATATGTTAAGGGCCCTGCTTCAGCAGGAGATGGAAAAGGACGCGAAATGCGGCGAAAAGGTTGCCTTACTGCCGGTTTGTGGCCCATCCGATTTTGTGGACGAGGTGAAGAGATTGATCGATAGGAAGAGAGCTGATTACGCGATAGAATACCCGGGTTACGAGGTGGAATTCGATGTTGCTTGTCCGAGTACGGAGATCGTTAACAAAGTCCTGGATAGCGGCATTGGTATAAGGGCGCTTGCCTTTGATCCTTGCCAAAACGATGTTCAACCCGAGGGGATTATCCTTGCGTTAAGAATTCGCCGTCTGGATGATATTGGCCGTCTAAAAGCAATATTTGAGTTTCTTGCCCGCCGGCCGTTATCCATGAAAGAGCAGTCCCAGGCCGATATCAATAATTTCGTGCGAAGCGTGCCATTCAAACTGCCAACCGCAAAATTATTGGATAATGACAAACGCCGGTTTAATAAGATGGCAAGCGATAACGTGATGTCCGCGGCGTAACCTGTCGGTACAACCGCGTAGGTTATCTGACTGAAATAACTGGCCAACCTCCGCGGTTGCGTGTAGGCGGCGGTTTGACAAGGTGGCGGTGTTGTGGCAATATTGCGGCGGTTTGTAGTTGAGGAATTGGCGGCGGTGTGTTATACTTTCCGTCAAGGAATATTGTGGAATAACCGTATTGCAAAACAACCGCGTAGGTTTGCATGCGGTAATCATAGATAACCTACGCGGTTGTTTTGACATGCATAATCGTGCCGAGGTGGCGGAACTGGCATACGCGTCGGTCTCAAAAACCGATTTCCTCACGGATATGAGGGTTCAACTCCCTCCCTCGGCACCACAAGCCCAAAATTTCGGGAAATTTTGGGGTCCTGGGGTTTGACAAGTTTCGATTTTTTCGGAGAAAAAATCGAAGTACTCTGAAAACTTTTCGAAGAAAGTTTTCAGGTCCTGGAGTCTAAGATATACCGATTTTTCTCTGAAAAATCGGTATACTGAGTAAACTTTTCGAAGAAAGTTTTCAGGTCCTGGAGTTTCAGATACTTCTATTTTTCTCTGAAAAATAGAAGCACTCACGAAACTTTTCAAAGAAAGTTTTGGAAATTTCGGAGAAATTTTATGCGTATCGGCGTTCACGTATCCATCGCGGGACACATCTACGAATCACTCGACAGGGCGCATGCGTTAGGATGCGACGCGATGCAGATATTCAGCCGTAATCCGAGAGGCTGGCAGGTAACGAAGCTTGCCGCTGAGGATGTAAAAGAGTTCGCGCGGCTCAAAACGAAATACGATATAAGCCCGGTAGTAGTTCATATACCGTATATCATAAATCTCGCTACACCCGACGATCGATTGTACAAGATGTCGATCGAGGCATACATCGAAGATGTTAAACGCGCGGATCAGCTCGGCGCGGAATATTTTGTTACGCATCTCGGAAGCCACGTCGGGAGCGGGGAAGATAGCGGCATAAGACGCTTCTCCGATGCTCTGGGCGAGATAATAGGCCGCGCCAAACCAAAGACGACGATACTTTTAGAGAATACCGCTGGCTCGGGTTCATGGATCGGTTACAAATTCGAGCACATAAAGCGTATAGTAGATAATGTGGGCGGCGATTATAAATTAGGCGTTTGTCTGGACACAGCCCACACGTTTGAGGCCGGTTACGATATAAGATCGAAGGCCGGTTTGGATAGGACTTTGAAGGAGCTTGATAAAGCAGTAGGGTTGGACGCTGTGAAAGTTGTACATTTTAATGACAGCCTGTCCGCTTTCGGCTCACATGTCGACAGGCATCAGCATATCGGCAAAGGCAATATAGGTGAGCAGGCGCTATCCCGGATAATACGCCATCCGAAATTAAAACACGCGGCCTTTATAATGGAAACGCCGAAAGAAACGGAAAAAGACGACAAAAGAAATTTGGCCGTTGCGAGGAAACTGGCGCACCGCGAAACAACCGCGTAGGTTGTTCGAGGTCAACGCATGGTTAACCTACGCGGTTGACCGCGATTGGTATGGTGAAAGAAAATGACACAAGACGAAAAACTTTTCCCCTTCGATACGATAGAGCCGAAATGGCAGAAGTTCTGGCGCGATAAACGACTGTTCAATGTCGATACGAAGAACACCGCGAATAAATATTACTGCCTTATGATGTTCCCGTATCCGTCGGCCGCGCTTCACGTGGGCCACGGCCGCAATTATATTATTGGCGATGTCGTCGCCCGTTACAAGATGATGCGCGGATTCAACGTCCTGGCGCCGATGGGCTTCGATTCGTTCGGGTTACCCGCCGAGAATGCCGCGATAAAAGGCGGTCTCCACCCAAAAACATCCACACTCAATAACATCAACACGATGAAGCGCCAGCTCAACCAGTGGGGCGTCGAGTACGATTGGGAGCGCGAGGTCATTTCCTGCCTGCCTGAATATTATAAGTGGACACAGTGGATATTCACAAAACTTTATGAGAAGGGCCTTGCTTACAAGAAGAAGGCGTTTGTCAACTGGTGCCCGTCGTGCAAAACCGTTTTGGCGAACGAGCAGGTCGTGAACGGCAACTGTGAGCGGTGCTCCACAGAAGTGAACCAGAAGGAGCTCGAGCAGTGGTTTTTCAAGATAACCCATTACGCCGACCGCCTTTTGAATGACCTGGAAAAACTTACCGAATGGCCCGAGCGCGTCAAGACGATGCAGTCCAATTGGATAGGCAAATCTTCCGGCGTCGAGATAGATTTTAAAATAGACGGCATGAATGAAAGCCTGAAATGTTTCACGACGCGGGTCGATACGATATACGGCGCTACGTTCATAGCTCTGGCGCCCGAGCATCCGCTTGTCGGCGCCTTAATCAAAGGCTCGACAGACGAGGCCGTATCCTTGAAGGCCATACAGAAGATGCGCGACGAGTCGAAGATATCGCGCTCGCAGTCCGAGGCCGCGAAGGAAGGCGTTTTTACCGGCAAGAACGTGATAAACCCGGTAAACGGCCGCAAGATCCCGATATGGATCGCGAACTACATCCTGATGGAATACGGCACCGGCGCTATCATGGCGGTTCCCGCCCACGATGAGCGCGATTTTGATTTCGCGAAACAGTACAAGCTTCCGATAGAAGTAGTGATAGACGATCCGAAAAACCATCTCGATCCCGACAGGATGAAAGAGGCATATACCGAAGAAGGTGTGATGATAAACTCCGCCCAATTCAACGGCTTAAGGTCGCAGGACGCGTTAGAAAAGATAGCGGAATATTTCGAAGAGAAGAAGTTTGGTAAGCGGATGGTGCAGTACAGGCTAAGGGATTGGCTGATATCGCGACAGAGGTATTGGGGCGCGCCGATTCCGATAATATATTGTCCAAAGTGTGGCGTGCTTCCCGTGCCCGAGAAAGACCTGCCGGTACTTCTTCCCGAGAACGTGGAGTTCAGACCGACGGGCGAATCGCCTTTGAAGTTCGCTAAGGGCTTTGTGGACACCAAATGCCCGAAGTGCCATTCCCCGGCCACCAGAGATACCGATACGATGGATACGTTCGTCGATTCGAGCTGGTATTTCCTTAGATATGTTTCCCCGCATCTTAAAGACAGGCCGTTCGATTCGGATCTTGTGAATAAGTGGCTTCCGGTCGATCAGTACATAGGCGGGATAGAGCACGCGATATTGCACTTATTGTATTCGCGTTTTATAACGAAGTTTTTGCATGATATCGGCGCGATAAGTTTCGACGAACCGTTTAAAAATCTTTTTACTCAGGGAATGATAATAAAAGATGGCGCGAAGATGTCGAAATCGAAGGGAAATGTCGTGTCTCCCGACGGGTTGATAAAAGACTATGGCGCCGACACCGTCAGGCTATACACGCTCTTTATCGGGCCTCCTGAGAAGGACGCAGAGTGGTCGGATCGAGGCGCTGAGGGCGCATACAGATTCCTGGGAAAAGTTTGGCGGTTAGTGGAAGGCGCGGTTCTTTTAAATAAGGGGGTAGGAGACGTTACCGGTACCCGGGGCGTAGACAACAACCCTGATAGTGAAATCCAGAATAAATTAGCGGAAGGCCTTAAGCGTAAAATCCATCAAACAATCAAGAAGGTTACCGATGATTTGGAGGGAGGATTTCATTTTAACACGGCCATAAGCGCGATTATGGAACTTGCCAATGAAGCAGGCGATGTTAAAACCAAGATCACCGCCAAAAATGATGTTTTAGTAAAACGTTTGAACGAAGCGGTAGAAGCTATTGTTATACTACTTTCGCCGTTCGTTCCGCATATGGCCGAAGAGATGTGGCGCATGATGGGTAAAGAGAATAGTATATTCAAGCACGAGTGGCCTTCTTACGATAAGGGTGCGATCATCGAGAAAGTTTTGACCATACCCATACAGGTAAACGGAAAGCTCAGGTCTAAGATAGAGGTAGACGCAGGTATCGATAACGACGCGCTCAAGGCGCTGGTTATAGCCGATCCTAAGGTAAAGACGTGGCTGGGCGGTAAGCCGGCCAGAGACTTCATAATAATCCCCAGGAAACTCGTCAACATAGTGACGTGACGGATGATAAATCTTGAGCGCATAGAGAGGGCCATACTGATATTTCTCGTGGCCGCGCTCATCGCAGGAGTTGCCGTCTCCGCGTTGCGAAAATCACGTGCCCCCGTCAAGGTACCTGTAGAAAAATTCGATCCATTAAAATATGCCGACACTGCGGAAGGCGCCGACACGACTGCGCGGGAGAGGGTTAATATAAACTCTGCCGGCGCCGAAGAGCTGGCGGCTATAAAAGGCATAGGGGCGAAGAGGGCCGCGCGCATAGTGGAATATCGTTACAGGAACGGGAGTTTCGCCTCGATAGACGATGTCAAGAATGTGAAAGGCGTCGGCGTGGCGCTCTTCGAGAAGATCCGCAATAAAATAACGGTGGAATAAAGAATGAAGCGCCCTGCGCTATACGCCCTCATACCGTTCTGCCTTGGCATAGCGCTTTCCGGGATATGCGTCATCCCGATAATTTTAACGATTCTCTCCGCCATTTTTTTCAGCGTACTCTCCGGTTTCTTTTCCAAAAATAGAGCGCTTGCTCACACAGCGTTATTCCTGGCGATCCTGTTTGCAGGGATGGCCGTTCATCTTAATTCAAGGATCATTTCTTCCGATCACGTATCCCGTTCCGTAGCGTCCTGCGGTAATAATTTCGTAGTTCTAAAAGGACGCGTTATCGACGACCCTGTCGCGGCGCCTACCATATATCATACTGTAAAGACGAGTTTCCTGCTGAAGGCTCAGATGCTGAAGGAGGACGCGTCCTGGCAGAATGTGAGCGGTTTAGCCAGGGCCGATATATTTTCAAATAGCATGGCTGGCGTGTCGTTTGGCGACGATGTAATATTGGAAGGGGCCATATCTAAACCTCAAGGCCTGAAGAACCCCGGCCTATTCGACTATGCCGAATATCTCGAAAATAAAGATATATATTGCCGCATCCGTGTCAAAAATAAGGATGGGTTTAAGGTATTGAGCCGGGATGGTGATAAGTCAGGTTCAAATCCGGCTTATCATTTGCTCGATAGGATAAAAACTATATCGTTCGGCATCCGCCACAGGATGTCCTCGCTCATAGACGAATATCTTACGATGCCTTACAGCGGTTTTTTAAAGGCGATACTGGTGGGCGACAGGACGGATCTGAAAGACAGCATACAGGACCCGTTCATACAGACGGGCACGGTGCATGTGATCGCCGTAAGCGGCCTTCAGGTCGGCCTTATCGCGGCCGTATTTCTCGCGGTGTTCGGCGTCCTGCGCATCCCTAAGCGCGTCAACCTTGTCATCACAACCATACTTCTGGTATTCTACGCGTTCGTTGCCGGTTCGAACCCTCCTATAATAAGGTCGGTGGTGATGTTCGCGATGTATGTCCTGGGCTATTTCATAAACAGGGAAGCCGACGCTATAAACTCTCTGGCGATAGCCGCCATAGCGATACTTCTATGGAACCCGAAAGAACTTTACGATCCCAGCTTCCAGCTTTCATTCGTGTCGATAGCGAGCACGCTTTTATTTACGACAAAATTAAATTCATTCTTTCCCGTTATTCAGGGAAAGAGGAAGAAGCGAAACTGGTTCGCTATAATTTACGTTTACATTACCACGGGCGTCTCCGTGTCAATCGCCGCGTGGATTGGCAGTTTTCCGATCGTCGCTACCTATTTTAATATAATATCGCCGGTGTCCGTGGTGGCGAACCTTATAGTCATACCGATACTATTTTTCCTTACCGCCGGATTTTTTCTTTTCTTTGCGGCGTCACTTTTATCGGCATCCATAGCTTTCTGGTTCGGGTCGATCCTTCAATTTACGGAAAAACTTCTATTTGCTATAAACGGATACCTGTCGGGTATTCCTTTTGCTTTTTTCAGGATCGGCAAACCCTCAGCGTTATTTATGGTAGCCTACTATGCGCTCGCCATTATTTTTATCATGCCGCCGATTATTGAAATAGGGAGGATGAAAATAACAAAACGGCGCATTACCATAATCGTTCTCATTCTTTTTAATCTTACGATCTGGCCTTCGGCTCTGGATACGGGACGGAAAAGCCTCGAAGCGACGTTCCTCGATGTGGGGCAGGGGGATTGCGCGTTTGTGGAATTCCCGGGCGGCGGCAATATGCTTATAGACGGCGGTAGCGGCGGAGAGGAGGACAGGTTCGACGTTGGGAAGTCTGTCATCGCTCCATTCCTGTGGAATAAAGGAATAAAGACGATTGACCTCGTGGTAGTGACGCATTTCCATGAGGATCATATGGGCGGGCTTCTGTATGTGCTGGAAAATTTTAATGTAGGATGTGTCGTCGATAACGGAGCGACTCCGGCCGCGGAGAGCCGGAAAAAATACTCGAAGTATACGCGGCTCGTCGAGCGAAAGGGCATAAGGCGCCTTGTCGTCAGTGAAGGAGATGTGCTCCGGGCGTTTGCGGACACAAGTATTTTTATACTGAATCCCACCGGAGAAAAAGAGCTTATGGATTCTAACGACAACTCCATCGTGTTGAAAATTGAATACAAAAATATCGCGTTTCTTTTCTGCGGCGACATAAAAGACAGGGCGATGTCGCGTCTTCTTCCCGTCGGAGATTTTCTGCGATCTGATATTGTGAAGGTTCCTCATCACGGCGGGAATCCGGGCAATCGAAAGGTCGCTGAAAGTTTTTATTCGCTCGTCTCCCCGGAGATATCGGTGGTAAGTGTGGGCTCAACCGGTAAATACAGGATGCCGTCAGAGGATGTGATTAATATGTTAACTTATTTAAAATCAAAGTGTTACGTTACAAAATCCACAGGCGCAATCGAGGTCGATGTTAATCCTAAGTCGAACAAAAAATTGATAAAAACTCTTAACAAAAACTAACTTTTTTATACTTTACCTTGACAAAAGTGTAATTGTATGATATAGTTTTGTGAAATGAAATATGTCCTTATACTAAAAATTTTAAGGAGAGCGACATAAAAATGGAAAACAATATACCGGCGATAGAGAAGAGAAGGTATAAGAGAGTAGACGCAAGTTTACCTGTAGAATACCGCGATCTCAAGAACTCGGTAGAATTACCGAAGGGCTCGTCGCTTCGCAATATAAGCGAAGGCGGAGCGTGCTTCAGCTCCAGCAAGTTCATGTCTTTGGCTTGTCGTCTCGTCCTTACAATAAGTCTTCCGAATAATTCCGCCCCAATAAAAGCGATATCGAAAGTCGCGTGGATACGTCGGTTGCCGCAATCCGACCAATACGAGCTCGGCAATCAGTTTTTGGAAATAACGAAATCCGACAAAACGCAGATAATGGATTTCGTAAAAAACTTACCAAGCGCGGCCGTATAAATTTAAGTATTATTTTTTGACTAAACACTCCAGCCTGTGGTATAATTTGCGGATGAAAAAAGAATTTTTTTGCAGAAGTATAGCGATAGCCGCAGTAGCTTTATTATTTCTCTTTTCCAATACGGCCCTGGCCTACTGGGTCTGGACGCCCGGAACTAAAAAATTCATAAATCCCAAGAATGCCGTTAAAGACACTCCGAAAGAACAGTTCGAGTGGGCGATGACATTTTATAACTCCAAGGATTTTCAGCGCGCCGCTACCGAATTCGAAAAACTCACAAAACAATACGAATATTCCGAATATGCCTCCAAGTCCCAGTATTATGTGGGCCTCTGTTATGAAAGCATGAACAAGTTTTTTATTGCCTACCAGAATTACCAGAAAGCCATAGATAATTTCCCGCACATCGAGAACCTGGACGAGATAGTGGCCCGGGAGTTTAATATAGCGAATATGTTTATGGTCAAAGAAAGTCCCAAGGTTCTTGGAGCCGATATATTGACTTCGCTCGACCGAGCTATCGAGATATATAAGAAGGTAGTGGAGAACGCCCCGTATGGCAGACTTGCCGATGAGGCGCAGTTCAGGATGGGTCTTGCGACGAAGAAGGCCGAGCGTTACGACGAAGCGATACAGGCTTTCCAGAAGATACTTGACGATTATCCCACATCGACGTTTGTGGATAAGGCGAAGTTTGAGGTGGCCGATTGCGCATACAAAGCGTCTCTTAAGCCGGCTTATGACGTTGAGCCGACGCAAAAGGCTATCAGGGCTTTCGAAGATTTTAGCCGGGAGAATAGGGACAGGTCCTTATCTAAGGAAGCGGACAAAACAATACAGCGCCTGAAGGACAAGGCTTCGGAAAAATCGCTTCTTACAGCGCAGTTTTACGAGAAGCAGGGGCGTTACCAGGCCGCGATAATATATTACAAAGATATTCTCAGTACATATCCGGAAAGTTCGTATGTGGACCTGGCGAATTCGAAGATAAGCGCTTTAACGGAGAGGCTTGAGAGGAAGACCAGCCCGTTCTCTTTAAAATTTGTAAAGTCACAAAAATCGGCTAAAAAAGATTCCACCGGTGAAGAAGTGACCAAGAAGAAAGCGTGGGCGCCGTTTAGTTTTAAAAAGCAGGCGAAAACTGCTGATGCGGCGGAAGATGCTAAGCCGAAATCGCAACCCGTGAAGATGTGGAATCCCTTTGCCAAGAAAGCCAAGGCGGAAACTGTTTCCACCGAAACGGAAAGCGCGAATGTGGAAGGCGCGAACCCTGCCAAGAAGGCGTGGGCACCTTTCAGCTTCGATAAGCCTAAGAAGACGGGCGAGCCGGTAGTTACCCAGGAACAGGAAAAACCGAAATCGCAACCTGTGAAGATGTGGAACCCGTTTGTCAAGAAAGCTAAGGCGGAAACTGTTTCTACCGAAGCGGAAAGCGCGAAGCCAACCAAAAAACCATGGACTCCTTTAAGTTTTGACAAGTCCGAGAAGGTAGAGGCGGCGCCAATTTCTCAGGAAGAGTCGGTGGCCGCATATAAAGAGCCGAAGCCGAAATCGCAACCCGTGAAGATGTGGAATCCCTTTGCCAAGAAAGCCAGGGTGGAAACTGTTTCCACCGAAACGGAAAGCGCGAATGTGGAAGGCGCGAAGCCTGCCAAGAAGGCGTGGGCACCTTTCAGCTTCGATAAGCCTAAGAAGACGGGCGAGCCGGTAGTTACCCAGGAACAGGAAAAACCGAAATCGCAACCTGTGAAGATGTGGAATCCGTTTGCCAAGAAAGCTAAGGCGGAAGCTGTTTCTACCGAAGAATCAAAAAAATCAAAAAGCTCTGGAATGAAATTATGGAATCCTTTTACCAAAAAAGCGAAGACGCAAGAGCTGATTAAGGAAGAGGCCCCGGTAATTTCCGAAACTCCGATCGTTTCTGAAGCTCCGGCTGTTTCCGAAACTCCGGTTACCCCGGAAGCTTCAACTGCCTCCGCGCCTCAGATTACGCCTGAAGCTCAACCTGCTGAGAAGGAAGCCGTTGTTGTGGCAGATACCACAACCGGCGCCACTGAAGTTGCGGCTGAAACTCCGGAAATCAAAAAAACCAAAGAAGAGATCGTTATTCCTGCTCAAGGTTCAGGCGAAGAGCCGAGCCAGATACGGCTCACTACCAATGAAGATGACGTAAAGCCTGCCACGCCGCCCGTACAGGATGAAACTGTCGCTAAAGACGATAATCCTGAAGACGAGATAGAGCGATCGGAATATTTTTAAGGAGCATAGTTATGGTAAATAGATCGGTTCTAAATTATCTGTTATTGCCGGTTCTGTTGCTTGCTGTTATATTAGGAGGTTGCGGCTACACTACGCGTTCGCTTCTACCGTCCGATATAAAAACCATAAGGGTCGATAATTTCAAAAATTCCGTTAATGTCGCGGCGGAACAGAGCAATATACGAATGTACCGAGGGTACAGGCCCGGCATGGAAATAGATATTACCACTACCGTTATAAATAAGTTCCTTCTGGACGGAACCCTTAAGATAGCCAGCGAGTCTTCCGCCGACTTAATACTTAAAGGCGAACTCGTGGACTTTAGGCGGGAACCTTTGAGGTATGACGCAAACGATAATGTCGAAGAATATAGAATAAAATTGATAGTCAACCTGGAGATGACGAACCGGAAGACGGGCGCTGTTATGTGGACGGAGAGCGGGTTTGCCGGTGAGACCACATACTTTTCGGTCGGAAGCCAGGCTAAGAGCGAAACGGCGGCTGTGACCGCGGCCATAGATGACCTTGCCAGGAGGGTAGTGGAGAGAACCGTTGAGGTATGGTAAATGGCGGCGCAGGCGGTTTTTTTATTAATAGGCACCGACGTTTATTCCAAAGAACAGGCTATAAAAAAGATAAGCTCCGCATTCCTGGACGCAAAGACGCGGGAACTTGATAGCAAGGTATTTGACGGCGTCGACGCAAACCCCCGAGATATTCTTGATCATATTTCCACAATGCCTCTCCTTGCCTCAAAACGTCTGATAGTAATTAAGAATTTCGCTCAACTTTCCGCAGAAGACGGCGCGCGCATAGTAAGCCATTTAAAAAATCCGCCAAAATCCGCCTGTATCGTACTGGACGCCGAAGACGATTCCGTTATAAAGAAATATCCCGAGCTTTCGCGCTGTGCCGTGGTTAGCAGGTTTGGTGAATTGGTCGGCCCGCAATTCCATGCAAGAACAGCAGAGTTATTGTTATCGATGGGCGGCGGCAAGAAGATAAGCCCGGAAGCATCCCTGGCCCTCAAAGAGCTTTATGGAGATGACATAGGGTCGGTATCTCAGGAATTGCAGAAACTTGCCTCTTTTGTAGGAGACCGTCCCAACATAGAGTGTGGCGATGTGGATGAGGTATCGGGAGGCAATATTACCTCTTCCGTGTTTGATCTTACGGATGCGATTGAGATAGCCGATGTCGCGAAGGCGCTTTCGATAATAGCGGAATTGGTGCTTTGCGGTAAGAAGCATTATGAGATAGTTGGTTTGCTATGCTGGCAGATAAAAAGGCTTTTCAAGGGCAGGATACTTTTTGAGAAAAAGGTGCCCGATAGCCGTATAGCTTCCGAGCTCAAGATAAATAGGCATCATTATGACAGATTTTTTGCCCAGGTAAAAGCGTTCGATCTGCCGCGGATAGAGACAGGCAGGAAGGCGCTTTTGGATGCGGACATGGATATCAAAAGATCCAGGTATGATCCGGAGATTGCGCTGGAATTTGCGGTTATTAAATTATGCCTTGGTACCTCAACAAATGCTCGGTACCACCCCTGAGTTATACTGAAGGGTTGGCTTGAGATGAAAGCCTTTTCATAAGGCGGGATATTTTTCGTGCCGCAGTATTCTTGGTGATGACACCCTTTGAAACGGCTTTGTCTAATTTCGATACCAGCGTCGATAAAGCTTTCTTCGCTTCGGCGGTCTTTTTCTCTTTAACGAGCCGTTCGAAATTTTTAGCCAGTGTTTTCAGGTCTGATTTTGTCGAGATATTCCTGAAGTGCCTTTTTTTCGCTTTTCTGAGTTCTTTGTATGCAGTCCGTTCTCTTGGCAATTTTAAACCCTCCGATTTGCTGTTATTTGATTGTAGTTAATCGAAGGAAAATTATAGCACGTCCGCAATTTGAGGTCAATATTTTTATATGAGTAAAAAAAGTTTATTGAGATCGACAGGCGTAATAGGTTTCGCGACCGCGACCAGCAGGGTTCTTGGTTTTATCCGCGATATTGTCATAGCCGGGTTTTTTGGGACCGCGATGTTCGCTCAGGCATTCGTTATCGCTTTCAGGATACCCAACCTATTACGGGACCTCGTGGGTGAGGGCGCCACCAACTCTGCCTTTGTGCCCGTCCTTACCGATGAACTTACGAAGAAGGGAAAGCAGGATTTTTTTAAATTAGCCCAGGTTATCCTTAATATAATGTTCTGGGCCCTTTTGATATTGACCGTGCTGGGAGTTCTTCTTTCGCCGCTTATAGTTCGTCTGATCGCGCCGGGATTTTCCGCCGATGTCGAAAAATTCGAAATTACCGTAAAGCTTACGAGGATCCTTTTTCCATTCCTGTTTTTGGTAGGCTTGTGGGCGTATGCCATGGGCGTATTAAATTCTCTCGGCTATTTTGCCGCCCCGGCTTTTGGCCCGAGCATCATGAATTTATCGATGATATTGTGCGCCGTATGGTTTGGGGAGAATATATTCGGCCTCGCGGCGGGCGTTCTGGCAGGCGGGTTTTTTCAGCTTGCCATACAATTCCCGTCCCTGTATGCCGCAGGGTGGAAGGCGCGCCTGACGAATGATTTTACTCATCCGAAAGCGCACAAGATAGGGATATTACTCGTTCCCCGCGCTCTGGGCGCGTGTGTCTATCAGGTCAACGTATTTGTAAGTACTATACTGGCGTCGCTGTCGGGCATAGTCGGTGAAGGCGCTGTCGCCGCTCTGTATTACGCGAACAGGGTGTGGCAGTTGCCTCTGGCGATATTTGGCATTGCCCTGGCTCAGGCCGCGCTTCCTATGATGTCACGCCATGTTGCGTTGAACGAAAAGGACAAGCTCAAAGATACTCTGCGGTTTTCTCTTAATATATTGTTTTTCATACTGATACCTTCGAGCATAGGGCTTGCCGTGATGCGCGAGCCAATCACAAAAGTCCTGTTCGAACGCGGCGCATTTACGGCCTATTCCACCGGGATAACTTCTATAGCGCTTCTCTATTACGCTATCGGGCTTGTTGCCTGCGGCGGAGTCAAGATACTGGTAAACACTTTCTATTCGATGCATGACACGATGACGCCGGTGAAGACTGCCTTGGCGGCGTTGGTATTGAACGTTATACTGAATCTGGCGTTGATGTTTCCGATGAAGTTGGGCGGCCTCGCATTGGCCACCTCGATATCGGCTGTTTTCAATTTCTGCGCGCTTTATATTATGCTGGCCCGGCGCATAGGACAGCTTGATACCAGGGCGATGATCGACTCTTTTGTAAGGGTTACGCTCGCCGGGGTGGTTATGGGTATCGTTCTTATGTTTCTGATGATCCGTGTGGCGAATTTCACATTCGTTTCACTTGCCTTCGCGATAGTCACAGGCATATTCGTATTTTTATCCGCAAGCTATCTCTTCGAAGTCCGGGAGATGAAAGACCTTATAACATGGATCTCAAAGCGAAAGTAAGAGCCCTGCCGGGTTCGCCGGGCGTATATATAATGAAGGACGATGACGGGCAGGTGCTGTATGTGGGCAAGGCCTGCAACCTGAAGAAGAGGGTGTCGAGTTATTTCCAGCTCGGCAAAAAACTCAACGAGCGGTTGGAGCGCCTCGTTCGTAGTGTAAAGGACATAGAGTACCTGCCGGCTTCTACCGAAGCGGAGGCGCTGATATACGAGAATAGCCTGATAAAGCGCCTGGATCCTAAATATAATGTGGCTTTGCGGGACGACAAGAGCTACCCGATGCTTAAGCTCACCGCAAATGAGACATTTCCTCGCCTGTTCATAACCAGAAAAAGATCGGACGACGGCGCTGTCTATTACGGCCCTTATTCCAACGCTAAACTTTTAAAGCAGGCCGTCATAATATTGCGGCAGATCTTTCCGCTTAGAACTTGCGGGAAGATGCCAAAGAGCGTATGCCTCGATTATCACATAAAGCAGTGTCTCGGGCCATGCGCCGGATATGTCAGCGATGCGGAATATGCCGGGATCGTGGCGGAATTAAAATTATTCCTCGAGGGCAGGCGCGCGGAGCTTCTGAAATCGCTGGCCAAGAAGATGGCCGCGGCGTCCGTTAAAGAGGACTTTGAGAAGGCGGCGGAATTGAGGGGTAGGATCGAATCTTTAAGTGCTATAAAAGAGGATCATATAAGCTACAAACCTTTGGGCGAGCTCGACGAGCTGAGGAAGATATTAGAGATAGGCCGCTCTCTCGACGTGATAGAGGCGTTCGATGTGTCGAATATTATGGGAAGTGAAGCGGTCGGTTCGATGGTATGTTTTCATAAAGGAAAGCCGAATAAAAACGAATACAGGCGCTTTAAGATTGCCGGGGTTTCCGGGATAGATGATTACGCGATGATGCGCGAGATCGTGCGCAGAAGATATTCCCGGCTTTCCGAAGAACACGGACGCATGCCTGACTTGATATTGATAGACGGTGGCAGGGGGCATCTGGCGGCGGCTTCAGGTGAGCTTGAGCAACTTGGTCTTGCGAATATACCGGCTATAGGGATAGCCAAGGAGTTCGAACATATATATGTACGCGGTAAAAAATCCCCTATAGTATTACCAGGAGAATCCAAGGCATTGCATCTTTTGGAAAGAATAAGGGATGAGGCGCACCGATTCGCGATATCATATCACAAAAAATTACGCTCAAAAAAATTGAAGGCTTCTTTCGACGAGATTGGTAAAGCGCGCCGAAAGGATTGACTGTAAGATGAACCGTTGTTATAATCCTTAAAAGGATGAAAATATGCTTTTAGAGCTTAAAGAAGAGATAACCGTACTCGAGGAGAAGTTCAGAAACCTCAGAGGTTATCTTTGACGTCGATAAGAAGCGCGGGAAGATGGCGGCCCTTGAGGCGGAGAGCGCGGCGGAGGGTTTTTGGAACGACGAAACGCGTTCTAAAGATCTTTTTAAGGAATTAAAAGAGCTAAAGTCAGACATTGAACCGTTTATAAAACTTGAAGATGAATTTAATGGTATAAAGGACGTCATTTTTATAGCCGGCCCGGAAGATGCCGCGTCTTTGGAACATTTTAAGAATGACCTCGTTGATGTTCGGCGAAGGCTGGATCTTTTGGAGTTTCGAACGCTCATGAGCGGTGAAGCCGACAGATCGAGCGCTATATTGAGCGTCAATGCCGGGGCGGG
The DNA here is from genome assembly GCA_028699255.1 of Candidatus Omnitrophota bacterium. Lineage (NCBI taxonomy): Bacteria > Pseudomonadati > Candidatus Omnitrophota > Candidatus Omnitrophota bacterium. The sequence continues at coordinate 67,226 of JAQVUX010000005.1, read as the reverse complement.
CGGTACGGAGTCATGCGATTGGGCCGCGATGCTTTTGAGGATGTACGTGAAGTGGGCCGAATCCAGGGGGAATCAGATAACGGTTATAGACCAGCTTCCCGGTGAAGAAGCCGGGATAAAGAATGCGACCGTTATCATAAAAGGTGAATACGCGTACGGTTTTCTCAAGTCCGAAACCGGCGTCCATCGCCTGGTGAGGATATCGCCGTTCGATTCAAATAAAAGACGGCATACCTCTTTTGCGTCCATAGATGTTATCCCCGAGGTTTCGGATGATATACAGCTGGACATAAAAGAACCGGATCTCAAGATAGATACGTATCGCGCCGGCGGCAAAGGCGGACAGCATGTCAATAAAACCGACTCTGCCGTGCGCATTACGCATATACCTACGGGTATAGTGGTGCAATGCCAGAACGAGCGTTCGCAATTCAAAAATAAATCTGTGGCGCTCAAAATTCTTAAAGCGAAACTGTACGAAGTTGAGCGCATGAAGAAAGCGAAGGCGATCGAGAGCGCTTATGACGCGAAGAAAGAGATCGCGTGGGGCAGTCAGATACGATCTTATGTACTGCATCCGTATTCAATGGTAAAAGATCACAGGACCGACCACGAGACGGGGAAGGCTCAGGCGGTGCTGGACGGAGAAATAGACGGTTTTATCGAAGCGTATTTAAAATGGGCTAAAGGCCGGTAAAAATGATAAATTTCATACTGAAAAAAATAATTGGAACACAGAATGAGCGCGCGCTCAATCCTTTGAGGGAGATCGTTGAAGCGATAAACTCTCTCGAGCCGCAGATATCCAAACTGTCCGACCAGGAGCTGAAGGCGAAGACGGATGAGTTCAGGCTTAAGATAGCGGAAGCGCGCAAGACGCATCAGGAAGAGCTGGACAGCCTCGATAAAGCGTTTAAAGAATCGACGTCTCCTGCGGAGAAAGAGAAAATAAAACATAAAGCCCGCGATGTGAAGAATAAGATATTCGAGGGCATCCTGCCCGAGGCGTTTGCGGTAGTCAGGGAAGCCGCAAAGCGGACGATCGGCCTGCGCCATTTTGATACTCAGATCCTGGGCGGGCTTGTCCTGCATCAGGGTAAGATATCGGAGATGGCGACGGGAGAGGGCAAGACGCTTGTCGCGACACTGCCCGTATATCTTAACGCGCTTACAGGCGAAGGCGTTCACGTAGTTACCGTTAACGATTATCTCGCCAACAGGGACAGGCAATGGATGGGGCCGGTATATGAATTCCTGGGCCTTACGATAGGGGCCATCCAGCACGACATGGATCAGAGATTGAGAAAAGCGGCTTATGCCTGTGATATCACATACGGCACAAATAATGAATTCGGTTTCGATTATCTGCGCGACAACATGGTGGTTAACGCCGAGGATATGGTGCAGAGGCCGCTCAACTACGCTATAGTGGACGAAGTCGATTCCATACTTATCGACGAATCGAGGACGCCGCTTATTATTTCCGGCCCCGCCGAAGAATCTACCGACAAATATTACATTATTAACAAGATAATACCGAAACTTAAAGGGAAAAAGATAACGGACAAGGACGAGATTGACGCGAAATATAAAGGTTTTGATATCGAAAAAGGTATTGACTACATGGTGAATGAGAAGAACCATACCGTGAATCTTACCGAGGAAGGTGTTAAGCGTTGCCAGGAGCTTATAGGTGTCGACAATCTCTATGATGATATACAATCCGAATGGGCGCACCATATAAACCAGGCGATACGCGCGCACCAGCTGTATCAGAAAGACGTTGATTACGTCGTGAAGGACGGAGAGGTGCTGATAGTCGATGAGTTCACCGGCCGTCTTATGCCGGGCAGGCGCTGGTCGGACGGGTTGCACCAGGCGGTCGAGGCGAAGGAAGGCGTGAAGATAGAGCGGGAGAACCAGACACTCGCCACCATAACTTTCCAGAACTATTTTCGTATGTACAAAAAACTCGCGGGTATGACGGGAACGGCCGAGACCGAGGCGGTGGAATTCGGCAAGATATACTCTCTCGATGTCGTCGTGATACCGACGAACAAGCCGATGAAGCGGGCCAACTATCCTGACGTAATATATAAGAGCGAGCGGGAAAAGTTTAATGCGGTGTGCCGGGAGATCGCGGAGCTTTACAAAAGCGGAAGGCCTGTGCTGGTCGGAACGATCTCTATAGAAAAGTCGGAGCATTTAAGCAATTTACTGAAGAGAATGACCATACCGCATCATGTGCTGAACGCCAAATATCACGCAGAGGAAGCCCAGATAATCGCGAAGGCGGGAGCGCCATACGCCATTACTATCGCGACAAACATGGCGGGCCGCGGAACGGATATAGTGCTGGGCGAGGGTGTCGCCGAAAAGGGCGGATTGCATGTCCTCGGTACGGAACGGCACGAGGCCAGGCGGATAGACAATCAGTTGCGCGGTAGAAGCGGCCGCCAGGGCGATCCGGGGTCGAGCAGGTTCTATCTCTCCCTTGAAGACGATCTTATGAGAATATTCGGTTCAGACCGGATAAAGACGGTTATGGATCATCTGGGTATGGAAGAAGGGCAGGATATACAGCATCCTTTTATTACCAAAGCGATTGAGACTGCGCAGAAGCGTGTGGAACAGCATAATTTCGAAGTGCGCAAACATCTTCTCGAATATGATAATGTCATGAATAGACAGCGCGAGGTCATATACGACGAGCGCCGTAAAATATTGCAGGGCGCGAACCTTAAGGATTATATTTATGAAATAACGGAAGAGGTGCTTGATTACGCGCTTGATACATATATTAACGATAAAGCGAGCGCGGACCAATGGGATTTTGACGGCTTGCGTCAGTATTTCGAGTCGAAGTTTATGATACGAACGGATGATGTGAAACTCGAAGAGATGCGTAAGCCTCAGATCAGGGATATATTCTTCGATGCCATGAAGAAGGCTTATGAGGAAAAAGAAAAATCGATGGGCGAAGGTATGGCAAGATATATGGAGAAGATGATACTGTTACAGGTTGTCGACTCGAAATGGAAAGACCACCTGTATGCCATGGACAGCCTCAAAGAGGGGATAGGTTTACGCGCATACGGCCAGCGTGATCCGCTCGTCGAATACCAGCACGAAGGGTATGCGATGTTTATGGATATGATCGACCGTATTAAAGAAGAGACTTTGGAATATCTATTCAAGATAAAGGCCGTAAAGGAAGAGAGGGAGCCGCCCGTCTTTAATCCTGCCCGCCAACAGCTTTTACATGAAGAGAAGAGCCAGTTCCAGGATGTTCCGGCCGCGGGAGCGGAGAGCTCCACCGCTTCATACAAAGGACAGCTCCCTGAAGAGCATGTCCAGCAATATGAGAGGGAAGAACCCAAGGTCGGCAGGAACGATCCGTGCCCATGCGGTAGCGGCAAGAAATATAAGAAGTGTTGCGGCAAATGATGAAACGTATAGTATTGCCGATAATATCCGCCGTATTATTAACGCTCTCATTTCCCGATTTCAATTTCGAGGGCCTCGCGTGGTTCGGTTTTGTCCCATTATTTTTTGCTATTGAAAATAAAAGACCGTTCAAAGCCTTCCTCATATCATACATAGCGGGTATCCTGTTTTTTCTCGGTACGATATACTGGCTCATTCATGTAACTCTTCCCGGAATGATAATAATAGTTCTATACCTCGCGTTATACTTTGGCCTTTTTGGACTTGCCTGCAATAGGTTTTTCCGGTCTGTAAACTACGATTCAGGATCCATAAAACGCCTGCACCTGCTTTTATCCATTCCCGCCGTGTGGGTAGCGCTGGAACTTGTCAGGTCGCATTTTATTACGGGATTCGGATGGGCGCTTTTGGGATACTCGCAGAGTTTTACCCTGCCGGTAATACAGATCGCCGATTATACCGGCGTATACGGAGTCAGTTTTCTGGTAGTCTTTGTCAATGCCGCTATATTCCTGACTATAAAAGAGATCCGGAAGAAGGATTACAAGCTTACCTCACTCATGTTGGCGACGATCCTCTTGTTCGCGGTTCTGTATTACGGTGTCATGAGGACGCGCAACGTTTTTACCGGCAATACGCTTAAGGTTGCCGTGGTTCAGGGCAACATACCTCAGGCAAAAAAGTGGGATCCGTCTTTTCAAAAAGACATCCTGGATAAATATGAACACCTGACGCGCCTGGCCGTTGCCCGCGATCCCGAACTTATAATATGGCCGGAGACATCTGTGCCCGGTTTTATGGAGTCGGAGCCGGAGCTTTTAACGAGAGTGACGAAACTCGCGAAGGATATCAGTGTGCCGATACTTGTGGGTACCCCGCGTGAAGACCCGGGCCGGATGGAGGCGTATTATAACAGTGCCGTGCTGATTGATTCCGTCGGAGGTGTGGTAGGCCGTTACGACAAGATGCATCTTGTCCCGTTCGGAGAGTATGTTCCGCTCAGGAAATTATTCGCGTTCGTCGAGAACTTCGCGCCGTCGCCGATAGGGGATTTTTCCGCCGGAAAAGAGTATACGGTATTTGAGATTTTTGTAAAAAAGAGCGCCAGGGACAAAGATGGGGTATGGCATAGCGCGAAGAAGGCCAGGTTCTCGACGCTTATATGCTTTGAGGATATATTCCCCGGCCTTGCGCGAAAATTTGTCGCCGGCGGAGCCAATTTTCTGGTGAACATGACGAATGACGCGTGGTTCTGGAAGACAAGCGCGGCATATCAGCACGCCGAAAGTTCCATCTTTCGCGCGGTGGAGAACAGGGTTAATGTGATACGAGCGGCGAATACAGGGGTTTCGTGTTTTATTAATCAAAAGGGTGAAATTATAGATAGTGTATTATCTGGGGGAGAATCGGTATTTGTAGATGGATTTGCGGTTCACGAGATAACCCTTACAAGGACGAAGACGTTCTATACGCTTTATGGGGATGTATTCGCGTATATGTGTGTATTGATAACTATAGGTTATACTCTGCTATTGAAAAGGAAAAAATGGCACATTTAATATTGGGGCTCATAGCCGGAACTTTAACCACGGTTGCATTTGTGCCGCAAGTTATAAAAATATACAAGACAAAGGACGCGAAAGACTTATCTCTGGCGACGTTCTGTATATTTTTCTGCGGCGTATTTTTTTGGCTGATCTACGGTATCGTGATCATGGAATGGCCCGTTATCCTTGCCAATGGCATTACCCTTATCCTCAGCTCCATCATCATCGCGATGAAACTCAAATACCGCTAACCCCAATTCCCTTCTAAGTTTCCAATGTAGGAGCACCCTTAAGGGCGTCCTACTAATTTTAAATTTTAATCATCGTATGTATGAAATCCTATACGCCTTTTTAGTTTCTCCGGAGGTGTTAAAAGCTCTCTTATTGCGTCAAATACAATTTGAAACTGCTGGTCATATTTTCCTTCCATTTCCTCTATTTTACGTTTTAATTCAGCATGTGTTAATAACATCTCGCGCAATTTAATAAATGTCCTTATGATCTGAATATTTACCTGAATGGCCCTTTTACTATTAAGAGCTGAAGAAAGCATGGCTACTCCAGGCTCGGTGAATGCAAACGGTGGGTAGCGTAGCCCCATTTTATCAGCTGAATTGGAGGTGCCAAATTGGCGCCTCCAAATTTTTAACTCTTCTTGTGTCAGCTGAAACATAAAATCCGTGGGAAAACGGACCATATTTCTGCGCACCTGTCGTTTTAAATATTTAACGCTAACTCCGTAAAGTGTAGCCAAGTCTTTATCAAACATAACTTTTTTATCTCGAAATATAAATATTTTGCTTTCCACGATTTCTTGAGGCACAAGCATACTATTCTTTATTTCTTCTTTTACCATTATATTTATCCTTTTTTTGTTTATCCCCACAAATTCCTGTCCAGGCTCCTGTATGATATCGCCTCCGATATGTGATGAGATTCAATGATCTCTTTACCGTCGAGGTCGGCGATCGTGCGCGCGACTTTAAGTATTTTGTCGTAAGCCCGGGCGGAGATGCCAAGTTCCAATATCGCGAGCTTTAGAAGCTCCTCACCTTCTTTAGCGAGAACGCAGAATTTTTCCAGTTCCTTCGACTCGAGATGCGCGTTGAAATGCACGCCTTCGCTTTTGTACCGCTGTTTTTGAATATCTCTTGCGATATCAACCCGCTTGCGTATCTCTTCGGACGGTTCGCCCCGGCGCTTGTCCGTCAGATTCTCTAATTTCAGGCGAGGGACATCGAGGTGGATGTCTATCCTGTCCAGAAGCGGCCCGGATATCTTTGAAAGATAGGACTGTATTTGGAAAGGGGAGCAGTGGCATTCGCGTTTCGGGTCGGTAAAATATCCGCACGGGCAGGGGTTCATGGCGGCGACGAGCATGAATTTCGAAGGGAAAGTTAGCCGGTTGGCTACACGAGATATGGTTATGGTGCCGTCCTCGAGCGGTTGTCTCATGACTTCGAGGACACTTTTTTTGAATTCCGGAAGCTCATCTAAAAACAATACGCCGTTATGAGCCAGGCTTATTTCTCCTGGTGCTGGATTCGTCCCGCCTCCGACAAGCGCGGCATCCGAAATCGTGTGGTGCGGAGAGCGAAACGGTCGCGTTATGCTCAAGCCTTTATTTGGCGGCAATAATCCGGCCACGCTCTGTATCTTTGAGGTTTCCAGGCTTTCCTCGAGCGTCATATCGGAGAGTATGGTAGGAAGGCGCTTTGCCAACATGCTCTTTCCAGAACCCGGCGGCCCAATCAGCAGGACGTTGTGAGATCCGGCGGCCGCGACTTCCAGTCCGCGTTTTACATGTTCCTGCCCTTTGACGTCGTTAAAATCCACGCGGTATTTCGGGACGCGTTTTACTATGCAACCGGCATTCTGTTCCTGCGGTTTGATTTCGAGTTTGCCGTTTAAAAATTCGACCACATCTTTTAATGCAGTTACCGGATATATCTTTGCATCCGTTACCATCGCAACCTCCCGGGAATTATCGGCGGGGAGGACGAGTATTTTTTTCTTCATGTTTTTTAAAGCCATGGCGATAGGTAAAGCCCCTTTTACCGGCTTTATCCGGCCGTCGAGCGAAAGCTCTCCGAGAAATACGAAATCTTCCAGGTTCGCGCGTTCTATCAGGCCTTCGGACATGATCACCGATAACGCGATGGGTAAGTCAAATAAAGCGCCTTCTTTCTTCACATCTGCGGGCGCTAAGTTTATCGTTACTTTTCTGGTGGGGAAGGAGAATCCCGAATTTTTTATCGCCGATTTTATCCTGTCGCGCGATTCCTTTACGGAAGCGTCTGGTAATCCCACAATATTTATTCCAGGCAACCCTCCGCCCGTATCTGTCTCTACCGCTACCTCGTAAGCGTCTACACCTATAACACAACTGGAAAATACCTTCGCTATCATTTAGTTATCCTCCGTTACGGCGTTCTCGATCATTTCTACAGATTTAAGATTATGCATGCTGTCGAATATCACCGATGCCACATCTATCCTCCAATCAGAATATACTCTGCCGCGTATCTTCAGATATGCCAGAGCGTTTCGTATCATGTGCAACTGTTTTATCTTCGTTATCGAAATGAAGGGCGGGCCGAGAGAGGATGAAGCTCGGGTTTTAACCTCAACGAATACGGTTATTCCGCGCCGCCTGGCTATTATGTCGATCTCACCGAAGACCGTCCTGAAGTTCCGCTCCAGTATTTCGTAGCCGTTTTTTTCCAGAAACCGGCAAGCCGCGTCTTCGCCCATCGCCCCGATCATTTTGTTCTCTCGGCCCACTTCAACTATCCTCCATACGCTTCGAGCACTATCCGCTCGATCTCGTCTTTAACCTCCCGTTTTAGCGGGAAGACGGTGTTGTACCACTTGCCGTCCTTTCCTTCCTCTCTGGGCATGCTTACAAACAGCCCGTCCTTGCCTTCAACGACTCTCAGTCCGTTTATCACGATGCTATCGAATACGGATAGGTCGCAAAATGCTTTCGTCGCGCCTGTTCCGTCCAGCTTGTGTAACCGGGTCACTGTGAGTTTTAAGTCTTCCATCATACTGATCACCTCCTTTCGATAAGTTATTTCTGTTAACTATCGCTTGCGAGTTTACAACTCCCCTCACTATATAGACGGTCAAAACAGGATTTTGTTGCAAAAAAAAGTGATATTTTTTTCGCCACAGGATGGAAATGTTAATAATGAAAAAGTTAACAGCATAGGTATTGCAAATGTTTATGGTATGTGATATCATTAATAGTAGAAGAGGGGCTTAGCCTTACGAAGGAAGTACGGGCCAAACAAACGGTCCGAATGCGATATCCGATAATTGGATAGAGCGCCAAGCTGATCGGTGGTCCTTGAAAGAGGGTGGCAAAAAGCCAGAAGAATTGATCAGCGAAGGATTTCTTTCGGAAAGGTTAAACCGCTTCTTCTTTTTTTATACCTTATGGCCGACGCGATCGAATCTTTTAATGACTTCCGATGCGCCGCGTTCTCCGCCCGTCTTCCATGCCTCATGGATCATGACGAGCATCTTTGTAGACTTTGAGTCAGCAACCCACTTTGCGCCCAAAAGCAGAGTAGCTACCAGTAACTGTAGGAAGTGGTGGGGGAGAATAAAGGATAGCGAGAAAGATATTATTGCCAAAATAAGATAGAAGTTGACCCTTCCCATGTTTTTAGCCTTTCTTTTATCACTGCGAGTCGATCCCTTGAACTGCTTTACCGATTCATATGAGGATATCAGTCGAACGCGACATTCATTGCAAGAGGCTACGTGTTTTTCAATATCGCGCATCTCCTTGCCGGATAATAGGTTATCCAGATAGTCCGCAAGTTTTATTGCGTCCGGATGATCACCAATCGTATCTTTTGTATTTTTCATAATGCGCCTTTCTTAAAAATATGTCTCCTCACTATATAGACGGTCAAAACAGGATTTTGTTGCAAAAATAGTTCATATTTTTTTTAATTCTTCTTTTAGCTTATCTTTTGCTCTCTTAATATAACTTGAAACTGTCCCGGTCGGTATTTTTAACATTTCAGCTATCTCGCGATACCCCATGCTATGCAAAAGGTTCAGTTTTGTGACTAATTGTTCCTTCGGCGGCAGTTTTTCTATAGAGCGCTCTATCGTTTCGACCAGATTTTCATGATCCAATAAACCTGGGCCAAGATCGTCGATTACTGGGGTGGTTATTAGAGCCTCAGTCTCTTCGGTTTCGAGTAGCGGTACGAATTTAATTGTTTCCGCGCCCATCTTTTGACGCATGTGCGCTATGGCGGCATTGCCGGCGACGATCGCGAGCCAATAGGCAATATTGCGCCTATTCCGTACTTTTTCAAGCTTCCCGGAAGTCCAGATGGAAACGAACAGGTTCTGGCGTATATCTTCAGTCTCTTCACACGACGGGTTGAAGCCGTATTTTCTGAGCCGGTTGGATATGGACGTGTTTACCAGGGAGGAATATTTGCTTATCAGCGCGGTCCACGCCTCGGCATCCTTCTGTATACAAGCCTCAACCAGCGGCGCATCATCGTTTTTAATGCTATTTCTCATAGATAAAAGGGTAGCATAAAATATGCAAAAAAGTCAAATCAATTTTAATTTAAATAAAATATGCAAATTTGCCTAATTTATCATATGATAGCCGCTTTATTTGACACGCATTGGAAAAGATAGTATACTAATCACTACCAAACCTAAGCGTAAAGGGCATGTAAATGGATGAAAAAAAGCGTTCGGTAGAAGAATTGGAGTTGGACCTGGAGGCCCTGCGTCGCAAGATCGCGAGCCTGGAATCCGGCGACGATGCCCGTAAGCGCATAGATGATGTTTTGAATCGTTTTTGCGAATCCACGTATAGCGCCATATTCAATGCCGCCAGCGACGCCATATTCATAAGCGAGATCGAGCAGGCCAGGATAATAGATGCCAACGAGAAGGCCTGCGAGATGTATTGCTACCCCAAGGAAGAGATACTTAAACTTACCATTTACGACCTCGGGATACTCCAGGAGCCTTTCACCGCCCAGGAGGCAAAACGTCTTATGAATAAGGCGGTAAACGGTGAGCCGCAGTTATTTGAATGGGTGTGCAAAGATAAGGTTGGCAGGCAGTTCTGGGTCGAGGTCAATTTGAGGCGCGCCGTAGTGGGCGGTAAATACCATCTTCTTTCGGTAGTCCGCGACATAAGCGAGCGCAAAAAACTCGAAGAGAGTCTGGCGAAGATAAATGAAACATTTCTTGCTTTTGGTCCTAATCCCGTCGAAAACATAAATCGCCTTACCGCCTTGTGCGGCGATCTTCTCGGTGCCGATTATGCATTGTATAATCGGCTTGAGGAAGGGGTTTTACGCGCGTGCGGTCAGTGGCGGGTGCCGGAAGGTTTTGCGCAGAAGGATAGTGCCGAAGGCCATGTATGCTATGAAGTTATTAAACGTCAGTCCGCCGGCGTATTGGTTGTCGGTAACCTTCCGGATACGGAGTATGCCGGGACAGATAAGAGCATTTCAGCCTACGAATTAAGGACGTATCTTGGCTGTGCGGTAAAATTTGGCGGCACTTATGTAGGCTCTCTCTGCGCTCTTTATAAATATGATTTTGAGCCTGCCGATGATGATAAAAAGATAATGGAGATAATAGCTTCCGCAATCGGCGTAGAGGAAGAGCGCCGTAGCGCGGAAGATATATCGCATCTGGCGCGGTTTTCCATAGATAACGCTTCGGATGCTATCTTTTGGGTAGGAGTTGACGCGCGGATCATGTATGTAAATGAAATGGCCTGTAAGATGCTCGGCTATTCTCAGGACGAGTTGCTTTCCATGAAGATAGCCGACATAGATCCGGATTTCCAAAAAGAAAGATGGTCGGAGCATTGGAAGGAGTTAAAGGAACGCAGGTCTTTTACATTCGAGACCGCCCATAGGAAAAAGGACGGTATACTTCTGCCGGTCGAGGTGTGCGTGAATTATCTCGAATACGAAGGCAGTGAGTATAATTTCGCGACCGCGAGAGACATAACCAAGCGTAAGTTGCAGGAAGAGGCGATATTGCGCCGCGATTACCAGCTGGAGATACTATCCCGCACGAGTCAGCACATAAATGCTATTTTGGAGATACCGGTTATTATGCGAACGCTCGTTACCGCCGCCATGGAGCTTGTTGATGCCTCGGGGGGCATGGCGGGGTTGCTTGAAGACAGCAAAATGAAATTTGTGGAATACGTAAGAGAGGGGAAGATAGAGCCGGTTGACTATTCCTTTTCTCATGGGCCAAGTTTGCCGGGCTGGGTTATAGATACATCGAAACCGTACATAGCTAATGATGCAGAACACGACAGCCATGTTGCCGTGGATTTTCAGAAGACATTCTCGTTGCGTAATCTCGTCAATGTACCGGTGCTTAATCGCAATGGTGAGCTCTTGGGTTGTTTCGAGATACATAATAAGAATCAGGGGTTGCCGTTTGATGCGGAAGACGTATTTATGTTGCAGGGTCTTGCCGCCAGCGCCGCCGTCGCATTGGAGAACGCCAAGACGATCGCGGAAAGAAATAAGGCCGAATCGGAACGCGTCAAGTTGAATAAAGAACTTATAAAGTCAAATGCGCGTCTCGAGAAACTCGCATTAAAAGATACGCTGACCGGTTTATATAACCATCAATACCTGAAGGAAGTTATAGAAGCCGAGTTTTACCGTGCCAGACGATATGGACTATCGCTGTCCGTAGTTATGCTCGATATAGATTATTTTAAATCTATAAATGATGTATACGGCCATGAGTTCGGTGATATAGTATTAAAACAGTTTGCCGCCTACCTGACGAAGATGGTGCGCAAATACGATACCGTGATACGTTACGGAGGAGAAGAATTTCTTATAATATCTCCCGGTGTGGATCAGGGTAAAGGACAGATAATGGCCCAGAGGATCCTGGACGCGGTCGGGTTGTACAATTTCGGCAATAAGAGCCATGTTGTCAAATTAAAGTTGAGCGTTGCCGTGGCGGCATATCCGGATACCGGTATGGCGCGCGGATTGGATCTTATAAATACCGCCGATAAAATACTTTCCAAGGTTAAAGAAGTCGGCGGCAACAGGGTTTTCTCCTCATACGATCTCTCCAACAAGAAGGACATGATGCCGAAAGGTGTGGAGCCGACCGATATCAGGTTCCTTAAGGAGAAGATAGATAAGTTGAGTCGTAGCGGTAAGCAGAGTTTGGTGGAGTTCATATTCGCATTCGCCAAAACGATAGAGTTGAAAGATCATTATACGGGTGAACATGTAGAGGACACCGTCCATTACGCGACTCAGCTGGCCTCCAAGCTTCATCTCCCGCAGGACGATATAGAGAATATAAAAGAGGCGTCTATACTGCACGACCTTGGAAAGATAGGGATAAGCGATAAGATACTGCTTAAGAAATCAAAACTTACCAAAAAAGAGTTTGACGCAATAAAGCGGCATCCGCAGATCGCGGCCGATATTATAAGACCGATACAGTTCATGCATGACATAATTCCGCTGGTATTGTATCACCATGAAAGATGGGACGGTAAGGGATATCCGGCCGGTTTAAAAGGCGAAGAGATACCGTTAGGCGCCCGTATAATAGCTGTGGCCGATGTTTACCAGGCGCTGACATCAAACCGTCCGTATCGAAAAGCGTTCTCGAAAAAGGCGGCTATGGATATGATAAGAAAAGATTCGGGGACGCATTTTGATCCGAAGGTCGTAGATATGTTCTTAAAACTAATAGGCAAGGAGAAGAGATAGATGTCCGCACATTCACAAGAACACCAAGAACACCAGGAACACGTAGAAGAGAGCGAACTTATAAAACAGCGTAGGGCGAAGCTCGATGACATTACAAGGAAAGGTATTTACGCATACGGCGGAAGATATGACACAACTTCTACGATAAAGGCCCTGAAGGATGATTTTACCGAAGGCAGGAGCGTGTCTGTGGCGGGCAGGATAATGGCAGTGCGTTCGCACGGTAAAAGCTCTTTCTATGATATTAAAGATTCGACCGGAAAGATGCAGGCATATCTAAAAGAAGATATCGTCGGGCCCGAAGCGTTCTCGCTGTTAAAGGATCTTGATATCGGTGATTTCATAGGCGTCAAAGGCGATACATTCAAGACGCGCACCGGCGAAGCTACCGTAATCGTAAAAGAATTTACAATACTGGCGAAATCCTTACGTCCGCTTCCGGAAAAATGGCACGGGTTGAAGGATGTTGAAACCAGATACCGGCAGAGATATGTAGACCTTATCGTTAATGACGATGTGAGGGAGGTATTCGTAACGCGCTCGCGTATAACGAGCGAGATAAGGCGATTCCTCGACGAGAAAGGGTTCATCGAAGTCGAAACGCCCATGATGCAGGCGATGTCTGGGGGTGCGGCCGGAAAGCCGTTCAAGACGCACCACGAGGCACTCGGGATAGACCTGTTCCTGAGGATAGCGCCGGAGTTATACCTGAAGAGGCTTCTGGTGGGAGGATTAGGGAAAGTTTATGAGATAAACAGAAGCTTCAGGAACGAAGGTATATCGATAAAGCATAATCCAGAGTTTACGATGCTTGAAGTGTACGAAAACTACTCCGACTGCGAAGGCATGATGAAGCTGACCGAGGATCTCGTAAGAGGGCTTGCGCAAAAAGTTTTGGGGCGCATTGAAATAGAGTATCAGGGAAAAACTATAGATCTCTCGAAGTGGGAGAGGGTATCCTTCGCAGATCTGATGAAAGAACAGTTCGGTATCATTCCGTCCGACAGCCGCGAGCAGTGGATTAAAAAATTGAAGACAAAAGGGATCGAGATGGAGGGTAAGGATGTTTCGAGAACGCAGATAATAAATATAGTCGGCGATCTCGTCGAGCCGAAAGCGGGTAACCATCCGGTCTTTGTCGTGGATATGTTCAAAGAACTCTGCCCTCTCGCTAAAACGAAGCCCGGTAATCCGGACCTGACCGATAGGTTCGAACTCTACATGGGCGGCATGGAGATAGCCAATGCTTATTCGGAGCTCAATGATCCGATAGAACAGAAGAAGCGGTTTGAGGACGAACTTCAGGGCGCCAAAGACGGTAAAAGGAATATCGATGAGGACTTCGTGACCGCTCTGGAATATGGCATGCCCCCCGCAGGAGGCCTTGGGATAGGCATAGACCGCCTCGTTATGATACTGACAAATTCTCCGTCCATACGAGATGTGATACTATTTCCGCAGTTAAAGCCGCAAACATGATCTGGCAACTATTCGTAAGCCTCAGGTATCTTACAGCGAAACGTAAAGAGAAGTTCATATCTATCATAAGCCTGATATCGGTCTTCGGTGTCGCTGTAGGCGTTGCCGCTCTCATAATAGTTATTTCGGTAATGAGCGGTTTCGACCAGGATCTCAGAACTAAAATAATAGGTACTTATTCCCACATAGAGATCGTCTCCGATTATGGCGTCAAACCTTCACAGGAATTTACGGATAAGATTTTAAGCACTCCTCATGTTATGGCGTGCGCATATTTTTTGAATGGACAAGCTTTGATACGTAAAGATGAAAGTGTCGCCGGAGTCATAGTAAAAGGTATAGACGCCGCAAAAGAGGTTCGTGTCAATAATCTGGGTAAATATATGACGCGAGGCACCCTCAATCCCCTGAAAGATAATGAGGTGGTACTGGGAAGCGAACTTGCCGACAAGCTGGACGTAGATGTCGGTGGCATGGTAACTCTCGTTTCACCGGCGCTTATACGGGATAAAAAGTTTAAACCGTCCGGAGTATTTTCCGTCGAAGGTAAGGATTTCAGAGTCGCGGGTGTGTTTAAATCGGGCATGTATGAATATGATTCCAATCTGGCGTATATAGGGCTATCCGGCGCTCAGGAACTATTGGCGGTAGGAGACATGGCGACAGGGCTATCGATAAAGGTCGACGATGCTTTTAATATAGACGGCGTCAAGAGCGCTCTTCGCATGAAGATGGGCCCGTCGTATGATGTGCGGACATGGGCCGATCTCAATCGTAATCTCCTCGAAGCCATCAAACTCGAAAAGACGGTCATGTTCATAATATTGATATTGATAGTAATGGTCGCATGTTTCAATATCGCCAGCACCCTCATAATGACCGTTCTTGAGAAGACGAAAGATATCGGCATACTCAAGGCTATAGGCGCCGCCAACTCCGACATAATGGCGGTATTCGCGCTCGAAGGCGCGTTGATTGGTTTTTTCGGCACCGCCCTGGGCGCCATTTTCGGATTCTTGGCGTGCTGGTGTCTCAAGACGTATAAATTCATTGACCTGCCCAAGGACGTATATTATCTCGACAAGCTTCCTGTGAGGATGGATCCGTCGGAGATAATACTGATAATAATAGCGAGCATGTTGTTAAGCCTTATTGCCGCGATCTATCCGGCATATCGCGCTTCACGCCTCGAAGCGGTGGAGGCGCTCCGATATGAATAACGGCCTTCTTCTCGCAAAAGGAATACATAAATCTTACGACAATAACGGTAAAAGGGTAAAGGCTGTCGATGGTATCGATCTTCAATTAAACGCTGGAAGATCGACGGCGTTTATAGGCCCGTCGGGCGCGGGCAAATCTACTCTGCTTCATATTCTGGGCGGTCTCGACCGGCCCACATCCGGGCATGTGATGCTGGACGGGGTTGATATCTACAAACTGCCGGACAGGGAGAGAGCTTCTATACGGAATAGGCGTGTCGGGTTCGTATTTCAATTCTATCACCTGTTACCTGAATTTACGGCGCTCGAAAATGTTATGATGCCGGAGATAATAAAAAATCAAAAGTTAAAAAGTAAAGATCGAAATGTAAAAGAAAGAGCTGGGGAGGCCCTGAAGCTTGTGGGGCTTACGAACAGGATGACGCATCGACCGGGCGAATTATCCGGAGGAGAATCTCAGCGCGTAGCTATCGCAAGGGCGATCATAAATAAGCCTGAGGTTTTATTGTGTGATGAACCTACCGGTAATCTCGATTCCGCGACCAGCGAATCGGTTTATGAGCTTTTATTTGGCCTTAAGGAGAGCTACGCTCTTACGCTTGTAATAGTTACTCACGATGAGAAGCTTTCTAAGAGGACCGATGAGGTCATACGCATGAAAGACGGCAAAATTAACCTGCCTTGACTTTCCAAATAATATATGATATACTTCATATTCCTTTTCAACAAGGGGAATTATGGAGATACTGTCAAAGATAAACTGGGTCGATATTTTAGTCGTAATTCTAATACTACGAACAAGTTATGTATCTTTGCAGGATGGATTGAGCCACGAGATATTTCCGCTTATCGGTTCCGTGTGCATGTTGGTGTTTTCCCTCCATTTTTTTAATAAAATAGCGGTATTTTTACATAATCTCGGTTTTATCCTGCCAATGAGTATCCTGGATTTGGCCGGTTTTATATTTACCGCCGTATGCGTAGGTGTTTTGTTCAGATTGATCAAAGCGGTCGTGGATAAGATCGTAAAAGTGAGTTGGCACCCGCTATTGGAAAAATTCGGCGGGCTTCTTGCGGGCGTTGTCAGGGGTATTGTGCTTACATGCACGATCCTGATATTGCTGACGCTTATCCCATTACCTTATCTTCAGTGGTCTGTCGTGGACAGGTCGTTGACAGGCCCTTATTTTCTGAATATCGGCCATTCGATTTACGAGAAGACGTATAATATACTGCCTGCCCAAGCGAAAAAATAGTTCTAATAAATATTATTTAGATGGAGGGGTTCATGAAATTAAAAGCCTTATACGAATTGGCTGTAAAAAAGGGTATTGAGAAAGATCTGCGTAAAAGATCCGAGATAAAAGCTGTCCTCGACGGAGCGAAAAAAGAATACAGGAAATCGAAGGGCGTTGATAAAAAAGCGTTCGATGTGAGGCGGCTTACTAATCCTTACGCGGATACCAGGATATTGTACGGCGATCCCAACACGGATGTTAAGACCATACTGTTGGGCGTGGACATGGAAGGGCCGGAACTTTTGTTAGCCGATAGGTTGCGCCGTACCGGGGCTGACGGGATCGATCTTGTGATGGCGCATCATCCCGAAGGGCTTGCTCTGGCAAGGCTGAACGATGTTATGGGGCTTCAGGCGAATCTCATGGACAGGCTCGGGCTTCCTCTGAAGATAGGCGAGGGGCTTCTCAAGGAGCGCTCCGACGAGGTTTCGAGGTCGCTTGCGCCGCTGAACCATTCCAGGCCGGTGGATATAGCGAGACTTTTGGATATACCGTTTATGTGCGTACATACGCCGGCCGATAATCACGTTACCGCGTATCTGCAGAAAATTTTTGATAAAGAAAAGCCGTTGAAACTTTCCGGCGTACTGGCAATCTTGAAACGCATACCCGAATACGCCGATGGTCTTGCAAAAGCCGCCGGCCCGAGGATATTTGCCGGTGACCCGGGTAAGACTGCCGGCAAAATATTTGTCGATATGACCGGAGGCACTGAAGGGTCCAAAAAAGTATATCCGCGCCTTTCGCAGGCGGGAGTGGGAACCATAGTGTGCATGCATCTTAGCGAAGCGCATTTGAGACAAGTTAAGGATGAGCATATAAACATAGTGATAGCCGGACACATCGCGAGCGATAACCTGGGGTTGAATCTTCTATTGGATGAGGTTGAGAAGGTCGAGAAGCTTAATATAATCCCGTGTTCAGGTTTCGTCAGGGTGAGAAGGTAATCCCGTAAGTTAGGATACATGGCAATACCGGATACGCTGATAGACCAGATACAGGAAAAGACCGATATAGTGGAAGTGATTTCACGCTATCTTCCGCTTAAAAAATTCGGCCGAAATTATAAGGCGCCATGCCCATTCCATAACGAGAAGACGCCGTCGTTCATTGTAAGCCCGGATAAGCAGATATATCATTGTTTCGGATGCGGCGCGGGCGGGAACGTATTCTCGTTCCTGATGAAGCACGAAAGCTTGCAGTTTCCCGAAGTTATAGAGATGCTTGCGAAGGATTGCGGTGTCGTACTTCCAAAAAGCTCATTCGCACGCGGCGCCGATAGCGTTCTGGCCGACAAGCTCTATAATATAAATGAACTTGCCTGCCGGTTTTTTCAGGCAGGGCTTGGCGGAAATAAAACCGCGGGTGACTACATAAGATCGCGCGGTGTCAGTTTTGAAGCGCTGAAGAAATTTAAGATCGGCTTCGCTCCGGATTCATGGGATGCGCTTATCACATTTTTTAAAAAGAATTCGATCGAACCGGCCCTGCTGGAAAAGGCCGGTCTTGTGGTTGCCAACGACAAAGGGGGCCACTACGACAGGTTCAGGAACAGGCTGATATTTCCTATAATCGACCTTAAAGGAAGGGTCGTAGGTTTCGGAGCGAGAGTGCTCGATTCCAGCCTGCCGAAATATTTAAACTCCCCAGAGACGCCGATATATTCGAAGGGGCGTAACCTGTACGGGCTTAATTTTTCGAAGGACGATATAAAAAAGAGCGGTCATTTTCTCGTTGTGGAAGGATATCTCGATTTCATCGTTCCGTATCAGGCGGGTATTACCAATATCATAGCGACGCTGGGTACGGCGTTAACGGCGGATCAGATAAAATTGTTAAAACGTTTTGCCGGCACGGCGGTGATGGTTTACGATCCTGACGAGGCCGGTGAAGCGGCGAGCCTTCGCAATCTGGATCTTTTCATAAGCGAAGACGTAAGCGTGTATATTGCCGAACTTCCGGCGGGGTTCGATCCGGACAGTTACATCCGGAAATTCGGCGTGGACGAGTTTTTAAAGCTTAAAAAATCGAGCAAGAATCTTTTCGATTACAAGCTCAGTAAGCTTTCCAATAGGTACAATATAAATACGCCTCACGGCAAGATGGGTATAGCCGCCGAGATGTTGCCGACGATAGCGCGCATCAATAACGCTGTTCTCAAGGCGACACTCATAAAGAAGCTTGCGGATTGTCTGGCGGTTGATGAAGAGTCGATAAAGACGGAGCTAAAGAAGGTTAAAGGAGATTACTCCGAGCGTCGTCACGTAGCGGCTCTTCCGGAGGCCAGACAGAAGGCTCCGGCGCAGAGCGCGGAGATAACGATACTCGCCATGCTGATGGAGGGCGGCTCGTTCATAGAAAAGATAAAACAGGCCTTGTCGCCGGATGAGTTCAGGAACTCTTCTATACGGGATATCGTAAGCGCGGCCTTCAAATTTAACGAAGAGAATAAAGAGGTAACGCCGTCGCGGCTTATAAATCACTTTTCACTTAGTCCGGATGCGGCTACCCTTATAACCGAAGCGGTGAGCGTCTCGGAAACGATTGGGGATAAGGATAGAGCCCTGGTTGATTGTATCGCGAAGATGAAGAGCGATAGTGTAAAAGAGCGCAAGGCCATGATACAGGATGCGATCAGGATAGCTCATAGCCAGAAGGATGACAACAAGGTGAAGGAACTGGTCGCCGAATACAACGAACTGGTAAAAGCAAAGAAAGCGTAAGGTTATGTTTAAAAAGAGAGTACCCGCAAAGATGAAAAGTAAGCCGGCTGTTTTTCAGGCTGTCGATAAAGCTTCCGGTGAAAACAACGCCGATCTTCAGGGTAAAAAGAAGCGCGTAAAAGGTTTAACCGAGCTTATCGCCCTTGGTAAAGAGAAGGGCCATCTTACGTTCGAGGAGGTTAATAACATACTCCCGGTGAATATTGTATCATCCGAAGAGATCGATGAGATACTGGGCATACTCGGGGATGAGAATATACGGCTCGTGGACAGTGAAGAGGATCTGGCCAAAGAGGCTGTCGAAGAAGAGCGCTCCGAAGAGAAGAAGGAAGAGCCGGAAAAAGAAGAGGTTGTTAAGTTGGCCCATGTCGATGACCCGGTTAAGATGTATCTGCGGCAGATGGGGCAGATAGCGCTTTTGACACGAAAAGAAGAGCTCGAAATAGCCCAGCGAATAAAAGAAGCCGAATATAAATTCCGGGACGCGGTTCTTGCCGTCAGGATCTCCAAATATAAAGCAATAGAAGTGGCCGAAAAAATACTCCGCAGTGAACTCAACGAAGAAGAGTTTATGAATATCGACGCGCGGTTCAAAGGCGGCCGGTTCAAGAAGAAGCTTGAGCGTCTCATAAGCGGTCTACAGCAGGCGCGCAGTAAGGAACGCATAGCCGCACTTATAAAAGAGATGAACCTCGGCATGAATGTCGTCGAGGAGATGGTGAAGAAGATAGAAGAGTATCTCGAAGAATATTCCAGGGTTCTCGCGAAGATAGCGAGCGCGCGCAAGAAAAAGGACAGGGAAGCGGTTAAGGAGCACTCGAAGCGCAAGAGAAAGATCGAGAACGAATTTGGCGAGTCGATAAGCGCTGTCCGGGAACACTTCAAGCTTGTCCGCAGTGCCGAGGTAAAATTCAATAAAGCGAAGAAAGAGCTTGTCGCCGCGAACTTAAGGCTCGTCGTAAGCATAGCGAAAAAGTATACCAATAGAGGCCTCTCTTTCCTCGACCTTATACAGGAAGGCAACATAGGCCTCATGAAGGCTGTAGACAAATTCGAATATAAACGCGGATACAAATTTTCGACTTACGCCACCTGGTGGATACGCCAGGCGATCACGCGCTCGATAGCCGACCAATCGCGCACCATAAGGATACCCGTCCATATGACGGAGACGATCAATAAGCTGATAAAAGTCTCCAGGACGCTTGTCCAGCAGAACGGCAAGGAGCCGACCCCGGAAGAGATCGCGCATAAGATGCGGATGCCCGTCGAGAAGGTGAGGGGCATACTCAAGATAGCGCAGGAACCGATAAGCCTGCAGACACCGATAGGTGACGAGGGCGATACACATTTCGGTGATTTCATCGAAGATAAGCGCGCGATATCGCCGGCGAACGCGACGGCGTATTCGATGCTTAGAGAGCAGATGGACGATGTTCTGGATACTCTTACCGAGCGCGAGAAAAAAGTCTTGCGCCTTAGATTCGGTATAGGCGATGGTTATCCAAGAACGCTGGAAGAGGTAGGTTCGGTATTTAAAGTTACCCGCGAGCGCGTCAGGCAGATAGAGGCGAAGGCCCTGCGAAAACTCAGGCACCCGACCCGGTCGAGGAAACTTAAGAATTTTCTGGCGATGGGGATAGGTGAGTAGGTTTTCTCGGAAAATACCTCAAACTCCAGTATCTAAAAACTTTCTTTGAAAAGTTTTTAGAAATATAAAATAATAGTTGACAATTTTCAGTTCATAGTGTATACTTACGCCATAGTGAAGAAGGCAGGAAAATCTTGAACCGCATGGTAGAGAAGCTTTCGCCTTGCGGTTTTTTTTCTGACCATCGACATTATAATTTCACTGAAAGGAGGTATTTACAGTGCCAAAAGGAAAAGTAAAATGGTTCAATGATGCAAAGGGCTACGGCTTTATTACTCCTGAAGAGGGTAAGGATGTCTTCGTTCACCACAGCGCAATTCAGGGTGAGGGTTTCAAGACGTTGAAAGAAGGCCAGGAAGTTCAGTTTGAGATCACACAAGGTCCCAAAGGTGAGCAGGCCACCAATGTCGTAAAGTTGTAACATTGACACAATAACCCCGCATCTTCTTTAAATTCACAAAACGAATGTCGAGAAGATGCGGGGTTTTTTATAGCGGCCGCAAAAGGTGGAAGATGAAATTAATACTTTTCATTCTAATCGCGATAACCGTTTTTGCCACACCCGGCTTATGTCAGGATAGCGAAGGATCCGGGATTATTAAAGTTATTGAAGGCACAATCGTTTCCATCGATTGGGTAGGATCTGTTATAGTCATAAATGATGTGAGAATATCGGTGACGTCCGATACAAAGATATATAAAGGTGAAGACGCCGTAAGTTTTAGCGAGATACATGAAGGTGATTCGGCAAGAGTTAGGTATTATATAGATGCCTCGGGCAATCTCAGGGCAAAGATAATAAATGTTGAATATAGCGGCGATTTCGCCGTCTAATTAAAGAAAGGACTACCATATGCCAAAGAAAAACACCAGAAAGATGAGACGCCTCGCAACGCGCCGCCTTAAACGCCGAAGGATACGCAAGTAGTATCTCCTCTAAAATCATCTTTACATCCTGCTGTGGTTTGAGTATAATAACCTCTAATTTCATAGAAAATTTATAGGGCCTGTAGCTTCCCGCCAGGAGTTTGACAGGGGGCGGGACCCCGCTTCGAGTAAGACCGATGGCGGGGCAGTCTGGCAGAGCCGTAGCTTTATCTGTTGTTTGTTGTTTTAATTGATAGTGTTTCGTGGGCCTGTAGCTCAGTCTGGCAGAGCAGGAGACTCATAATCTCTTGGTCCAAGGTTCAAATCCTTGCGGGCCCACCATACTCCGAAAACTTTTCGAAGAAAGTTTTCGGGTCCTGGAGTCTAAGATATCCTAATTTTTCTCCGAAAAATTAGGATTAACGAAAATCTTTCGAAAAAGATTTTCAGGTCCTGGAGTCTAAGATATACCGATTTTTCTCTGAAAAATCGGTATATTGATAAAACTTTTCGAAGAAAGTTTTCGGGTCCTGGAGTCTAAGATACTTCGATTTTCTATGAAATTTTCTCCGGAAATTTTGAGGAAAACCGAGGGTTCAGAAAATAAAAACCCTGGGGACGCGTAGCTCAGCTGGTTAGAGCGCTGCGCTCACATCGCAGAGGTCAGAGGTTCAAGTCCCCTCGCGTCCACCATCTAAAATTATGGAAAACTTAAAAGACCAAATAAAATTACTCGTTGAACTGCAGGGGCTGGATACCAATATATTCAGGCTTCAGGATGAGTTTGACTCTATCCCGGAGATTATCAAAAATAAGGAAGCGGAGTTTAAAGATAAGAGTGTTGAATTAAAAAAATTTGAGGATGAGCTGAAAACGCTCCAGTTAAAGCGCAAAGAGAAAGAGGGCGACCTTGAGGCGAAAGAAGGAAACATAAAGAAATATCAACAGCAACTCAACCAGGTAAAGACGAACAAAGAATATACGGCGCTACAGGAAGAGATAGGGCGCATAAAATCCGACAATTCGATTATAGAAGAAGCGATCCTGAATATATTCGACCAGGTGGACGCGGAGAATAAGCGGATAGCCAAAGAGAAAGAGTTCTTAAAATCGGAAGAGGCAAAATTCAACGAAGAGAAGAAGCGCCTCGCCGATGAATCCTCGCGCATAAAATCCGAAATGGGAGCTTTAAAGGCCCAGCGGGAAGGTCTCGCCGCAAAGGTCGAAAAAAACATATTGAAAAAATATGAAATTATAGTAAAAAATAAGGGCGGCCTGGCCGTAGTTACTATTGCCGATGAAGTCTGTCAGGGCTGTTTCAGGGTGCTTCCGCCTCAGGTGGTTAATGAAGTGAAGATGAATAGCGAGCTCGTCCTATGCGACAACTGCTCGAGGATATTGTATCTTGAAGAATGAAACATTTTTCCTATATGCCGATGGCGGTGCGCGAGGTAATCCCGGGCCAGCCGGCATAGGTGCCGTAATATTCGATTCTAAAAAGAAGAGAGTCGGTGAGGTTTACAAATATATCGGTGAGGCTACTAATAACAACGCGGAATATAATGCGTTGATATGCGGTCTCGAAGAGGCCAGAAAGCTGGGAGCTGATAAAATTGTCATTAATCTCGACAGCGAACTGGTGGTTAAGCAGTTGAGCGGTGAATATAAGGTAAAGAGCGTAGACATAAAGCCGTTGTTTGAAAAAGCGGTAACCGCTCTTAAGCATTTCGGGTCTTTTGAAATCCGGCACATAGATCGCTCGCAGAATAAAGAAGCGGATAAGCTCGTAAACAAAGCCATCAATCTTAAATTTCTTATATAAAATTTCAAAGTTTATAAGCCACAGTGATGGCTAAGTGCCGAGGTCTCTGACCGAGGCCAAGTTTATTTTGAAGAAGCCGGCCGGATATTCGCCTTGCGCTTTACGGAAGTAAAGGGTTAGGGAGGAAAGTCCGGGCTCCGGAGAGCGGCGCAGCGGTTAACGACCGCCCATCGAAAGGTGAGGATTGTGCTGGGCAATATCTCTGATATTGCCCGCGCATGTCGACGTCTCTGACGTCGACAAAGCGTTATAGCGCGTGCCGTCGTTTTTGACGACGGCAAGAGCCACAGAGACGAGTCTGTTTCGCCAAAAGCGGGACAGGGTGAAACGAGGCAATCTCTGCGCGGAGCAAGACCAAATAGGCCTCGAATCAGGAGTTGCTCGCTCCTATCGAAAATACGTCGGTGTCGAGGCGGGTAAGGTCGCTAGACCCCGTCAGTAATGGCGGGGCCAGATAGATGAATATCCTGTCATGTATTTGAGGCGCATTGCGCCGAATGGTATATGGCGGACAGAACCCGGCTTATAGGCCGACTTCTTCAAATAATTAAATGTAGGGCATCTTTAAAGGTGCCCTACATTTTTTTGTATCTTTTGTTGACAAGAAAATGCATATAGTGTATACTTCTACCATATAGTGGTTGAAAGTGGTTTAAAATGGAGGAGCGCAAAATATGTTTTATGGTGAATATGAACACACCATAGATAAAAAGGGAAGGCTTATCATACCTTCCAAATTCCGCGAATCCTTCAAGGAATATGACATAGAGAAATTCTATATAACCAGAGGATTGGATAAATGCCTTTTTCTATTTACGGAGAACGAATGGAAAACTCAGGAGTCGAAGTTCAAGTCGGTGTCCTTTACCAAGTCCGAATCGAGAAAGTTCAACCGGTTATATTTTTCCGGGGCGAGCGAGATCGAGTGCGACAAGCAGGGGAGGATACTGATACCGAAGTATTTGAAAGATTACGCCTCGATTAAAAGAGACGTGATGATAATCGGAGTATCGAACAGGATAGAGGTCTGGTCCCAAGACGCGTGGCGTGAGTATTATAATAGCTCTAAAGAGTCGTTCGAAGACATAGCAGAAAAGCTGATGACCGAAGAAAGCTGAGCTTAACCGGAAGCGATGTTTCAGGTTAAGCCGTGGAGGTGCGTTATGAGTCCCAGGCAAACAAGGGTCGAAAAAGCCGAACGCTATTGTAACACGGACAACGAGACGTGCATCGAGAGGATCCGGAAGGCGAGGGCTCTTGGCTGTGACCTTTCATATCTGGGTATTGACAGTCAGGCGTCCAGGAAGCCGGTTTCGAACCGGATGAGCCTTTTACTGAAGTAAGATAATGAAGCTATAATAATGAAGGGTCTTGCGTTGTGCACCAGCCGGTGATGCTTGAGGAAGTTATAAGTTCTTTGAACTTGAAACGCGGGGATGTTGTGCTCGATGCCACGGTAGGCGGGGGCGGGCACTCTAAAGAGATATTAAGGCGGATAACGCCCGGCGGTCTGTTGATAGGATTGGACGCAGATGAGGTTGCCATAAAAACGGCTTCCGAAAACCTGAAAGAATTTACCGGTAGTTTCCGGCTTATAAATGAAAATTTTAGAAATATCGACAGGGTTCTTTCTAAAGAAAATGTAAAGATGCTCAACGCGGTGATTTTAGATGTGGGCGTTTCATCATTCCAGCTTGATGACAGCGCCAGAGGGTTCAGCATAAAAGACGATGCGCGCCTGGACATGAGGATGAACCGGAATCTTGAAATAAGCGCGTTTGAGATAATAAATAGGTACAAAGAGCAGGATCTTTCTGATATTATATATAAATATGGCGAAGAGCGGCTTTCGAGAAAGATCGCAAAACGAATAATCGAAGAACGTTCGAAAAAGCCGATAGAGACGACAACGGAATTGGCGGAGATAGTGCGGCGGGCGATAGGGCGCAACCGCAAGAATTTTAAGATAGATCCCGCCACCAGGACATTTCAGGCGATAAGGATAGCGGTCAACGATGAACTTGCGGCGCTGGAAGAAGGTATAAAAAAATCCGTTTCCTGGCTTGATATAGGCGCAAGAATAGCGGTAATATCGTTTCATTCTCTTGAAGATCGAATAGTCAAAAACCTGTTTAAAGGTTATGCGGCTCTCGGAGTCCTCAGGATTATAACGAAGAAGCCGCTTGGCGCTTCGCCCGAAGAGATAGTCCGGAATCCCAGGTCGCGAAGCGGCCGGTTGAGGATCGCGGAAAGGATATAGAGATAATGAGGTTATTGAAATCGGTAGCAGGCATAATGGTCATGACGCTTGTCGCGCTGGTATATGTGCACCAGCAGGTGGAACTCGTAAAATTGAGTTATTCTATCGAGACCAAAGAGAAAAAACTCAAGGAGATGCTTGACCATAAGGGCCGCCTGGATTATAATATCAATAATCTTGAGGCGCCTTCCCGTTTGGAGAAAGTTTTGTTATCAAAGAATATAGATGTAGGGCTTCCCGGCAGGCATAACGTCGTTAAAGTGGCAAGATTGACTTCGGGGAGCGCTTCGGAAGGTGTTCGCGCAAGTTCAATCGACAGAAGGTTTAGTTTTTCAGGTATCGTCGACTTCCTAGGGCCAAGGGCTGAGGCTCAGGCCAGGGAGCGATAGGCGGTAAAAATTCGTGCATAGCGGAAAGTCCCGATCACGGCAGATCGCCGTATTTGTCCTGTTCTTCATAGCCCTCGCGGTTCTTATCATACGTCTTTTCTATCTCCAGGTATTAAAGCACAAGTTCTATTATAATCTGGCCAACGAGCAACATACCGTTTCAGTCGAAATACCTCCCACGCGCGGTACCATATACGATTCCTCGATGCGCGTTCTGGCCGTGAACCTCAACAGCAATTCCGTCTTTGTCAATTCCCGCGAGGTCAAAGATAAGAAAGCTGTAGCAAAAAAACTTGCCGGAATATTAAATTTAAGCGACTCGTATATTCTCCAGCGTCTTTCCAGGGACAAGGCCTTCGTGTGGATAAAAAGGAAGATATCGCCGCAGGAAGAGCTCGAGATCAAAAAGCTTAAGATACCCGGAGTGGCGGTAATAAAGGAGTCGAAGAGGTTTTATCCCGACAAGTCCCTGGCCTGCCATGCGATAGGGACCGTCAATATAGATAACGTAGGCCTCGAAGGTTTGGAGCTTTTATACAATAAATATCTGAAGGGTGAGAGCGGTTGGCTTATATCCACTCAGGATGCGAAAAGAAAACTACTCGAATCCTACCAGTATGAATTCATACCCGCCAAAGACGGTTTTGGGCTGGTGCTCACCATCGACGAGGTGATACAAAATATCGCTGAACGCGAACTCTACAAGATGTACGACAAATACAACGCCAAGGGCGCGTCTATAGTGGTGATGGATCCGCGGACCGGGGATATCCTGGCGCTCGCGAACTTTCCGAATTTTGACCTCAATAATCCGGGCAAGCGCGCCGCCGACGCGGTACGTAACAGGGCCATCAACGATTTCTTCGAACCGGGAAGCGTCTTCAAAATAGTCGCGGCGAGCGGCCTTCTGGAGGAGAAGTTGGTTACATTCCAGACGAAGTTCGATTGTGAAAATGGACAGTGGAAGATCGGCAGAAGGATATTGCATGACCATACGCCGCATGGCGTCCTGCCGTTTAAAGAAGTGATAGAAGTTTCCAGTAATATAGGTACGGTAAAGGCGGCCAGTCTTCTGGGCGCGAAAGGTATGTTCAAGTACATTGAGGCATTCGGCATTCGCGAAAAGACGGGTATAGATCTCCCGGGTGAAGTTTCCGGGATGAACAGAAATATATCGAAATGGTCCGGTTCGAGCATGTACGCGATACCGATGGGGCAGGAGGTTACCACTACTGCGATCCAGCTTGCGTGTGCCATCGCGGTAATCGCGGATAATGGTTATCTGGTCAGGCCCAGAGTTGTAAAAAGGATACTTGATCCCAAGGGTCAGATTGTGAAGGATATTCAACCGGTTATACGGAGGCGGGTGCTGTCGACGCAGACTGTGATGAAGATGCGCAGTATATTGATGGGGGTTGTGACCAGCGGCACCGGTAAGAAGGCGCGCATAGAAGATTATTCCACCGGAGGTAAAACGGGGACCGCGCAGAAGGTGGAGCCGGGAGGCGTTTATTCGCACGACCGGTTTGTGGCGTCGTTTATAGGGTTTGCGCCGGTCGAGAACCCGGTATTGGCTGTGGCGGTATGTGTGGATGAGCCGCGCCCGGTGTATTACGGCGGAGACGTGGCGGCGCCGGTATTTAAAAAAGTTGTGGATGATTCTCTCAAATATTTGAACGCGAAGGGCGTGTATGCTCCCGGTAGAACTTTTAAAGGGAATTGAATATAAGCTGTCAGGCGGCCCCGCGGAAACATCTTTTGGCCGGATGACGAACGACTCTAGATCTGTCCGTAGCGGCGATCTTTTCGTGGCGTTTCGTGGGTACGGCGCAGACGGATATGTTTTTATAGGCGACGCTCTGGCGAAAGGCGCGGCCGCGGTAGTGTCGGAAAAAGATTTTAACGCGCCTGACGATATAGTAAAGATACTGGTTGAAGATACGCGCAAGGCTCTGCCTGTAATGGCGGATAATTTTTATGGCCACCCATCACGCAGGATGAAGATGGTGGGCATTACCGGCACAAACGGCAAGACGACGATAACGTATCTGATCGAGAGCATATTGCGCGCGGCGCGTAAAGAACCGGGAGTGATCGGCACGATAAACTATCGAGCGCTCGGCAAGGTAACGCCGGCGGTAAATACGACGCCGGGCCCGCTCGAACTGCAGTCGATACTCGCCGGCATGGCGCAGGAGGCGGTTACGCACGTAGTTATGGAGGTATCGAGTCACGCGCTGGACCAGGGGCGCGTTGATTCTATCCTGTATGACGCGGCTGTGTTCACGAATATAACGCCCGAACATCTTGATTATCATAAGACGGTCGAGGATTATTTTAAGGCGAAGGCCGGAATATTCGAAAGATTGAAGGGTGGAGGGGTTGCGATACTGAATACGGATGACCCGAAAGTCGCGTCGCTGAAAGGCGCGACGCTCAAGCGTACGATCACTTACGGATTGGCGGGTAATCCTGACATAATGGCCAGGGATATCAGATTGTCGCTTGATGGTTCGCGCTTTTGCGTCGTGACGCCGAAAGGCGTTTTTAATGTTTCAAGTCCGTTGGTGGGAAGGTATAACGTCTCGAATATTCTTGCCGCGACCGCTGTATGTTACGACGCCGGACTGGATTTTGAAACGATAAAAAGAGGCATAGAAGCGCTTAAGAACGTGCCGGGCAGGCTCGAGACGGTGGAATGTGATCGGCCGTTTAAAGTATTTGTCGATTTTGCCCATACGGAAGACGCGCTGTATAATATGTTGTCGATGATAAAAGAGGTCTCGAAGGCTCCCGTGGTGACCGTATTCGGCTGTGGCGGCAATAGAGACAAGACAAAGCGGCCGCTCATGGGCAAAGTCGCCTGTAAATTGTCAGATCGTGTTATAATAACTTCCGACAATCCGAGATTCGAAGAACCCGATGCCATAATCGGCGATATTTTGGCCGGCGTGAAGGGTTGTTTTTTAAATTACGAAACGGAACCGGATAGGCGAAAGGCGATAGGTAAGGCGTTGAGTATCGCCGGAGACGGCAGTATAGTTGTCATAGCCGGCAAAGGCCACGAGAATTATCAGATCGTGAAGGATAAGGTACTGCATTTCGACGATCGTGAAGTTGTAAAAGAAAATTTGGGATCGAGGAGCGCAAGGCGGAAATGACGGTAAAAGAGATTGTAAGTATAACACGCGGGAAATTATTATCGGGCGATCCGGAATCGGCGATAGGCCCGTCGCGCATATCTACCGATTCCAGAAATATATCGAAGGAAGATCTATTCGTCGCGCTTAAAGGCGCGAACTTTGATGGCAATGATTTCGTCGCCGAGGTCCTGAAGAAAGGCGCCCTCGGCGCTATCGTATCGTCAGACCAGGGTCGCGTAAAAGATTTTTATGCTCGATCCCGGCACGGCAAAGTTATTATCCAGGTCGCAGATACGACGAAGGCTTTACAGGATATCGCCGCGTATCATCGCGCGCAATTCAATATACCGGTTGTGTGTGTTACCGGCTCGAACGGCAAGACGACGGTTAAGGACATGGCCTGGCATCTTTTGTCGACGAAATATAATGTACTGCGTAACGAGGGCACTCAGAATAACCATATAGGCGTGCCTCTGACGCTTTTGAGGCTTAATAAGACCCACCAGATATGCGTGCTGGAGCTCGGCACCAATCACAACGGCGAAATAGCCCTGCTCGCCGCGATCGCGCGGCCGACTACGGCGGTGATGACGAACATAGGCCCGTCGCATCTGGAATTTCTCGGGAGCCTTAGAGGCGTATTCGAGGCGAAGTCGGAGATATTCCCGTATATCCGTAAAGGCGGCCTTCTTATCCTGAACGGCGATGATAAATTTCTGTCTAATATTAAAAATAAAAACCTGGATATAGTAAAATACGGTTTTACCGCCGCTAATTTTTTAAAGGCGAAGATGGTTGCTTCCGGCAGTTGGAAGACAAGTTTTATCGTAAATAATAAGATGGAGTTTGACCTTAACGTCCTAGGTGAGCATAATGTTTATAATGCGCTGGCGGCCATCGCGGTCGCGCTCAATTTCGGTATCGAGCATAAAGCTATGCGAGAGGCGCTGTCGGATTACAGGCCGGCCAATATGCGGCTTGAGCCGGTAAAGACGCGCGGGGTCGACATAATAAACGATTCATATAATTCTAATCCACTTTCGATGATGCGCGCGATCGAAGTAGTTAAGCATTATCCGGCGCGCGCCAGATGGATCGTGAGCGCCGATATGCTGGAATTGGGCCGGGAGAGCGAGAAGTTTCACAGAATGATAGGTGAAGCGATAGCGAAGTCAGGCGCAGACGGGCTTATGACGTTCGGGGAACTCTCGAAATATACGCTGTCTCAGGCGAAGTCGAGCGGGATGGCGCCCGACAGGTTGTGGCACTGTTCATCGCATGACGAGATAGCAAAGCTTCTGAAGAAGATGGTAAAAAAAGGGGACGTAGTATTATTTAAAGGCTCGCGCAGTATGAAGATGGAGCGGGTTTTGGAGAAGTTTCAAAAGATTTAAGGGGAAGAAAAATGTTATACTATTTACTATATCCGTTACGCGATCTTTGGTTCGGTTTTAACGTATTCAAGTATATAACCTTCAGGGCCGCGATGGCCAGTTTGACGGCATTTCTCATATCGCTTATATTCGGGCCGATGATAATCAGATGGCTCAAGGAAATAAACTTCGGACAGAATATAAGGCGCGAACATGTCGAGCAGTTATACGATCTCCATAAACATAAACAGGGCACACCGACTATGGGAGGTATCATCATAATACTCGCCATAGGATCGGCTACGCTATTATGGGCTGATATTTTAAATCAGTATGTAATTTTAACACTCGTTTCATTCTTATGGCTCGGACTCCTGGGATTTGCGGATGATTATATAAAAGTGGTGAAGAAAAGAAATCTCGGCCTTACCGCAAAAAGCAAGCTCGTCGGACAGATAGTGCTCGGGCTTATTTTGGCCGTATACATCATGGTCTTTACTCCGATACCAGCCGCGATATCGATACCTTTTATGAAACATCTGACGATCAACCTGGGATTATGCTACATATTATTCGTGATACTCGTTATAGTGAGCGCGACAAACGCTGTGAACCTGACCGACGGGCTCGACGGCCTGGCTATAGGATGCACGGTAATAGCCGCGATAACCTATTCGGTCTTAAGCTATATTTCCGGCAATGTCCTGCTTACCGATTACCTTAACATATTTTATCTGCCGGGTTCCGGTGAACTCGCGGTATTTTGCGCGGCAATGATAGGCGCCGGCTTAGGGTTCTTATGGTTTAATTCATATCCCGCCACGGTATTCATGGGCGATACGGGTTCGCTTGCGCTGGGCGGCGGAATTGGCGTAGTGGCCGTATTCATAAAGAAAGAATTACTGCTATTCTTAGTCGGGGGCATATTCGTCATAGAAGCGCTTTCGGTGGTTTTGCAGGTGTTATGGTTCAAGACAACGAAGAAGAGGCTTTTCCTGATGTCGCCCATACATCACCACTTTCAGCTTCTCGGATGGTCGGAATCGAAAATAATAATAAGGTTCTGGATAGTCGGCATAGTTATGGCGCTTTTAAGCCTTGCGACATTAAAATTACAATAATTAAAAAATGAACGTAAAGAATAAGACGATAACGGTAGTCGGCCTGGGTAATAGCGGCGTCAACGCGGCGCTTTTATTGCAAGCGCGCGGCGCTATGGTAAAGATCACGGATTCCGCGGATACTCCCGCGACGGAACGGGCGGCTCGGCGGTTGGAAGAGGCCGGCGTTCTCGTCGAGACGGGTGGCCACTCAGAGGGTTTTGTAAAAGGCAGTGATCTTGTGGTATTGAGTCCGGGCGTGGAGGATAGTTCGCCGGTAATAAAATGGGCCGCGCAGTTGGGTATACCTGTTATGGGCGAGATGGAGCTTGGTTACCGTTTCTGCAAAGGGAAAATAATAGCGATAACCGGAACCAACGGCAAGAGCACAGTTACGACGCTTATCGGTGAGATGTTGAAGATGGGCGGGAAGGACACGGTTGTTTGCGGTAACATCGGCAACTCGCTCTGCGGTGAGATCCCGCGAATAAAAGATGATACGTGGGTTGTCCTCGAAGTCAGTTCCTTCCAATTGGAAAAGATAGAAAAATTCAAGCCTGCCGTGGCGGTTATCCTGAATATACGGGACGATCACATGGATAGATACACAAAATTCAGCGACTATTTTAATGAAAAACTTAAGATATTCGCGAAACAGGATGTGGACGACTTCCTTATATTGAACAAAGATGCCGACGAACTTAAAAATATCCCCGGCATGGCCGATGCTAAAAAATTATTTTACAGCAGACTTGGCAGGACGGGCGGCGCGTATGTCGAAGACGGTAAATTCTTCTGTACGCTACGAGGAAAAACCGAAGAGATATGCCGGGTAACCGATATGCGGCTCAAAGGACTGCATAATGTCGAGAATGCTATGGCATCAATGCTGGCGGCCGGATGCGCGGGGGTGGATGCGTCTTCGATAAAGAAGGCGCTCATTTCTTTTACCGGCCTCGCGCATAGATTTGAAACGGTAGATACGATAGACGGTGTCGAGTATGTAGACGATTCGAAGGGAACGACGGTTGATTCCACGCGCCGCGCGCTGGAGTCTTGCACCAAGCCTGTGATATTGATAGCGGGCGGCAAGGATAAACACAGCGACTACTCGGCCGTGCGCGATATAGTCAAAGAGAAGGTGAAACGCATTGTGCTTATCGGAGAGGCGCGCGGGGCGATACGAAGCGCGCTGACAGGGACTGTCGAGATGGTGGAGGCGTGCGATATGCGCGATGCCGTATCGATGGCACGATCGTTCGCGACGGCGGATTCGCTCGTTCTGCTTTCGCCGATGTGTTCCAGTTTCGACATGTTCAGTTCGTATAAGGAACGCGGTGAAGTTTTTAAAAGAGCGGTGAAAGAATTGAAAAACGCGGGTAGTGGGGTAGTGGAATGAGAGATGTAAGAAGGTCGATATTCCTTATAACGATCATGCTCGTTGCCGTAGGGATCATAATGATATACTCGGCGAGCTCGATATATGCATATTCTTCGATGGGCGACAGTTTGTATTTTATAAAGCGTCATCTTATCTATCTGGCGGTAGGTTTTATACTTATGTTCTTTGCCATGGCCTGCGACCTGAAGAAATTGCAGAAGCTTTCGAAGCCGATGATGCTTCTGGCTATATTTATGCTGGTACTGGTACTCATACCGCACATCGGCAGGGAGACATCCGGCGCCAGGCGCTGGTTCAAAATAGGACCGGTAAATTTTCAGCCGTCCGAATTTGCGAAGATAGCAGTTCTGGTTTATATGGCGGATATTGTCGCCCGCAAAGGAACGATAATGAAAGCATTCTTCCGCGGTTTTCTCCCGGCGGCCATTATGCTGGGCGCTGTTGTGGGTTTTGTACTTCTGGAGCCCGACCTTGGCACTGCCATAACGGTGTGTCTGATAACTTTCATAGTACTTTATGTCGGCGGAATCAATCCCGCGTATATCTGGGGTTCGTTTCTGGCCAGCCTGCCGATATTATATATTCTGCTTTTTCGTGTTGAATACCGGAGGAAGCGTCTTATGGTATTCCTGAATCCATGGGCGGATAAGCGGGGAGCGGGTTTTCAAATAATACAATCGTTCGTTGCGCTCGGTTCAGGCGGGCCTTTTGGCGTAGGCCTTGGGCAGTCGCGCCAGAAACTTTTTTATCTTCCGGCCTCTCACACCGATTTTATCTTTTCGATAATAGGCGAGGAGCTGGGGCTCGCGGGAGTTGCCGTGATACTGTCGCTTTTTGCGTTCTTTATATGGCAGGGGATGAAAGTCGTATTTAAAGCCGTCGATACATTCGACAGGTCGCTCGCGCTCGGTATAGTTTCGCTAATAGCCATCGAGACGATAATAAACGTAGGTGTTACAGCCGGCGCCCTACCCACAAAAGGATTACCCCTTCCTTTTATAAGCTACGGCGGTAGCGGGCTTATATTCCATCTCGTAGCGGTGGGATTGCTTTTAAACGTTGCCAAATCATGCGAGACGTGCCGATGAGGGTGTTGATAGCGGCAGGAGGCTCGGGCGGGCACATATTTCCGGCGATAGCGCTTGCCGCGGAGCTGAAGAAATCGGCTCCGGGATCGATCGATGTGATGTTCGTAGGCAGTGATAAGGCGCTCGATCGACGGATATTCGAAAAAGAAGGAGTTAAATATTCGCTCGTTTCGGCGAATAAATTTCCGTATAAGCCGTCTTTCGAGATTGTACCGTTCTTTATAAAACTTAAGATAGACCTGGCGAGAACATTATTTACGATGCTATCATACAAGCCGGACGTGGTGGTGGGTTTCGGCGGATATGTGTCGTGCCCGGTTGTGATAGTGGCCTGGTTACTGCGCATACCGTGTCTGGTGCATGAGCAGAATGTCCGGCCGGGGCGATCGAACGCCATATTATTTCGACTGGCCAGCATGATCGCCGTAAGTTTTGAACGGACGCGCAGGATAAAATCCATAGAAAAACATGCTGGTAAGTTTATACTGACGGGCAACCCTCTAAGGCCGGAAGTTTTGAAAGACGATAAGACTTTTTCTATAAAACAATTTGGGCTCGACGGGGCAAAGTTTACTATTCTCGTCATAGGCGGCAGTCAGGGCGCTCATATCCTGAATGAGACATTTATTGCGGCAATGGCGGGAATGGATAAGGCGGTAAGGCCCTCTTTTCAGGTGATACACCTTACAGGCGTGAAAGATTACGAATGGGCCGTGAAGATGTACAGCGCTATCGATGGGTTGTCTGCGCGCGTCTATTCGTTTATCGATAGGATGGAGGAGGCGTATAGCTCGGCGGATCTGGCGATAACGCGCAGTGGCGCTTCCGCGATATTCGAGCTGGCTTGTTTTAGTTGTCCGATGATATTGGTGCCGTATCCGTTTGCCATGAGCCATCAGGCGGAGAATGCCAAAGTTTTCGAGGAAGCAGGCGCGGCTATGGTGATAGAGGAGAAAACTCTGGATGCTGTGGCGCTTAGGGGGCAGATATTACGTCTGGCGAAAGATTCCGCCGGGCGCAAAAAGATGGGTGAGGCCGCAAAGGCCCTGAGCGCGCCGGATGCGTCGGCGCGTCTTGCGAAGGAGGTATTTAGGTTAAGTGAAAAATAAAGCGCTTTTGAAAAATAAGAATATACATTTCGCCGGGATTGGCGGCATTGGAATGAGCGGTATAGCGCTCGTCCTCCTCGAGATGGGTTACAATGTCTCGGGTTCGGATGTGGAGCCGAGCGCCATAACCGACAAGCTAAAGACTATGGGCGCCGGGATATTCGGCGGCCATGCGGCGTCGAACATTAAGTCGGATACGCAGGTGCTCGTCTATTCGTCCTCGATCTCCGATGATAATCCCGAGATGAAGGAGGCGCGCCGCAGAAATATAGTTATCGCGCACAGGTCCGAGATCCTGGGCGAGCTTTTCAATGCCAGGATCGGCATAGCGGTTACCGGTACTCATGGCAAAACGACGACATCGTCACTGATCTCATTCATTTTGAAGAAATCCGGTCTCGATCCTACGGTCGTAGTAGGCGGTGAAGTCGACAGCTTAAATGGCAATGCCGTATTGGGTAAAGGGGCACACATGGTGGCGGAGGCTGATGAGAGTGACAGTTCTTTTTTAAGGCTTAAACCATTTTATGCCGTTATCACAAATGTAGAGATGGAGCACCTTGACCATTTTAAGACGCTGAAGTCCGTCAGAGACGCGTACGGTGCGTTCGCCCGGAATATCAAAAAGGGCGGAGCGCTCTTTTATAATAGCGAAGACGAAAACATGAAGAAGGTGCTTAAAAGCTACAATGGCCGAACCCGCGGCTTTGGCTTCTCGGCAAAAGCATACGCGCATCCTTTGAATATAGAGATGAAGGGGTTTAACACGACATTCGATTGCGTGTGCGGCGGCAAACTCCTCGGGAATGTTTCGCTTAAGATACCCGGTCGGCACAACGTCTTAAACGCGCTCGCCGCGATACTGGTCGGCCTGGAGCTGGGATTAAAGTTCGAAGAGATAACGGCTGTCATGAAGGACTTCGAGGGGGCTAAAAGAAGATTTCAGATGAGGGCGGAATCGAACGGGGTGATGCTTATCGAAGATTACGCGCACCACCCGACGGAGATACGCTCCGTTATCGCCGCCAGTCGTAATTGGGACGGGAAGCGCCTCGTAGCTGTATTCCAGCCGCACAGGTATTCGCGGACAAAGTTTTTCGCGGATGCTTTCGGAAAGTCTTTCGCAGGCGTCGATAAACTCATACTGACCGACATATACGCGGCCAGCGAAAAGCCCATTAAAGGCGTATCCGTTAAATGCCTTTATGACAAAGCTAAAAAGAACGGATTGAAGGATATTGCTATATTAAGGAAAGAGCTTATACCGGATCATATTATGAAACTTAAAAGGCCCGGCGACATGATAATAGTGATGGGCGCCGGCAACATAAAGAAGGTTGCCGATGAACTTTGCCAAAGGTTTTTGTCGGAACAAAGCGCCGGATGCAACATGGTGAAAAAACTGCGGCAGGTTGTGAAGGGAAAGGTCAAGGCGGGAGAGCGGCTTTCAGCGCACACTTCATTCAAAATAGGAGGCGCAGTAAACGGCTGGATTGAGCCTAAAGATATACAGGATCTCAAGACGGCGCTAAGTTTTTTGAATAAGAACAAGACGCCTTTCTTTATAATAGGGAATGGTTCGAATATATTGGCGAAAGATGAAGGTTTTAACGGTGTGCTGATACATCTCGGAAGCGAATTTTTTAAAACAATAAAATTTACCGGCGCCAGGATTCGAGTGGGAGCGGGGTTCAGCCTGCCGAAGCTTGTAAATATTTGCTGTGCTAAAGGACTCTCCGGGCTCGAGTCGCTGGTCGGTATTCCCGGCACCATCGGCGGGGCGATATACATGAATGCCGGAGGGTGGACCAATCCGATATTCAGGAATATGGGTGAGCTGGTCGATTCAATAAAGGTGATGGACGCGCGAGGCAAGGTTCGCACCCTGAGGTCGGGCGATATAAAATTCGGATACAGGTATTCAGGCCTCGAGGGAAGCATAATATTGGAGGCGGTGCTGAAAATGAATAAGGCCGACAGCGACGTGCTGGTTTCAAGCGCTTCCCATTTCCTGAAGATGAAGCGTGAAAAGCAGACTCTCGACATGCCCAGCGCCGGATGTGTATTCAAGAACCCGCCGGACTCTCAATTCACATGCGGACAAATGATAGATACTCTGGGGTTGAAGGGCCGAAGGTGCGGCGGCGCTGAAATATCGACGAAGCACGCGAATTTTATAGTTAACAGGGGCGGGGCAACCTGCAGGGATGTCCTGGGGCTTGCGGATATTGTAAAAAAGAGGGTAAAGGAGAATTACGGTCTCGACCTGGAAATGGAAGTGAAGATAATATGAAGAAGCTGAGAGTGGGCGTACTGGCCGGAGGTCCGTCGAATGAACGTGAAATATCCCTGCGCTCAGGTCGGGCGGTGCATGATGCGCTTATGCAGGAAGATGTAGACGTTTTTTTTGTGGACGTCCGTGATAATATTTATGATATAATCAAAAACGAAAGAATGGATGTGGCTTTTCTCGCCCTGCATGGAAGATTCGGCGAGGACGGGACGGTTCAGAAAATACTTGAATCTGCCGGTATAAAATATACAGGATCCGGGCCGCGGGCCTCGGAGCTCGCGCTGGATAAGATCGCGTCCAAACAGGAGTTTGTAAAGAAGAATATTCCTACCCCGCGGTATCAGGTCGCCGAAAAAGGGGATGGCCAACCTGCGCGATTGAATATAGGCCCGCCGCTTGTGGTGAAGCCGCAATTCGAGGGGTCGAGTATCGGGCTTTCCGTGGTCAGAGACGCCGGGTCGTTGAAAGAAGCGCTCGACAAGGCGTTCGAATACGGGACGCGGGCTCTTCTCGAAGAGTATATAACGGGACGGGAACTCACCGTCGGAATTTTGAACGGCGAACCACTGCCGGCGATAGAGATAGTGCCGAAAGAGCGCGTGTATGATTACAAAGCTAAATACGCCGACCCCGATACGCAATATCTTGTCCCTGCGCCGATAAGCGCGGATGAATCCAAACTGGCCCGCTCGCTCGGCAAGATGGCGCATGATGCTTTGGGGTGCAGATCGTTCTCCAGGACGGATATCATGATGGACGGGTCAGGGAATATGTTCGTCTTAGAGGTGAATACGATACCGGGTATGACGTCGCGCAGTCTGCTTCCGAAAGCGGCCGCCGCGATGGGGATAAGTTTTAACCAATTGTGTATAAAGTTGATCGAGGATGCCGTAAAATGAGTAAGCCCAAGAAAAATAAAAAAACAAGCCTTGCTTCGATAGCTAAGAATGCGCGCGAAGCTATATTAAGGCGCGCTATCAACATACTTGTCCTGGCGATATTTCTGGCGGTCGTATTTCTGCTGGGGAAGGCGTATATTTACAGATCGGATTATTTTAAACTGCGGAAGGTCGAAGTTAAAGAGACGCTCATGGATCCGAGATGTGTCAACGAAATAAGATCGAGGATCTTAAACGCCAATAAAAATAAGAGTGTTTTCCAGATCGACCTTAAGGAAATG
The DNA here is from genome assembly GCA_028699255.1 of Candidatus Omnitrophota bacterium. Lineage (NCBI taxonomy): Bacteria > Pseudomonadati > Candidatus Omnitrophota > Candidatus Omnitrophota bacterium. The sequence goes on along the minus strand of JAQVUX010000005.1, from coordinate 28,060 downwards.
GCGAATGTTCTGCGGCGTACATATAAAGATTCCAAAGATGTGTATGTAACGCTGGAATTGCCGGATAAATTGGTGGTGAGCTTGAAGGTGCGCAGAGCCGTATTGCAGGTTCGGGCCGATAAGCTCTATCCCGTCGATGAGGAAGGTGTGATCCTGCCGGCGGTGGATATTTTAGCGCTCAAATGGGTGCCGGTCGTGGACGGCGTACAGGTAAGCGCGGAGGATCGCAGGCGCATGATCATAGACTCCAGGAATCTGCGCGCTTCTATGGTTCTTCTCCGGGCCATAGCGAACGCTAAGCCGGTTGCTGACCAGGGTATAGAATCGATAGATGTAAAAGATCTCGGCAATATAGTATTTTATTTACGGAACGGCATCGAAGTCCGCATAGGCGGAGAGGATTTTAAGGAAAGGCTCAATGTCCTGGCTAAAACATTAAAAGACCCCAGGCTTATTATGGAGAGGATAAAATATATAGACCTGCGGTTTGGCGACGCAGTGATAGGACCGAAATGATGAATATACAGAAGGTAAAGATTGTTACGGGGCTCGACATAGGCTCATCGAAGATTTCGGCTGTGGCCGCCTCGATAAGCAAGAACGGGCACTTCGACATAATAGGGCATGCAACCAGGGATTCGCGGGGTGTTTCGCGCGGGGTTATTATTGACCTGAACGAAGCGGTGCAATCGGTGTCGAGCGTTTTGAAGAAGCTTAAATCAAAATTGCCGTCCGGCCTCGGAGGGATATATGTCAATATGACCGGTGAGGCGCTTAAAGGTTCCAGATCCAGCGGCATGATACCCATCTCCGTTCGCGGCCGCGAGATAACTGTAACCGACATGGCGCGTTGCGTGGATGCCGGTTCTACGATACATCTGCCGTTCGATAGGGAGATTATTCATAGAATAGTGCAGAGATTTTCGGTGGACGATCAGCCGTGGATAAAGAGCCCGCTGGGTTTATACGCTTCGCGGCTGGCGTGCGAGGTTTATATAATAACCGCGGCTGTTAACAATATGCAGGATATATATAAATGCGTTTCGAATGCCGGTCACGATGCGAAAGAGATCGTCTATACGGGATTGGCGGATGCCACGGCGGTATTGAATAATGAAGAGAAGGCCGCGGGTGTGCTTTTATTGAGCATAGGCGCCCAACTTACCGAGATGTCCGTATTTTTCGACGGAACGCTTTGCGGTATCGATATACTATCATCGGGTGCGGAAGATTTTAAGGGTGACTTTCGCGCGAGCCCTGTGTTCGACGGTATTATGGCGGCGGTCGCTTCGAAGATGAAGCATTTTGCGGACTCGGGGAACAAACTGCAGTCGATAGTGGTAACCGGCGGAATAATATTCTCCGACGGTGTCATTGAATACATGGAAGAGAAATTGGCGTGTCCCGTCCGGATGGGAGTGGCAAAAGACGTAAGGGGTGATATATCCGGCCTTGACAGCATACGGTTATGTACAGCCATAGGCCTTGCCAAATATGCCGCCGCTTCTTACGAGGAAAAAGTTCGTAGAGATAAAGATCTGATGGGACGCGTTTCCTCAGCCGTTGTTGATATCTTCAATAACTATTTTTAACCAACCACGTCGACCTCGGAGGTCGAACGGTTAAGATTTAAAAAATGTAGTTTTCTTCGCTTGACACTTCCTTTTAATATGCTAAACTGATCCCAGTTGTCCACCTTCGCTACTGCAGTGAGATTCAATGAAGCTTCGGTGAGATTTCGTTATTGACTTAGATAACAGCGCTCAATCCACCTTCGCTACTGCAGTGAGGCTCCATGAAGCTTCGGTGAGATTTCGCTATTGGCTTAGATAACAGCGCTCAACGCTTGGCAATTGCCAGGCGTTTTTGTTTTGAAACTAAAATAATTTAACAAGATATGTTTGTGAAATAAACACATAAAAACCATAGGAGCACCAAATGCATAGAATCAATCGAATAGTGTCGTCCCTGGTACTGGCGGCTTTTCTATTAAATACCGTTGTGGCGGACTACGTCTTTGCGCAAATGATCGGCTTTAAAGATTCAAATAATAATCTTGCTACTATGTCAACCTTTGACGATCTTAATGGAATAGAAGCTAAAGACATAGGCGATATCGAGAAGTGGGCCGCCGCGGCTTTCAACTATGTGAATAGTAAAGGGTTTGATGTTACCTCGATAACGCTTAATAAATTTGCTCAATTACCCGAAGAAAATATAGGAAGCACCATATTCAAAATGCCGGGCACGAAATTTTTTGTCAATGAATGCGAAACCCTGCCCGATGGTACATTACGGATTAAGGTAACGCGGAAAGATCTTATTCATGGTGCGAGAAGATATCTTGTCGAGTATAAAGCTGACCGCGACGAGCTTTCGGTTTATCCTGAAGGTAAGTCAAAAGTCAGGGTGCCGGAAGATAGAGCGGCGATAGATAGTTATAAGAAAAATGACGAGCTTGTAATAGGTGGTTTTATACGCGCGGCGATTCGCGACCCGAGAAACTTTACGGAGATAAGGGGCAGGGCCGATGACATAGGGCACGGCGCAAAATATCCGGGTATGATAAAGCCCGCACGCTATCTGCCGGTAAGATTCCTCGATTTTATGCGCGGCAAATTCAACGCGATAATGGGTGTATTCGGTGTCGATTTCGACACAGTTTTTTCGGACAGCCCCTTCCCTAAAAATTTCGTATTCATAAAGGTCCCAAGAGGGGGCAGTCTTCCTGTGATAAAAGAGAACGGACGGAATGTTACGGTATCTAGCCGTTCCAGCAATACCACGGTATATTTTTTCGTGTATGAGGATGCGTTCAATGCCCTTATGCATGCCACATCCGATTTGTGGGATGAGGTTGCTGACAAAATGTCGCTTTTTACCAACCTGACCCACGAAGCGGGAGCTGTTTGCGGCGCTCCGTACGAAATGGAAAAGGTATTTGTGGAAAACGGCGACGCCGTGCACGTTACAGTAAATGATTTTGACCTAGCCAATCGCGCTCTCTTAGGAACGCTTGCGCGGTTTGGTGTAGATAGTTCGGGGCGGCTTGCCGATGAAGATCGCGCGAATGTCGCCGCGCAATACGCGCACTTGCGCAATATGAGGCCGGTTGATCTCGATGTCCTGCGCGGCGTAAACTCGGCCGGCGAGCAATACGAGCGCGATTACGCGATGGGTGAGGGAAGTAGCAGGACGAGGGCGGGGAATTTAGATCCGTTAAAAGGATGGAGTGATACGCAGAAGATCATCGTGCTCTCAAATCTATGGAAAGAAGATGTTTTTACTCCCGTCGATGTTATGGAGGCTATTGGAAAAGCTAAGGAACGGTACCCGGGATTCGTATGCGAAAGGCTTGGGCTATTGGATGTGGTTAGACAACTTGCCCCCTTAGCGAAAAGCGGCATTATTACGGTTTCGCTAAAAGAAAGTCAGTATAAGTGCCGGGTGAATGACGGGGTGAGGCATAGAGTGGTGCTGTGGCATCTCATGAACTGGATGGAGCGTACGCTCAAAGCGTACGAAAAAGATAAACGATATTACGATGTCAATCTTTCCAGGGAACGTGTCGCGGCAATCAGGGATTTGATAGAAGGGATTAACGATAGTACTATGCTTGCGGAAACTGCTACTGCGTTCCGGGGGAAGGCCAACGCTGACAGCAGATTTGGCGCGCTTGAAGCGGTGCGCGATAGCATGGTCGGGATACTGGATGAGGCCGCAGCAATTTCCAGAATCGCGCAACGGGCCGCCGTCAATGAAAGACATGGTGAAAATCCCGTTGCGGGGACAGGCCAGTCCGTGCCGCTTAATCAGTTGCTTCATCATCCCATGCTCAACGCATTGATAAATATGGCATTGGATGACAAGTCGATTAAACAAACAATCATATATCCCGATAAGGGCCTTTTTAAAAAAATATACTATATGGGTAATGAAACAGATGCAAGTTTTCTCGATATCTTTAATGCCCTGGTACAAAATTACGCTATTAAGAATGAGGCAGAGGATGGCGGGGCAGTATCGTTAGCCGAAGCCGAAATGGATATTTTTAAAGCCATGATGAGCCGCGCCGGAATATCTATCGCGAGCGAAAATCTTGCATCGGGCCTTGAAATGATGAGAAAAGAGTTAGCGCGGCAGATCGAGCACTTTGGTGTCGACAATACCGAGAATGTTTATGTGCTAAGAAGATATAGGCCTTATCAAAGTACTATTATTGGTCATGCCCAAACGGAAAAACATATACATAATATGGCAATCAACAAGTTTTTTGATGACGCTTTAGATGCCGGACTAACGCCAAGATCGCGAACGGAAAAATATAGGGCGTGGCGAGCCGATCCCGACGGGATGAGGTTAGCGGTAAATATAGACGGGATAGGCGAGGATATTCCGGCTATAACAGGAAAGCTTACTTATAACGAATTCGTCCAGGAAGCTCATAATAGGGCTGAAGCGAAATATCCGATCACAAGAATGGCTGGTGTGCCGGTGGTATTAAACGTGATCCCTGAAATTATGTTGTCGCACGGCGAAGCTCCTACGGCAGGCGTAAGGCCGGTGGATAGAACTGAGGGGCAGGAGCCTGTTGATCGGATTGACTTGGAGCAGGAAAGTATGAAGGAGCCTCTTGGCGCAAGTATTACCGAGGTGCCTGTGGAGCAGTCCGAACAGTTAGATGAGAATTTAACGCAAGAGCAGGCCGAATCTATCCTGCGGGATTGTCAGGCTTTCGGGAATGCGGAGAATGTGCAGTGGCTGGCGTCGGCAATTAATCCTGACTCCGCCATAACGATTGACGAGATGGAAAAGTTGTTGCAAAATCAGGGGGTAATATATACTGATACGAAACATGTTCGTCAGATAAAGATCAACGATACGCAGAGCGCGCAATATACCGATTATTTTGTGCAGGCGATTGGTTATATATTGAATTTCAAAGGCTTATTAGCAAACCCCATTGATGATGAGGCTATCGGCGCATTAGACGTCGCGGTAGTTGCGGCGCCGCCGGAAGTGCCGGTTGCTGTCGTGTCAACGCAAACTACGCTGGCAATAGCTGAAGGCTATCACGCGCCGACGGTGGAATTGGCGGCGGCTTTAGGTGGTGTGGCGGCCGCATTGAATATCGGCGATATCACGGGTGGTGTCGATAATGTCGTGGCGTTTGGCAGGCAGATAGCGGTTGAGCCCGAAGGCAAAAGCCAGCTGTTACTACCCATAGAGTTTTTTGAGGGACAGCTTAAAAAGCATCAGGGCGAGTTTGGGGACAGGTTCGATTTGTCTGGAGTGAGCGGATTGACTGATTCACCGAAAGCGTATATAGATAATCTTCTTAGCAAGGTCAAGCCAGGTGAAGAGGGCAGGGCCATAGCGCTTGTTCCTGAGAATTTGCCTGAAGCGCAGATTGATCTTATTAAGCAGAGGACGGGCATACGGGTTATACCGATCAACATGGATGTGATAAGGACTATCGGTAGTTTGAGCGGCATGGACAAGAGGATGTTTCAGGTGAATACATATGCGATGATGTATGACCTGCGGCATCTTAAGGAAACCGATGATCCGTCCTCATTGATATATAGGATATCGCGCGATTATTACGCAGTTAATCATATCGACCTTAAGGGCGTGGCGTTACAGACGTATCTCGTTGAAGGTATCATGAAAGGCAATATTGATATAATGATGGCGGTCTGTTTGCGGCCCACCAGGCCCGCAGACGCGAAGAAGGAGTATGACGAGCTTTCGTATCCGATGATATTCGCGTAACCTTGTGTCAACCGCGCAGGTAACCTACGCGGTTGACATGGTTTTTATGGTTTTAGTAGGGCACCTGGCGGGAAGGGTGCCCTACTTGTTTTAGGGATATGAGTGTGATAATATAAAGTCATGCTGATTGATACACATTGCCATCTCGATTTTCCTGATTTCGATAAGGATCGGGAGGATTGTTTAAATAGGGCCAGGAGGGCGGGAGTAACCGGTATAATCGATGTCGGAAGCTCTATCGAGAGCTCGCGTCGGGCGGTGGCGCTGGCGAAGACCCATGAAATGATATATGCCTCGATAGGCGTTCACCCTCATGATGCCGGGACGGTTACAGATAAAGTTATTGCCGATTTTCGCGAGCTCGCAAAGAGCGAAAAGGTTGTCGCGATAGGCGAGGTCGGGCTGGATTTCTACAGAAACCTATCGCCAAAAGAAGAACAAAAGTCCGCTTTTATAAAATTTATACATCTCGCCGACGAACTCGATCTGCCGCTTATAATTCACGCCAGGGATGCGGCAGATGATACGATAAGCATATTGAATAAAGAGAAGGGCAGGCGCTTTTGCGGCGTGATGCACTGCTTTTCAGGCGACAAAAAGTTTTTGAAGGAATGCCTCGGCCTCGGGCTATATATTTCGTTCGCCGGGCCGCTCACATTCAAAAATGCCGCGGCATTGCGCGATGTCGCAAAAGAAGTCCCCGTCGAGCGGCTACTGGTCGAGACGGACGCGCCGTTTCTCGCCCCGCAAAAGTATCGAGGGCAACGCAATGAGCCCGCGTATATTACGTCCCTGGTCGATGAGTGGGCCGCCATTACGGGGCTTACGCAATCCGACATCGCGCGTATAACTACTCACAACGCGAATGAGCTTTTTAAGCTACGAGCGGCAGGCGGCGCGAAGATCGCCTATGAGATACGCGACTCTTTGTATCTGAACATAACCAACCGGTGCACGAATAAATGCGATTTTTGCGTAAGAAGCCAGACCGATTTCGTTAAAGGGCACAACTTAGTGCTCGAGCGCGAGCCGTCCGTTGAGGAAATCATCTCGGCGATAGGAAACGCGTCACGGTATAAAGAGGTTGTTTTTTGCGGTTACGGCGAGCCGACGATACGTCTGGATGCGGTTAAAGCGGTGGCGAAGAAACTTAAAGCGGACGGCGTCCGGGTGCGGCTGGTAACCAACGGTCACGGTGATCTTATAAACTCACGGCCTATCGCCGCGGAGCTCGCGGGAATCATTGATAAGGTCTGCGTCAGCCTGAATGCCGAGTCGGAAGAGAAATACGAAGAGATATGCGCACCGGAGTTCGGGCGGAAGAGTTTTAGGCACATAATTGATTTTATTAAAGGTTGTGTCGCGGCGGGTATAGAGGTGGAAGCTACCTGCCTTGATCTCGAAGGAGTGGACACAGTCAAATGCGAGACTTTGGCGAAATCGCTTGGCGCTGATTTTCGCCTGAGAAGATATGGTGTAACGGGTTAGGCGGGAGAGTTTCGAATGGCGAAAGTCGCTATCGTCGGATGCGATAATTATGACACGGGGAAAGTCTTCGACGCCGTTAAAAGAGCCGTGGACTTATCCGGCGGCATGGAAGCATTCGTCGAGCGCGGTACAAAAGTATTGATAAAACCGAATCTTATTTCGGAGCGGCCGCCCGAGGACGCCGTCGATACACATCCTGAGGTGGTGCGAGCGGTCATCCGGCTCGTTAAAGCGGCCGGAGGCATCCCGCTCGTCGGAGATTCTCCGGGCGGATACGGAGCCAATATCGAGAAGATACTGGAGATCTCGGGTATAGGCGCCGCCGCGCGCGAAGAAGGCGTCGAGGTTGTCAGGTTCACTGCGGCCAGATTCGTTGACGGCATACCGTTTACGCGTTATATATTCGACTGCGCAAGCATAATCTCCGTGCCGAAACTGAAAACGCACGGCGTGACGACGCTGACCGCCGCGATAAAGAATATGTACGGCACGGTCGCTGGGCTCTATAAGGCGGAGTGCCATTCCCGCGCGCCGAAAGAAGAAGATTTCGCGAAGGTCATCGCGAAAGTTTATTCCATCGCCAAGCCTGATCTCACGATCCTCGACGGAATAGTCGCGATGGAGGGCGACGGCCCGTCGGCCGGTGTTCCGAGACAGATGGGGGTGGTGATGGCCGGTTCCGACGGTGTGGCCATCGATACTTGCGCCGCGTTATTGATAGGGGTCGCGCCTCTGGATATCCTGGTTACTAAGGAATCTGCGGCTCTGGGGCTGGGCGAGGCGGATCCTGCCCGCATAGAGATAACGGGGGATGGGATGGAGCGTTTCGTCGCCGAGGATTTTAAATTGCCGCAGACGACGATAGCGTTACGGCTTTTGCCGCACAGTGTGGCCAGGAGCGTCGCAGGATTGATAAAGTTCAAGCCATATATCGACGATAAGATATGCGCTCGTTGCAATCTTTGTAAATCGACGTGCCCGGTCTCGGCTATTACGATCACCCCGGGCGCGTGCAGAATAGATTATAAAAAGTGTATAAAATGTCTTTGTTGCCAGGAAGTTTGTCCCTATAAAGCGATCAGTATAAAAAGAAATATTTTAACTAAACTGGTGTGGGGGTAGAATAACGTCATAGCGAGGCCCGCCTTTGGCTCGCCCGCAATGACTATGAAAGGATTCTTTTGTGCCGGTAAAAACTATTTTCTGGGCGGGCGATAAGATTAAACTTATCGATCAAACGCTTTTGCCTAACAAATTCAAATACATAATATGCGGCGATGTGAAGCGGCTCTGGCGCGCCATAAAATGGCTCGAGGTACGGGGCGCGCCTGCCATAGGCATTGCCGGCGCGCTCGGCGTAGCACTGGGTGCAAAAAATTCGAAGGCGAAGACTTCCGCGAAACTTATCACAGAGGTGAATGAGATAGCAGGTTATCTTGCGTCATCCCGCCCGACGGCAGTGAATCTTTTCTGGGCGCTCGAGCGGATGAAGGTTGCCGCGGCGGCCAACCGGGCGAAACAGGTTCCGGAAATAAAAAAGATATTACTGAAAGAAGCGCTCGCGATAATTGACGAAGATAAGCGCTCGTGCAGGCGCATGGCGCGATACGGTGCGAGCTTAGTAAAAAAGGGCGATACGATACTGACCCACTGCAACGCGGGTGCTCTTGCCACCGCGGATTACGGGACGGCGCTTGGCGTTCTCTTCGAGGCGAAGCGGCAGGGCAAACGGATTAAAGTCTACGTCGATGAGACGCGTCCGCTACTTCAGGGCGCGCGGCTCACTACGTGGGAGCTTATGCATGAGGGCATCGACGCGACGCTCATTTGCGATAACATGGCCGCGAGCTTGATGGCAAAAGGCGCGATCGATAGGATATTCGTCGGCGCCGACAGGATTGCCGCCAATGGAGACACCGCCAACAAGATCGGCACTTATAACGTGGCTGTGCTGGCAAAACATCATGGCGTACCTTTTTATGTGGCGGCGCCGTTCTCGACGATAGACCTGGATATGCCGTCGGGGAAGTATATACCGATAGAAGAGCGTTCCGGTGACGAGGTCAGGCGCGTGCATGGCGCCTGTATCGCGCCGAAAAATGTGAAGGTTTACAATCCGGCGTTCGATGTTACTCCGGCCGGATATATAACGGCGATAGTTACCGAGAAGGGTATATTGCGAAAGCCTTACGGGAAAAGTTTTAAAGGGTTACGATGCCAATGATAAAAGATGTCGGTGAGTTAGGATTGATAAAACGGATCGCTAAAAATATCCGGCTTGATAAAACCGTCGTCCGTGGCATAGGCGATGACACCGCTGTCATAAAATGGACGGCAGGGAAATATCTTTTATTCACCTGCGACATGCTCGTCGAGGGAACTCACTTTACCCGCAAGGGCGCCCGGCCGTTTCAGATCGGGCACAAGGCGCTTGCGCGCAACATAAGCGACATCGCCGCGATGGGCGGGGTGCCGAAATACGCGCTGGTTTCCGTAGGGCTCGACCCGGAGCTTCCGGTGTCGTTTGCCGACGGTATATTTAAAGGTATGAATGAGCTCGCTATGCGTTTTAAGATAAACATCGTCGGTGGGGATACGACAAGATCGAAGAAATTGGTAATAGATATTTCCCTGATTGGTGAAGTGGAACGGAAGAATCTGGTTTTACGCGGTGGCGCCCGGCCTGGCGACGCGATATTTATTACAGGCTCCGTCGGCGGCTCGATAAAGAGCAAACACCTGGATTTTACTCCGCGGCTCGAAGAGGCCCGCGCGCTTGTTAAGAATTACAAAGTTAATTCGATGATCGACGTCTCCGACGGGTTGTTGCTCGACCTGTGGCGCATTCTCGATGCGAGTAAAATGGGTGCCGTGATCTGTGAAGACCTGATACCGGTCTCGACCGGCGCTTCCTCATTCAGGAAAGCGATTACCGACGGAGAAGACTTCGAACTTTTATTTACCATGTCTGAGCGTGAAGCGCTCCGTCTTATGAATAGCCATGGCTCGAAGATCAAGGCTCCTGTAAGCTTAATCGGTCAGGTGGTAGACGCGAAGCGCGGCTATGTTCTGGTAAAGAAGAATCGAAAGGTCGAACGGCTTAAACCGGAAGGTTTTTTACATTTTTGATATGCGATACATTTCAAATAGTCCTGAAGATACGATAGAAATAGGGCGGAAGCTGGCGTTAAAACTAAAAAAGGGCGATGTTGTGGCCCTGATAGGTGACCTCGGCTCGGGCAAGACCGTGTTTACTAAAGGTATCGCCGCAGGGCTTGGCGTAAAGAATCCGCGTTATGTCAACAGCCCCACGTTTGTAATAATAAAAGAGTATAAAGGAAAATTGCCGCTCTACCATTTTGATCTCTACCGCCTGGATCATTCGAGCGTTCTCGACGAGGAAGGCTACGAAGAATATTTTTACAGCGATGGCGTTACGGTGATAGAATGGGCTGACAAGATACGGCCGATTCTGCCGAAAAAATACGTCGAAGTTAAATTGACCGCCCTGAGCGAGGATAAGCGGAAGATAGAGATGAGGAAAGCATGATGATCCTGGCGATAGACACATCTACGGATTATCTGAGTATTGCGGTCGTGCGCGACGGTAAGATTGTCGCCGGATTCCACCGGAAGATGCGCATGCGCCATTCGAGCATGCTTATGCCGACCCTCGAGAATGTGCTTAAAAAAGCGCGGGTTAAATTGCCCGCGGTCGATTGCCTGGCGATAAGCGCCGGCCCCGGCTCTTTTACGGGTTTACGTATAGGCGTTACGACTATCAAAGGGTTTTCCTTCGCGTTGGGGCTACCTATAGTTGCCGTTCCGACGCTCGACGTGATAGCGCGGAATATTAAAAGTTATCAGGGGATCGTTTGCCCGGTGCTGGACGCGCGTAAGAATAAGGTCTACGCGTGCCTGTATCGTTCAGAAGGTAAGAGCATGAAACGGATCTCCGGGTACATGCTTCTGCCGGTCAAGGATTTAATGGAGAAAACGGAGCGATATGATAAAATAGTATTTTTAGGAGACGCGCTTTCGCTGATAGGCAAAGAGCCTTCGGTCGAAAACTGGTATCCGAAAGCGGAAGTTGTCGCGCGCCTGGGCGAGGAGCTGTTCAAGCGCCGGAAAATAACTACCGCGGAAAAACTCGAACCGCTTTATTTATATTCAAAGGAGTGCGATATAAAAGGCATATGACACAAATGAACGTAACTACGAAGAACGGCCATTCGAAGCCGAGGTACAGGCCGACCTGGGCGGAGATAGACTTAAAAGCTATCGAATACAACTACAAGCAGGTGCGGCGGCTCGTCGGAAAAAACATGAACATCATGGTCGTGGTGAAGGCGAACGCCTACGGCCACGGCATAGTCGAGGTCGCGACGGTTCTCGAGCGGATCGGCGTAAATTATCTGGGAGTGGCCACTACCGACGAAGCGGTGCGCCTGCGCGAGAACGGCATAAAGACGCCGATACTCGTGCTTGGTTCGGTTTTGCCCGTAGAAATACCTGTGCTGGTCGAGCATGGTGTAACCATTACGTTATGCGACAGCGCTATTTTCGACGCCGTTAAGAAAGCCGCCGCGTTCGGTCGAGGAGCCAAAGTTCATGTAAAGATAGATACCGGTATGGGCAGAATAGGTATATGGCACGAGGATGCGCTGGATTTTATCAAGAGCGTAAGCCGCGAAAAGGATGTCCAGGTCGAAGGTATATACACGCATTTTTCGAGCGCCGGCCGTGATGATTTTTTCACAAATTACCAGATAGAGTCTTTCGAGAAACTTCTCGCGAAGCTTGAGGCTTCCGACATACGCATACCGTTGAAACATGCCGCGAACTCGATCGCCACCGTCGATATCAAGCGGGCGCACCTTAATCTCGTAAGACCCGGCCTTGTCATATACGGCATGTATCCGAAGTATAATTTCCCGAAGCTGATAAAGCTTAAGCCCGTCCTTTCCCTGAAAACGCATATAGTATACATAAAAGATACGCCACCCGGCCGCTCAATAAGTTACGGCCGAACGCACGTAACGCAGAAGAATACCCGCATCGCGACGCTCCCGATCGGCTACGCTGACGGGTTCGCGCGAAACCTCTCCAACAAAGCCGAGGTGCTCGTGCGCGGCAAGCGCGCGGGTGTCGTCGGCAAGGTGACGATGGATCAGACGATGATCGATATCGGCCACATAAAGAGCGCGCAGGTGGGCGACGAAGTTATCCTCGTCGGCCGCCAGGGGATGGAGGAGATCAGGATGGAGAAACTGGCTCGTCTTGCCGGGACCATCGCGTACGAAGCGATCTCGCTCATCTCAAACCGCGTCCCCCGTGTTTACAAAACATAATTTTCCACCCCGGGGTGGAAAGCGTTAAACCATTATCTTGTTTCGTGATACTTGTCGCTGTAATTTGATATTGGATATGCAGAATGTCTTATATCTTGCGGGTTGCATATCAATCAGATTGGAATAATTACATATTTTTTCCGTGCATTCTTCGGTATTTATGTATTCCCGATAGGAAGAAAATTCCCAATCATATGGGTCATCGGTTAAAAAAGCTGTAACCGGATTAAGGTGTATATACCGGGTTACGTGTAATAACTGCTCATCGTTTTCAATAAGCACATCCTTAAATCTTTTTTCCCAAATAGGGCCCTGCCGCTTGTATTTAAGATTAAAGTATTTCGTGTAGCTATTTAGAAGCATACTCATAAAATTGGATATACCCCCATCGGTATTTTGCCTTAATAGCAGATGTATGTGATTGGGCATTATGCAAAAAGCAACTATGTCAACCATGCATGCGCCAATATTTATACTCGGCCGCATATTGTGCAGATAATTGGAAAACTTACCTGGGCGGTTAATAAATCTGTAGAACTTAAGTGCCGCAATCATTCTGTGATAATCCGCCTCTACGATGAACGGTGCAGGGGCGTATCGGCTTTTTGTAATAACGTGATAGATTTGATCAGTGACAATAGGCATCATTCTTCTCGGCATAAAACTTTACCTCCTTGTAATTTTCCACCCCGGGGTGGAAAGCATGACCCCTCACTATATAGACGGTCAAAATGCGGTTTTGTTGCAAAAAAAGTTAACATTTTTTTAATTTTCCACCCCGGGGTGGAAATGTTAGGCTAAAAAAAGTTAGCTGACTTTCGGTTGAATTAACCCTGCCATATGATATAATCAAATAACTTATATGCATATCAATAGCAGAGGAATGACGATATTTTTTAAAAAGACTCTCGCCGGGTTTGTCGCGGGGGTATTTTTATTTTCTAATACTTTTGCAAATGCCCAGGAATATGCAAATCTTGCGCCATGGAAAGCCACGGCTTCTCCAGATTTTCAGAAACGATTCGAGGCGGGATGCGAAGCGGTTGCCGCGAGATATGTTAACTATTATCTGGCAAAGCTGGGTGGTTTCGACAAACTGAAGAAGGTGCGCGAAGATTGGGCGGATTATGGTAACGGAAGAAAGCCCGTAGTAATCGCGTCGTTTCCCGGGTTATCGGCAAAGTTCAATGTAAACACTATTATTGACTTAAAAATAGATTCCGCGCGGCCGGTCATATTTGTCGATCCAAAATATTTTTGGGATGAACCATTACTGTTTCCGGTTAAGAAGGAAGCGGTCGCGAAGCACGAAGAGGCGAATTTTCGTATCCGCGGCGGAAGTTTTGGAATGCCCAATAATCCGCAGAGGACGGCTGTGCCGAGCGCGATCGGCGCCGGCGGTGACCTGGCCCCGCTGGGCGATTTTTCAATGCTGGATGATCGTCCGATGCCGTCTTCGGCGTGGAACGCGCACCCCGCGGTTTCAGGCTTGAGATTCTGGCAGGGTCCCGGCGCGTCCGATGTGCCGTCCCCGTCCAATGGCGCGAATGCCGATCGTTACCCGGGGCTTACCGGCGCTGAGGCTAAAGTAATAGACGAGCGCATAGAGAGGCTCGATCGCGAACGGGAAGCGCTACAGATTACAGTTGTAGGTATGGTGAGTGCTACGATCGAAATGCTTTCCCGCTATCAGGGAATGATGAGTTGTGAAACGATTACGAAAAGTTTCGAAAAAACCCGGCGGCCAATCCTGTCTAAGCTCCGCAGAATGCGCCGTGTTATGGCAGAGCGTCGTTTTTTAACCGGCAATATCAGGCAATGCTATATCGACAGGCTTGACCCATCGATTGATCTCGAATTGTCGTCGCGTTTTACCGATATCCTTATTCATGCGGCATCAAAAGCTGGAATTTGCGGAGTAACAGCTTGTGAGTGTTCTCGTGAATACGAAGGTAGCGGCGAAAAGGTCATTTATCGTTATCCCGCGCTTGATTTTAAAGGTCATCGGATCGCCATAAATATATATTTTAAGAAAGAAGCGGATAAGATAACCGGCAGGTTTATTTTTTACGACCCGGATACCGGAAGCGCGGCGATCAGGTCGGTGCTAAATAAATATTATCTGTTTGCCCCACATAGCGATAAGGGACGTCAGTTAACTGAGTTCAGCGAAGAATTCGAGAGGCTTCGGACAGCGCGTATGTCCGCTATAGTCACCAAAGCCGCGTGCTACAGAGATGATGCGGTAGGATTGCTTTATGACGATCTGGACCGGCTTTACAATGTTGATAATATGGAGGAAACAAATAGAATACTGACCAGGATGATAGGGAACTTATCGGCGATCGAGGACGCGCCGATTCGCAGGATCTCATCTATTGACAAGAAGGATTTTTACGCGAAACTGGCCGCTTTGATAGATGTCCGGGGGTGGCTCGACCTTTCGGATGGTGCGGTGGAGAGGCTTCTTGAAAGATATGATGGGCGTACCGCCCCCCGTGGAATAGAAATTTTTACCGAAAAGTGTATTAACGCGCCGCTCCCGAAAGAATATGTCGAATTCACTAAAAGCCGTGTAAGGAAAGATGTAAAAGTTTTAGAAAACTATGCTGATGCCTATGAGGTAGTAAAAGAGGTTATCCATATGTTGGGGATAACCGTTTTGGAATTAGCCAGACGGGTAGGGATCGGGTGGCGTACTCTTGCGAATGTCGCAAATGGAGTAGGCGGCTTGCCGCAGAATGCTCTTGAGGTAATAAGCGAATATGCCCATGCGCAAGCAGTTGCTTTATTTACGGACATACAGAAGGCTTTGAACCTTGATGATACTGAATATGGGAAAGTAGTGTCTCCAAAAAATCCGATCTCTGCCGTCGAAGTGCAAAATATGAAGCGCGGCGATATGGCTATACCGACAGCCGTTATGATCGCGGCGAGAACCGCTTTTGAAAAAAGTAAGCATAAAATTATACTCGGTTTAATTAAACAGAGCAAATTGACGGTCAAAAATTTTGCCGAAGCTACCGGTGTCAAATATAGTCTTGTGAAAGCAATTAAAGCCAAGACGGCCAGTTTTTCTCCGGAATATGTTATTAAAGCGCGGGAGGCTGTCGAGCGATTGTCTCGGGCGTCGAGCGCGCGGGCGAAATTGAAATTTAATATGCACGTCAGATCCGCGGACACGCTTACAGGCCAGATGATCGGATCGCTCAACGATTTGCCGGAATGGGCGAGGATTTCTTTTGCCGTTGTGCAACATGGAGGCTCTCTTGGCGAAAGACGTCTATATACCGTCGGGGAATTGATTAAAAAAGCGCATGAATTAATCGCCGGATCCGAAATAGCTATTTTTGTCGAAAGCGATAAGTTGAGTCGGGATGTATTAGATCGCATGGCGCGTCATATTGCCGATGTGGCAGAGGCGTATGAGGAATCTGGCCGGAGGGAGATTTTACCCGGATCTTTAGAAAGGATTGGGAATCTTTATAGGGCGTATCTTAACGATTTAACAACCATGGGTTTTGATATCGAAGAGAATCGTGCCAAGCCGCGTACGGATGACGCTGGGGCCTTCGTTGAAAATTCCAAAACTCCGTCTACACCGGAAACCGCGCCGGCAGGCAGAAAGAGGGATGCTGTCACGATAAAACCGCTCACAATAGAGTATGCCAGGGACCATCTCAAAGAGATACTGGAACTGCATAACACCATTAAGGTGGATATCTGGGAAGAAGGGCAACTATTGACGGACGAATGGAAGGCCGGGGAATTTGGCAGACCCAACCACAGGGTATTTCCGGGCAAGTGGGATCATAGCTATATATGCGAGGACAGCTCGGGTCATCCGATAGGGTTGCTGATCGGATATGAAGAGGCGGCCGGGAACAGACTGGGCCTTAACAAAGTCTCTCTCTATTTTCATGCTTTGGCCGTAAGTTATGGGTATCAAAATAGAGGGATTGCGAAGCGGTTATTTCTTAGAGCCGTTGCAGATATCAACAAAAGTGGGTTTATTTATTTGAAGCAGGATTATGCCGGCCCGCCCTTAGTCTCCCTGCAGGTCGAGGAAGAAAATATCAGGGCGCAGAGTATTTACCAAAAATTGGGGTTTGAATGGTGCGCCACCGAAGAACTTTCTGATCATAAAGAGTACATTTATGTGAGCGACTCTTCCAAGATGCTGGACAACCTGACTGGTCGAAGCGTTGCCGAGCCTAAAGATATAATCATTAGCCCGCACGCGTTGACCCGCTTGCCCAACGGCGATCGTTTGGCCGAGGCCGTGACCGGGGCGGTTCGGACGAAGCAGACTGTGTCGGCCGGAGGCGCGTCAGTCGTTGTCTCGGGTACGGAGCGGGCGTCTGGAGTGAAGAAAAACGAGATTGCTTCTCCCGCCCTGGATGATGACCGCGGGCGGGATCGCAATGACGAAAGACGAACGACGAACGACGCGACGCCGGCCGGTCTGCTGATGGGCCTCCGCGACAACCCGGAGCGGATGGCCGCGGCGCTTAGCGAGAAAGGGATCGCGTCCTCCTACGCTAAAGCTTCGGAGGACAAGCCGGCGTCGGACACGGAGCGGGCGATATTCGAGACACTCGTCGGCGCGGGCGTGTTTGAGCCGGCCACGACGGCGGGTAATTACCGGTTTACGGAGATGATGCGAGGAGCGCCGGTTGATGGCGCTACGCAAAACGCACCACGAACGATGCACAACGAGCAAGAGTATATCCAGAACCTCATCAACGTCGTTACCGGCGCACCGGCTGACGTAAATAAGCCGGCCACAGGGACTCTTCTCGGGCGAAAGGATATTCCCGCCGCGGAATTGCCGATGGTTAAGGCGGCACTGCGACTGCACGTTTCGGATTATGCGTACAGGCAGATAAAAGAATCGCAGGTTACAGAGAAAGTCTACACGATAAAGGCCTGGGCCGGATACGCCGCGCCCAGTCAGACGAATTTTCTGACGAAGATAAGAAAGATCACGCAGGATAAACAATATCGGGTAAGTTTTAACGAAATCGGCGAACTCGTATCGTTCGCGTGCAATAATGTCAATGATGATACGGTTACGATACTGCCGTTAAATATGCTGGATGTTGATCAGGTTACGGCTCTTAAAAATGCGAACGCGAAGGTCATTTATATCAATCTGGATGGCCGTAATATCGGAGCGGATGACCTGGTAGATCTCGAAGGGCTGATCGGTACCGGCAAGGCGTATCTTGCCGATGACGAAGAATCGTTTTACAAGCTATACCGGTTATTGGCAAAGGAGCCTGTAAGTGACTATGTGGCGTTGAGCGAACTCAAAAGTAACCCGTTCTTATTTATAAACCGGCTTAAATTCATACTGCGACCGATTGACGTGAAGGATCCCGCGGAATTACCTCGTCTTAAAGCGCGCCAGGAGTACCTACTCGAATTCGCGTAACCACGTACCCCGGGGTGCGAAAACGCCTTTGATATTGACACCTATATGACTAATATTATATAATCCTATTCTTATTTGGAGGTACCTCTATATGCGAAGTGACAAGATAAAAAAAGGTGTCGAACGCGCAGGGGCGCGCTCACTTTTATACGCTACAGGCGTGTCCAAGGAGGATATGGCCAAGCCGTTCATAGCGGTTGCCACGTCCAGAACTGATATTATCCCCGGCCATATACACATGGCCAGGCTTGAACGCTTCATCGAGCGCGGGATAGCCGCGGCGGGAGGCGTGCCGTTCTTCTTCGGCGTGCCCGGCATATGCGACGGCATTGCCATGGGCCACACAGGCATGAGATATTCGCTCGCTTCGCGCGAGCTTATCGCCGACATGATCGAGTGTATCATGAAGGCGCATCAATTCGATGGGCTCGTTTGCCTGACGAATTGCGATAAGATCACCCCAGGGATGCTTATGGCGGCCGGACGGCTCAATGTGCCGTCGATCGTCGTTACGGCGGGGCCGATGATGAGCGGAAACCTGCGCGGCAGGCGGCTCTCGCTCGTCAAAGATACGTTTGAGGCGGTCGGAAGGTTTAAGAAAGGCGATATTTCACAGGACGAACTGAGCTCGCTTGAGATGTGCGCATGCCCGGGCGCCGGCGCCTGTCAGGGCCTGTATACGGCTAACTCTATGGCGTGCGTGACCGAGGCGCTCGGCATGAGTGTTCCCGGATGCGCGACGGCATTGGCGGTTTCCGCGAAGAAGGACAGGATCGCGCAGGAATCCGGCGAAAGAATAGTCAATCTTGTGCGCAGGAACATCCTGCCGCGGACGATCTGCAGGAAAGAGGCATTTGAGAATGCCATAAAAGTCGATATGGCGCTCGGCGGCTCTACGAATACAGTTTTACACATAATGGCTGTGGCTAAAGAGTTTGGTGTCGATATCCCGATAGAGATGTTCGATGAGATATCGAAACATACACCACATTTATCAAATATCCTCCCGGGCGGCGATCATTTCATGGAGGATCTCGATTCTGCGGGCGGTATCCCGGCGATAATGAAGCGGATGAAGAACCAGCTTGACGATATCATGACGTGCAGTTCGAAGACAATAAGTCAGATAGCCAACGACGCCCAGATCCTCGACGAAGACGTGATACGCGATTACAAGAACGCTTATCACAAAGAGGGCGGGATCGCGGTTCTGAAAGGCAATATTTCGCCCGAAGGAGCGGTCATAAAACAGACGGCCGTATCCGAGGCGATGATGCATTTTAATGGCAAGGCGAAAGTTTATGATTCCGAAGAGGCGGCGATGGCGGCGATCATGGCAGGCAAGATCAAAAAAGGCGATTGCGTCGTAATCCGATACGAAGGGCCGAAGGGCGGGCCGGGGATGAGAGAGATGCTCTCACCGACCGCCGCGATAGTCGGGATGGGGCTGGCCGATGATGTGGCGCTCATTACCGACGGGCGTTTCTCCGGAGGGACTCAGGGGCCGTGCATCGGGCACATCGCCCCGGAAGCGCAGGCCGGAGGCGTGATAGCCATTATCCAGGACGGAGACGAGATACAGATAGATATTCCGGCGAGAAAGCTTGAGCTTATGGTTGCGCCGGATGAGATAAAGAGGCGCCTTGCGGCGTGGAGGGCTCCCGAGTTGAAGGAAAAAGAGGGCTACCTCGCGCGATACGCGAAAGTTGTATCATCGGCGTCAGAGGGAGCAATACTTAAAGCATAACTATGAGGCCGTAGGGGAGGTTTAAACCTCCCCTACGGCTGTGGATAACTTATGAAACTGACAGGCGCTAACATACTGATCGAGTCGTTGAAGAAAGAAGGTGTCGATGTAATATTCGGCTACCCGGGCGGACAAGTTTTGCCCATTTTCGACGCTCTTTACGATTCACCGGTCAAGCTGATACTGACGCGCCACGAGCAGGGGGCGGCGCACGCGGCCGACGGTTATGCCCGCGCGACCGGCAAGGTCGGGGTCTGCTTAGCCACGTCGGGCCCGGGCGCCACAAACCTTGTCACCGGCATAGCCACCGCGTACATGGACTCCGTTCCGATGGTCGCGATCACAGGCCAGGTCAAATCCTTTTTGATAGGCAACGACGCGTTCCAGGAAGCGGATATCACAGGCATAACGCGGCCAATTACAAAACATAATTACTTGGTCGAGGACATAAAAGACCTGGCGCGCATTGTTAAAGAGGCGTTCCACATAGCTTCGACCGGCAGGCCGGGGCCCGTCCTGATAGATCTGCCCAGCGACATTCAACAGCAGGAAGCGGACTTTAAATATCCGGATCGCGTCGAGCTTCGCGGTTACAAGCCGACGTATGAAGGCCATCCGGGCCAGATAAAACGCGCGGCGAAGGCGATCTCGGAATCGAAGAGGCCGATACTCTACGTGGGCGGCGGCGCCATAACTTCCGGGGCATCGGAAGAGGTGCGCGAGCTTGCTATTAAAAATAACATACCGGTTACGATGACGCTTTTAGGGCTCGGAGCTTTCCCTCAGGACCATAAATTGGCGCTCGGCATGCTCGGCATGCACGGAACCGCTTACGCGAACCATTCCATAATGGAATCGGATCTCATCATCTCCGTCGGCGCAAGGTTCGACGACAGGGTTACGGGCAAGGTCGATGAATTTGCCCCGCACGCTAAAGTCATCCATATCGATATCGATCCGTCGAGCGTTTCGAAATCGGTCGATGTCGATATACCTATAGTCGGGGATGCGAAGACGATATTAAAATGCCTTCTGAAGGCCGTGAAGCCGCCGGATACGAAGGATTGGATAAAACGGGTTGAAGAATGGAAAAAGAAACATCCGCTCGCCTACAAAGACGACGACAAGCTCCGTCCGCAATACGTACTCGAGGAGATATGGCGCGCCACGAAAGGCGACGCTATTATCTGTACCGAGGTAGGACAACACCAGATGTGGGCGGCGCAGTTCTATAAGTTCCTGAAGCCGCGGACACTGCTCTCGTCGGGCGGGCTCGGGACGATGGGGTACGGTTTCCCGGCCGCTATCGGCGCGCAGATCGGTATGCCGAAAGCGACCGTATTCGACATAGCCGGCGACGGCTCGATACAGATGAATATCCAGGAGCTCGCGACGGCGGTCATTAACAAACTTCCCATCAAGGTTGCGATATTGAATAACGGATATCTCGGCATGGTCAGGCAATGGCAGGAGCTCTTTTACAAAAAGCGCTATTCCTATACCACGCTTGGCGGGATGTGCCCGGACTTCTTGAAACTGGCGGAGAGTTACGGCGCTGTAGGCATCAGGGTTACGAAAAAGAGCGAGGTTAAGGCGGCGATCGCCCGCGCGCTTAAGACGGACAATACCGTATTCCTTGATTTTCACGTCGAGGAGGAAGAGAATGTGTTCCCGATGGTTCCGGCGGGGCAGGCGATAAATAAGATGATCGGTGGAGGGTTGGCGTAGGAACGTCGGGGATAACCGCGCAGGTTATCTGCCGGGTTAACGCAGGCCAACCTGCGCGGTTAACCAGGGGTCGAATTATGAAACACACAATTTCGGTTTTAGTCGAAAATAAGTTCGGTGTTCTTGCCCGCATAGCCGGGTTATTCAGCGCGCGCGGTTTCAATATATCGTCACTTGCGGTCGGCGAGACGGAGGATCCGTCCGTCTCCAGGATGACGATAGTCGTCAAAGGCGACGACAGGACGCTCGACCAGGTTAAGAAGCAATTAAACAAGCTTATCGATACGATAAAAGTTGTCGATTTTAAAGAGGGCGATTTTATCGACAGAGAGCTTATACTTGTTAAAGTAGCGGTTACGACTAAAAATCGCAGGGAAGTTCTCGAGGCGATAGAGTCTCTCGGCGCCGAGATTGAGAACGCGGGCGCAAAGTCGATAAGCTTAGCCGCTAAGGGCGACCAGACGAAGATAAATGCGATACTCGAGCTTCTTCGGCCGTTCGGGATAATGGAGGTGGTCAGGACGGGCAGGATCGCGATGAGCATAGAAGACAAAGATTTGAAGACCGAGGGAAAACCCGAGGTTAATGAGTAAACAAAGAAAGGAGCAGTAAGGCAATGGCAAAGATTTATTATGATAAGGACGCGGATTTAAATTTATTGAAAGGTAAAAAGATAGCCGTTATCGGATACGGCATACAGGGGCGCGCCCAGAGTTTGAATCTGCGCGATTCAGGTCTCGATGTGATAGTAAGCGAATTGCCCGGGACGGCGAATTTCGAACAGGCGAAGAAAGACGGGTTTAATCCGGTGTCCGCTAAGGAGGCATCGAAAGAGGCCCAGGTGATCCAGATATTGACCGAGGACCATGTTCAGGCGAAAGTGTACAAAAACGACATCATGGAGAACATGACGAAGGGCAAGGCGCTTTTATTCTCCCACGGTTTTAACATAAGGTTTAAGCAGATAAAGCCGTCGAAGAAGATTGACGTTATCATGGTCGCTCCGAAGGGCCCGGGCGCGTTGGTGCGCAGGATGTACGAAGAGGGCAAGGGTGTTCCATGTCTTGTGGCCGTGTATCAGGACGCGACGGGTAACGCTAAGAATGTCGCGCTCGCTTACGCGAAAGGTATCGGCGGGACCAGGGCCGGTGTCATCGAGACGACGTTTGAAGAGGAGACTGAGACGGATCTTTTTGGCGAGCAGGCAGTGTTATGCGGCGGCGCGTCTGAGCTTATTAAAGCGGGATTCGATACGCTGGTCGATGCCGGATATCAGCCGGAGATCGCGTATTTCGAGGTTCTTCACGAGCTCAAGCTCATCACCGACCTTATACAGGAAAAAGGTATCAGCGGGATGCGTTCGAGAGTTTCTAACACGGCGTGCTACGGCGATATTACTCGTGGCAAGAGAATAATAACC
Source organism: Candidatus Omnitrophota bacterium (assembly GCA_028699255.1). Taxonomy (NCBI): domain Bacteria; kingdom Pseudomonadati; phylum Candidatus Omnitrophota; species Candidatus Omnitrophota bacterium. Next base: position 5,114 of record JAQVUX010000005.1, on the reverse strand, counting down.
GACAAGACGCGTAAGGTTATGCAGAAGATACTCAAAGAGATAAAGAGCGGCAAATTTGCCAGAGAATGGATAAAAGAGAACGAGGATGGCAGGCCCAACTATAATTCGATCCTGAAAAGCGAGTGCGCCCACAGGATAGAGAAGGTCGGTTCGGATCTGCGCAAGATGATGCCATGGATGGAAAAATAAAGATCTCGGCATCGTGCTTCGCTTCGGCCGTAGCTTAAGCACGAATACCTCGATAACAGGATGGCGTTATGAGTGAGAAAATAATAATATTCGATACGACACTGCGCGATGGCGAGCAATCGCCGGGCGCCAGTCTCAATATTAACGAGAAGCTCGAGATAGCCAGGCAACTGGCTGTCTTGGGCGTCGACGTTATTGAGGCGGGTTTTCCCATATCCAGCCCCGGCGACTTTGAAAGTGTCCGGGCGGTAGCCCGGGAGGTGAAGGGGCCTGTCATATGTGGCTTAGCTCGCGCTATCGAAAAGGATATAGACGCCGCTTACGATGCCGTGAAGGCATCCGGCCGGCCGCGTGTCCACGTCTTCCTGGCGACCTCGAAGATACACATGAAGTATAAATTAAAGAAGGCCGAGGATGAGATATTAAAGTTGGCGGTCGCGAGCGTGAAATACGCCCGCCGTAAATGCCGCGACATCGAGTTTTCCGCAGAAGACGCTTCGCGAACCGATATCGGATTTTTGTGTAAAGTAGTCGAGGCGGCTATAGACGCCGGAGCTACGACGATGAATATTCCCGATACGGTCGGTTACACGACGCCGTTCGAATTTGCAGAGATAATCAAAGGCTTAAAGAATAATGTGCCGAATATCGAAAAGTGCGTTATTAGCGTCCATTGCCATAACGACCTGGGGCTGGGTGTGGCTAATTCACTCTCAGCCGTGTTGAATGGCGCCGGGCAGATAGAATGCACGATAAACGGCCTGGGCGAGAGGGCCGGCAACGCTTCCTTAGAAGAGATCGTCATGGCTATAAAGACGCGAAACGATATATTTAAAGGCATGACCACCGGCATCAAAACTACAGAATTATACAAGACGAGCCGGATGGTGTCGAAATTGACCGGCATGGCCGTGCAGGCTAATAAAGCGATCGTCGGTTCAAATGCCTTCAGCCACGAGTCCGGCATACATCAGGACGGTGTCATGAAGGAGAGGACGACCTACGAGATAATGCGGCCCGAAGATGTCGGATTCGAGGAGACACGTTTTGTGCTGGGCAAGCATTCCGGCAGGCACGCCTTTGCGGAACAACTGAAGAAGCTCGGATTCACCCTGAATAAAGAGCAGATAGAGGTGGCGTTCGACCGGTTCAAGAACCTGGCAGATAAGAAGAAGGAAGTCTTCGACGAGGATCTCGAAGCTATCGTGGACGAGGAGATATCGCGTATGCCGGAGAAGTTCCGGTTGGCGCATTTTTATATCTCGTCCGGCGACCAGGTGAAGCCCACCGCCAGCATAAAATTGAAATTCGATAACAAAATACTCGAGGCATCCTCGAGCGGGGACGGCCCTGTCGACGCCTGTTACAAGGCGATTGATAAGATCACCGGCCTGACCGGCAAGCTACTCGACTATCAAATACGGAGTGTCACGAGCGGTAAGGACGCGTTAGGCGAGGTTTTGATTAAGATATCGTCGAAGGGCAATATTGTCTCCGGCCGCGGCGCATCTACCGATATTATCGAAGCCAGTGTTAAGGCGTATTTAAGCGCCGCAAATAAGCTCGTTTACAAAAGACAGTAAATGGCAAAATTAAAATACGGAATTATCGGCCATCCCGTCCGGCATTCGCTTTCGCCCGCTATGCAGGGCGCGGCCTTTCACGCGCTTGGCATAGACGCCGAATATCTTCTCTATGATGTCGAGCCGGAAAAACTGAACGATTTTTTAAAGGATGCCCCCGCCGTAAATATCTCCGGATTCAACGTAACGGTCCCCCATAAGATAAAAGCAAAGGAATATATCGAACGCGCCGGCTCTCTCGACGAGAATGCCAGGCGGCTCGGCGCTGTCAATACCGTAAAGGTCGCCGGGGACGGGTCTATTTGCGGTTACAATACGGATGGCCCGGGATTTTACCGGTCGCTGGTCGAGGATCTGGGGTTCGAGCCGGAAGGTAAAACCGCGTTTTTCTTAGGTGCCGGCGGAGCGGCGCACGCGTGCATTATGTATCTGGGCAACGGCCCTAAAAAGATATACGTATTCGATGTGGACAGGACGAAGACCAGAGATCTAAAAGCGCATTATGGGAAATATTACGACCCGGCGCGGCTCGTCGTCGTGGAGCGGGGTGAGTATAACGACGCGCTTAAATGTTCGGCCCTTGTGGTCAACACGACTCCGGTCGGGATGAAGGATGCGGATCCGTCGCCGGTAGATACGGCGTTACTGCGGCGTGGGCAGTACGTCTATGACCTCGTGTATAACCGTCCGTCGACCCAGCTCGTCAAAGAAGCGACGCGGCTGAAACTGCACGCGTCCACGGGGCTGGGGATGCTTCTGTATCAGGGGGCGATAGCTTTCGAGATATGGACTGGGGCGAAGGCGCCGGTCGGTGTGATGAGGAAGGCGCTCAAAGAAGCTCTGAGAGAATCAGCTCGAGCAGTAGGTAGTAAGTAACAGGAGCCAGATGTATATATTAACAACGGTTTTTGTGTTTATCTTCGGTTTGCTTATCGGAAGCTTTCTGAATGTCTGCATGTACAGGATGCCGAAGGGTAAGTCCATCGTATTCCCGGCGTCCCATTGCCCGGCGTGCGAAAAGGATATAGCCTGGTACGACAATATCCCGGTCGTAAGCTTTATCGTTCTGGGCGGGAAATGCAGGTTTTGCAAGACAAAGATATCTTTCAGGTACCCGATCGTCGAGATGGTGACGGCGATTTTACTCGCGGCGCTATTCTTGAAATTCGGCGTTACCGCTAAATTTTTGGCATATTCCGTAATGTCGTGCGGATTAGTCGTCGCGACATTCGTTGATTTTGAGATACAGGAGATACCTGACGAAATATCGATAGGCGGAGCAGTGGTTGGGCTTGCGCTGGCGTTCGCGTTCCCGTCGATACTTGGCGAGGCCGCCAGGATGAAGGCGCTCCTTAATTCGGTTATAGGCGCTGTCGCCGGAGGCGGGAGCATATATCTTCTGGGCGTTGCCGGCAAAGTTATGTTTAAGAAAGAGGCGATGGGCGGCGGCGACGTGAAATTGATGGCGTTTGTAGGCTCGATCATCGGATTAAAACTGGTACTGCTGACGTTTTTCATAGCGCCGTTTCTCGGAGTAATACCGGGAATTATTTCCAAGATCCGGAGCGGCGCCGAAACGATACCATACGGCCCGTTCCTTTCGCTGGCGGTGATAATAGCGATATTTTTCGGAAATCAGATACTGAGTATGTTTTTCGGCGGGATAATTTAACCTGAGATAACCGCGTCAACCGCGCAGGTTACCTACGCGGTTGACAGAAGGTTATCTATAAGACATGGGAGATGACTATGTTGCGCTATCTTACAAGCGGTGAGTCACACGGAAAGTGTATGCTCGCGATCTTAGACGGGATGCCGGCGGGGCTGAAGGTTGACGAAGCAGTTATAAACCGGGAGCTCGCGCGGCGGATGGCCGGCTATGGCCGGGGCGGACGCATGAAGATCGAGGCGGACAAGATACAGATACTCTCCGGCCTGCGGCGCTCGCGCACTATAGGCAGTCCCATATCGCTTATGATAGAGAATGTCGACCAGTCCATAGAGGAACTACCAGTGATCCTGCATCCGCGTCCCGGGCACGCGGATCTTGCGGGTGCGATGAAGTATGATTTCGAGGATATGCGCAATGTCCTGGAACGCGCGAGCGCGAGGGAGACCGTTTCGAGAGTCGGTGTGGGGGCTGTCTGCAAGCTACTTTTGGCCGAATTCGGCATTCGTGTAACGAGCCACGTTACCGCGATCGGGAATGTCCAGTCGCGCCCCAACAGCCTGGGGTTTTCGCAGATCGTTACGCTTTCTGAAAAGTCGGCGGTGCGGTGCGCCGATCCCGCGGCGTCGCGGCTTATGTGCAAGGATATCGACATGGCGATGGCCTCCGGCGATACCCTCGGAGGAATTTTTGAGGTCGTCGTCAACGGCGTTCCGCCCGGACTCGGCAGTCATACCCAGCACGATAGGCGGCTCGACAGCATTCTTGCCGGCGCTGTCATGTCGATACAGGCGATCAAAGCGGTTGGGTTCGGCGAAGGTTTTAGAACCGCCGAGCGTCGCGGCTCAGCTGTCCACGATGAAATATTTTACTCGAAGGCGCGCGGCTTTTACAGAAAGACGAATAATGCCGGTGGGATTGAGGGCGGCATGACGAATGGCGAAGATATCATGATACACGCGGCCATGAAGCCGATAGCCACACTTAAGAAGCCTCTGGTCAGCGTCAATATAAAGACGAAGAAGGCATTCAAAGCGACGGTGGAGCGTAGTGATGTCTGCGCGGTTCCCGCGGCGGGCGTGGTGGGCGAGGCCGTAGTGGCTGTCGCGGTCGCCAACGCGTTCATCGAGAAGTTCAGCGGCGATTCGATTACAGAGATTAAACGCAATTATCGCGGATATATGGAGCAGGTCAGGAAAATTTAATGAAAAATATAGTTCTGATCGGATTCATGGGCACAGGGAAGACCACGATAGCGATACAGCTTGCCGATAAACTTGGCATGCGTTACGTCTCTATCGATGATCTCATAGAAAAGCGCGAGAAGCGCACCATAAATGAGATATTTACCGAGGAGGGCGAGGACTATTTCCGCGATATCGAAAGCCAGGTTGTCCGCGAAGTCTCCGGGCAGGATGGGCTCGTGATCGATACCGGCGGCGGGGTCGTCATACGGGAAGAGAACCTCGTCAACCTGAAGGCGGCGGGTATCGTCATCTGCCTTACTGCCGACGAAGGGACAGTGATGGAGCGCACGAAGAAGTATAAACACCGTCCGCTCCTCAACGACGAGGATCCGAAACTCAAAATACGCATGCTTCTTGCTAAGCGCGCTCCGTTGTACGCGAAATCCGATCATGTTATCGATACGGGGAAGTTTACGGCGCGGCAGG